>JBCDIK010000244.1:0-4598 GCA_038749065.1 Pseudomonadota bacterium | reverse complement strand
GCGTCGAGCGCCCAGCCCGAAGACGATGCCGCGAACGCCGACTCGGAATCAAAAGACCAGATCGAGGCCGAGGCGGTCGCAGCGATCCAGGCGAAGGTTGCGGCGGAACTTGAAGCGACCGAACCCGCCGAAGCGCCTGCTAGCAGTGCAGACCCAGAGGCAGAGGCCTCAACCGAGCCCGCCGCAGACGAGGAAGCCTCTCCTGGGGATCCCGATGACGAATCACTGGTAAGCCAGGCGTAAAACCGGCGCCTTGTCTTCCCGGGTGGATCGGAACGGGTTGATGTCGATGCCGCCGCGGCGCATGAAGCGCGCCCAGACGCTTAAGGACACGCAACCACAGTGCGCCAGCAGATCGGCGTAAATGCGCTCTACGGTGGTCTCGTGAAAGCCGCTATGACTGCGGTAAGAGACCAGATAGCGATACAGCCCGGCGCGGTCGATGGCGGGACCACGATATTCGATTACCACCGCTGCCCAGTCCGGCTGCCCGGTTACCGGGCACAGGCTGCGAAAATTCCAGCTGTGCAGCGTCTCTTTCACCGCTGTGGTGCCGGGATCCGCTGCGACGAGAAGCTCCGGATCGCGCTCATAAGCATCGATATCCACGTCCATCTCATCCAGGCAGACGCCCGGCAACGTCTCAGTGAGCGGGCCCAGCTGAGCGCGGCCTAACAGGTCAACGAGCACCGGGGCGCGGAACGCCAGCGACAGGTCACTGTTCAAGGTCTTGAGCACATCCGCGGTCTGCCGGAAACGCGTCTGCGCAAAGGAGTTCAGGTAAAGCTTGAGGGACTTGCTCTCGACGATCATCGGCGAACCTACCGGCACCGTCAGCCGCACGGCCGTGTTGTGCGGACGCCCGCGCACATCGAGCCAGCTCAGCTCGTAGGCGGTCCACTGATCCTCGCCGCGCATGGCAGGCAGATCGGCCGGCAGCCCCATGCGCTCACGCCCCTCGGCCCGGGGGATCGGGTGCAGCAGTGACGGGGTGTACACGTCTACGTTGGCAGTGGTCTTGCCCAGGGGCGAGGCCGCCGTGCGCGAGGGTGCGCCGCGCTCGGCCATGTGACTGTCCTGTTGCGAAGGCATGCGTCTCCAGGTTCCCACTTTCCACCGCGCAGTAGACGATCTGCGCGCTGCCCGGTCAACGCGCCGAAGATGGGCGGTAGCAAATCCTCGACCTTCGGATCGGAGCACCGTAAGGTGCCGCGGTGACCGAATTACAACATCTGGCTGAGCGCTTCGCCGAACTGGCCTGGGGCCCGTGGCTGCTGGTGCTCTTGCTGGGCGGCGGCAGCTACTTTCTGCTGCTCAGTCGCTTTGCGCCGTTCCGCTATCTGGGCCATGGCATTGACCTGCTCCGGGGGCGCCACGCAGAGCCTGACGAGCCGGGACAAATCACCCATTTTCAGGCGCTGTCCGCAGCGCTCGCGGGCACCATCGGGCTCGGCAACATCGGCGGCGTTGCGCTGGCGATCGGGATCGGCGGCCCGGGCGCGATCTTCTGGATGTGGATGACCGCGATCCTCGGCATCGCCACCAAGTTTTTCACCTGCACCCTGGCGGTCATGTACCGCTTCGAAGACGTCGACGGCGAGCGCCGCGGCGGCCCCATGTATGTGATCACCGAGGGCCTCGGGCCGCGCTGGAAGCCGCTGGCAATCATGTTCGCGATCTTCGGCATGATTGGCGCTCTGCCCGTATTCCAGACCAATCAGCTGGTGCAGGTGCTGCGGGAGGTGGTCCTTGAGAATCTGCTGGCCGTGCCGGTGCCCGAAGATCCGATGCTGCTGAACCTCGCCCTGGGCCTGCCCGTGGCGATCGTCTCCGGCGCGGTCATCATCGGCGGCATCCGACGGATCGCCCGGGTCGCGGCTGCGCTGGTACCGGTCATGTCCGTGGCCTACCTGGCGGCGGTGTTCTGCGCGCTGCTGCTCAACGTAGACCAGGTGCCCGGAGCACTCGCTCTCATCGTGACCGATGCCTTCACCGCCGAAGCCGCCGCCGGGGGTGGCCTGCTCAGCATGATCCTCTACGGAGTGCAGCGCGGCGCCTTCTCCAACGAAGCCGGGATCGGAACGGAAGCGCTCGCCCACGGCGCGGCGCGGACAAAAGAACCGGTGCGGGAGGGGCTGGTAGCCATGCTTGGTCCCATCGTCGACACGCTGATGGTGTGCACCGCGACCGCGCTCATGATCCTGCTCTCCGGTGTCTGGCAGCAGGAGGGCGCCGACGGCATCACCCTCACCGCAGAGGCGTTCAGCAGCCTGCTCGGCCCCGTCGGCGTGACGGTGCTGGTGCTGTGCGTGCTGTGCTTCGCGACCACGACCATCGTCACCTACTCCTTCTACGGCGGCGAGTGTGCGCGGTTCCTGTTCGGCGGTGGCGCCCTGACCCCGTACCGCGTCGTCTACATCGGCTTCATTTTCTTCGCCGCCGTCGTCAGCCTGCGGACGGCCATCGGCATCATCGACGGCGCTTACGCGCTCATGGCGATCCCCACCATGGTCAGCGCGCTGCAGCTGGCACCCAAGGTCACCGCCGCAGCGCGCGACTACTTTGCGCGCTACGATGCGCAGCGTGCGGGCGGCGTTACGGGATCGAGCGAACGCTCCTAGCCCACCGTGCGCATCTTCGCCGTTTCCGATCTGCACGTGGACTACGCGCCGAACCGGGCCTGGATCGACGCGCTCTCAAAGGTCGACTATCAACGCGATGCGCTGCTGGTCGCCGGCGATCTAAGCCACAAACCGGAACGCCTGCTGCGGGCCATGGCGGCACTGCGCGCCCGGTTCGCCCGGGTGTTGTTCGTGCCGGGCAATCACGATCTATGGGTGCCGCGCGACAGCGAGGAAACGTCACTGGAGCGACACGCATTCCTTCGCACCGCCCTGGCGCAACTGGACGTCGACCAGGACGCCTTCGAGTTCGCCGGCGCACGCATCGTGCCGCTGCTGAGCTGGTATGACTATTCCTTTGGGGCGCCGGGACCAAAGCTGCGCAAGGCCTGGTCTGACTTTCATCGCTGCCGCTGGCCTGATGGGTGGGAGGCGCCGCAGATCAGTGCGCACTTTGCGGCAAGCCACCCGAAACCGGTTGCGCTCGACCCGTTGCCCCTCATCACCGTCTCGCACTTCCTGCCACGACCGGATGTGCTGCCCATGCCGGCCATTATGGCCTTCGGCTGGATCCTGCCGGTGCTCGGTGGCTGGCGTCTGGAGCAGAGCCTGCGCCGGTGGCATGTGCAAGCGATCGGGCATACCCATCTGTATGGGCACTCACACGTCAACGTCGACCGCACCCTGAGCGGCATTCGCTACCTGAACAATGCCCGCGGCTACCCGAACGAGCCGCGCTATCGCGAGCGCCGCCTGCTCGAGGTGCCCGTGCCGGGACGCTGACCGAACCACAGCACCGCGCCTTGCGAAACCGTCATGCGGGCCCTACCCTGCCGCCAACACTCCACCCCGGCCCGTCATCCTGTCCAGTCCGAACCCCCAATTGGCCCCCGGCGGCCCCCTGGACGTCCGTGCCCACGAGCTTCCCGGTCATTTCAGCGAGGTGCTGGATCAGGGTGCGCTGCGGCCCCACTGGCAGGGGCTGTTCAACGACCTGCTCGACCCGAGCGCGCTCGCTGCACCGTCGCTGGAGCGACTGCGCCAGCACGACGCGCAGGTCCGCAATCTGCACGACGAAGAAACACTGAGCAGCGTCGGCGCTGCGCCGGATCAACCCTGGAAGCTGGACGCGCTACCCTTCATTCTTCCGGCCGCTGATTGGCGTAACCTGGAGCGGGGCATCCTGCAGCGAGCGCGACTGCTCGATCGGCTGGTCCACGATCTCTATAGCGAGCAGTCCCTGCTTGTTTCCGGTGTGCTCCCGCCCGCGCTGACCTTCGCGAACCCATCCTTCCTCCTGCCGGGCTGCGGCGCTTTGCCCGCAGGTACCGGGGGCGCTGCGCGGCCGAGCGGCGCGCTGTCACTGCTCGCCTTCGACCTGGGCCGCTCACCCGATGGCGCCTGGTGGGTGCTGAACAATCGTACCGAGGCACCGACTGGCCTGGGTTATGCGCTGCAGAACCGGATCGTGATGGCACGCAGCCTGGCGCGGCTGATGTCGGAACTCAATGTGGAGCGCGTTGCTGGCTTCTTTCAGCGCCTGGGCGATGCGCTGCAGCTGCACGGCAGCGATGAGGACGATCTGGCGGCGCTACTTACCGAGGGCCCGGGCGCAGACAGCTACAGCGAGCTCGCCTACCTCGGCCGCTACCTCGGACTGCCGGTCATCGAGGGCGACGACCTGACGGTCCGCGGTGGCGACGTCTTCCTAAAAACACTCGAAGGCTTGAAGCCGGTGCGTGCACTGGCGCGATTTGTGCGCTCCGAGCTGTGCGATCCGCTGGAGCTCAAGAGCACCTCCCTGCATGGGACACCAGGATTGCTGGACGCTGCACGCCGGGGCCGCACGCTGCTGACCAACACCATCGGCAGCGGCGTGGTCGAGAACGACGCCATCATGGGCTTTCTGCCGGGGCTGGCAGAACGTCTGCTCGGTGAATCGCTGCTGTTGCCGAGTGTGGCCACCTGGTGGTGCGG
>JBCDIK010000243.1:0-4605 GCA_038749065.1 Pseudomonadota bacterium | reverse complement strand
GGCACCCGGCCGGCGGCCTTGGCTGGGAGGGCGCGGTATGTCGCGACCGCGTGCACGCGCTGTGCGGCGTGGATCTGCAGTGCGCCGACCCGAACGCGCTGGCGCGGCGCTGGGCGGGCGTACTCAATGCACCGCTCCGACAACGCGATGGCGTGCCGGTTGTCACGCTGGTGAACGCCACGCTGCGCTTTCTGCCGGTGCGCGATGAGCGCGGCCCGGGTTTGAGTGCGTTGCACCTGCAGGTGACGGACGCGGAAGCCATCGTCAACGCTGCTCATACGGAAGGCCTGCCCATCGTTGAGGGTGTGCTCGGCCTCGGGGGCGTGCACTGGTATCTGCATGCACTGGAAGAGGGTACCGGTACGTGAAACGTCTGCTGATCGCCAACCGGGGCGAGATCTCGCTACGGATTGCCCGGGCGGCAACCGATCTTGGCCTGGCCCCGGTCGCGGTCTACAGCAGCGATGACGCCGACAGTGCGCACGTTCGCCTTGCGGACGAGGCCGTCGCGCTGCCCGGCAGTGGGCCCGCGGCCTACCTCGATGAAACAGCGATCCTCGCCGCGGCAGCGGACGCGGGCTGCGATGCGCTACACCCTGGCTACGGGTTCCTGTCAGAGCAGGCGAGCTTCGCCAGCGCCTGTGCAGCTGCGGGGGTGACCTTCGTCGGGCCTGCGCCTGAGCACCTGGCGCTGTTCGGGGACAAGGCGCGTGCCCGGGATGCGGCCTTGGCTGCCGATTTGCCCATCCTCGCAGGTACGGCGGCTGGCCTGACGCTCACGCAGGCGGAAACGTTCTACGCCGACCTGCCGCGCGGGAACGACGGCGCGGCGGCGATGATGCTCAAAGCGGTCGCCGGTGGCGGCGGCCGGGGCAGTCGCCTGGTCGAGGATCCGCAGGCGCTGAGCGCGGCCTATGAGCGCTGCCGCTCGGAGGCGCAGGCCGCCTTCGGCATCGGGGATCTCTACGCGGAGCAGTACCTGCCTGCGGCGCGGCACATCGAGGTGCAGATCCTCGGGGACGGCGAGCGCATCGTGACCTTTGGCGAGCGCGATTGCAGCGTCCAGCGCCGTCATCAGAAGCTGATCGAACTGGCGCCGGCGCCGGCCCTGTTGGAGTCGATGCGTCGCGCGCTGATCGATGCGGCCCGCAGGCTCGGTGAGTCCGTGTCCTATCGGGGGCTGGGCACGGTGGAGTTCCTGGTGCGCCCTGAACAGGACGAGTTCTACTTCATCGAGACCAATGCGCGCCTGCAGGTCGAACACACGGTGACGGAGCTCACCTGGGGAGTGGATCTGGTCGCGCTGCAGCTTCAGGTCGCGGCCGGCGCGAGCCTTGCAACGCTCTCCTTACCAGCGACAGCACAACCCGGGTTTGCGATTCAGGCGCGGGTGAATCTGGAGCGGTACTTAGCCGATGGCTCGGTGTTGCCCGCAGCGGGCACATTGGCGGTGTATGAACCACCCACCGGTCCGGGCGTGCGCGTTGACGGCTATGGCTATACGGGGTACCGCACCAGCAGTCGCTACGATGCGCTGCTGGCCAAGATCATCGTGCACAACCGCAGCGACGAGCTGGCGGTCGCCTTGCGGCAGACGCGACGTGCACTGCGGGAATTTCGCATTGAAGGGGTCGCCACCAACCGGGAGGTGCTCCGCGCGGTACTCGACCATGCGGACCTGCGCGCGGCGCGGGTGACGACGACCTGGTTCGATGCGCAGCTGGCATCGCTTCTGGACACCGCGTCGCAGCCGTTTCCTGGGGACGCCGGACGAGCGGCGCAGACCGACGCTGCGGCAGCGGCCAGGGGCGGCCACGCAGGTGCTCGCATCGACTCAGTGGATCCGTTAGCGCTGTTCGAACATGGTCACGGCGCTGACACGGGAGCAGACGCGCGTGCGCTCGCCGCAGCGCCCGCGGACAGCGCAGCGCTGACGGAACCGACGAGTGTGCCCGATGGCACCCGAAGCGCTGCGAGTCCGATTCAGGGCACGCTCGTGTCGGTCGCTGTCGCGCCGGGTGATGAAGTACGCAGCGGCGCTACCCTCGCGATCGTCGAAGCCATGAAAATGGAACATGAGATCACCGCGCCCTGCAGCGGTGTCGTTCAGGGCGTGACCATGACGCCCGGCGATGTCGTGCGGCAGGATTATCCGCTCGTCTACCTGGTGCCCGCCGCTGTCGATGACGATGGCGCTGGCGAAGCGATCCGTGTCGATCCCGATGCCATTCGCGGCGATCTTGCCGAGAGCCTTGCGCGTCATGCGCTGACGCTGGATGCAGCGCGGCCCGAGGCGGTGCGTAAGCGGCACGCGCTCGGCTATCGCATGCCGCGTGAGAACATCGACGACCTGCTCGATGCGGATTCCTTCCGCGAGTACTGGCCGTTGCTCGTGGCCCGGCAACACCGGCGTCGCTCGCCGGAGGAACTGCGCGAGCAAACGCCGGCCGATGGCCTCGTCGCTGGAACCGGAACCATCAATGCGGCGGAGTTTGGTGCCGAAGCTGCGCGCGCGATGGTCGTGCATTATGACTACACCGTGCTGGCTGGCACCCAGGGCGCGCGTAATCACTACAAGCAGGACCGGCTATTCGATCTGGCGGAGCGTTTCAGACTACCGGTGGTGCTCTTTGGCGAAGGCGGTGGCGGGCGCCCGGGGGATGACAGCACGGGTCCGGCGGTCGCGTTTGATACCGATACCTTTACCACCTATGCGCGGCTGTCCGGTCTGGTCCCGCTGGTTGCGATCGTCAACGGTCGGTGTTTTGCGGGTAACACGGCGCTGGTGGCCTGCTCTGACATCATTATCGCAACAGAGGGCTCCACGCTTGGGATGGGCGGCCCGGCCATGATCGAAGGGGGCGGCCTGGGGGTCTATCGGCCCGAAGAAGTCGGGCCCATGCGTTTTCAGGTGCCCAACGGGGTGGTGGATCTGCTGGTTGAGGACGAGGCCGCTGCGGTCAAGGCCGCCCGGCAGTACCTCGGCTACTTTCAGGGTCGGACCGCCAGCTGGGAGGCACCCGATCAGCGAGCCCTGCGGCACGTGGTGCCCGAGAATCGGCTGCGCCTGTATGACATGCGCGAGATCATCGAGACCATTGCCGATACGGGCTCTGTACTGGAGCTGCGATGCGCGTTCGGAGTCGGCGTGATCACCGCCTTCATTCGCGTGGAAGGCCGTCCGGTGGGCGTGATCGCGAACAACCCGCATCACCTCGCGGGGGCCATCGATTCGCCCGGGGCCGATAAGGGCGCACGTTTTCTCCAGCTCTGCGACGCCTTCGATATTCCGGTGCTCAGCCTCATGGACTGTCCCGGCATGATGGTTGGCCCGGAGGTCGAGGAAACGGCGCTGGTCCGGCATTGCACGCGCATGTTCAACGTCGGCGCGAACCTGACCACACCGCTGTTTGGCGTTATCGTGCGTAAGGCCTACGGGCTGGGCGTTCAGGCCATGTGCGGAGGCAGCGCCCAGGTCGGCTTCTTCACGATCGCCTGGCCGACCGCGGAGTTTGCCGGTATGAATATCGAAGGGTCCGTGAAGCTCGGCTACCGGCGCGAGCTGGCTGCCATCGAGGATCCGCAGGAACGCCGGGAGGCATTCGACGCTCGGGTCGAGCGTGCTTACGACTCCGCCAAAGCGGTCAACGCCGCCGCGGGTGGCGGCGTCGATGACGTCATCGACCCCGCGGAAACCAGGCGCTGGCTGGTGGCCGGCCTCGAACGAGTGCCCGCGCCACCGTCCCGGGCGGGCAAGAAGTACGCGTTCATCGATACCTGGTAGCGGCCGGTCTAGCTGCTCGCCTGCCAGCTGTCGGCGGCATAGCTGCCGTCCATGAGAGACGCACCGGGCATGACCCGCAGTCGCCAGGGGGTCAGGCGCAGGGGGTCAAAGCCTGGCGAGTCCGCGTTTTCCCAACCAGGGATCATGGACGGGTCGTAGCCGACGGGCGCGGGCCCATTGACGAACAGGTCCCACACGCGGTGTTTGGTCGCTTTGTCGGTCACCCACTGCGCAGCGCACTCCGCGACGCAGGTGTCCTGGGCCGGCGTCCAGTAGTTGCAGGACACAAAGGGACTGGCGTCCAGATGTGCCGCCTTCGTGGGCGTGCGCGCCGTTGCGATCCAGCCCACGAGCTGTTCGCCGTCCCACTCCCAGATCGGGTGCAGTACACGTGACCGGGGACGTTGCTGCGCGTCGACCGTCGCCGCGGTGCACCAGACGATCTGGTGCGCCATGGCCACGAACTTCGGCGCGATCTCCGCCAGCGCAGTCACGCGGTGACACTCTGCAGAAACTCCAGCACCTTGGCCGGGTGATCGGCCGCCTTCGGCACTCGACGCCAATGCTTGGCCACCTTGCCGTCCGGCCCGACGATGGTCGTGGAGCGAATCACACCGACGGTCTTCTTGCCGTACATGTTTTTCTCGCCCCAGGCGCCGTACTTCTCCATCACCTTACGGGTCGGATCACACAGCAGCGGGAACGGCAGCTGATATTTGTCGATGAACTTCTGATGCGAGGCTTCGTCGTCCGGAGAGATGCCCAGCACCGTGGCGCCGGTGTTCTGAATCGCCTGCCATTCATCGCGAAAACCGCAGGCT
>JBCDIK010000242.1:0-4658 GCA_038749065.1 Pseudomonadota bacterium | reverse complement strand
CGAGTTCATCGCGTGTGAACGGTTTGCTGAGCACTGGGATCGGATTACCGGTGCCCGCTTCCGAGCCAAAGCCGCTCATCATGCCGATCCGGATCTGCGGGAAGTGTGTCTGCACCCATTCGGCGAGCCCCAGGCCGTTCGTTGCGCCGGGAATCTTGATATCCGTGAGCATGAGATCGAAAGGCCCATCGTCGCTCACCCGGGTGCGTGCGTTGTCCGCGTTGTCGCTCCAGACGACGCTGGCGCCGGTGGACTCGAGCAGCGTCTGCAGCGTCGAGGCGATGAGCGGGTTGTCTTCAACCAGCAGGACTCGGGCCTGTGCCAGCAGGCTGCTCGCGGCGGGGGTGGACGTCGACTGCGGCGCGATCGGTGCCTGGAGCGGGAAACGCAAGCTAACCACCGTGCCCTCACCAGGCACGCTGTCGATGGTCATCTCGCCCCCGGACTGGGTGACGAAGCCGAACACGCTGCTGAGCCCCAGGCCGGTGCCGGCTTCTTCGTTCTTGGTGGAGTAGTAGGGCTCCAGTGCCCGCGCTGCTTCCGCCTCATCCATCCCGCGCCCGGTGTCGATCACCGCGATGGCGACGCTCCCGTTCGCCTCGTTACGCTGGGTGCGGAGGGTAATGTCTCCGGGCGCCGTCATGGCGTCCGCGGCGTTGCGCAGCAGGTTGATGATCGACGCGGTGAATTGGCCGCGGTCGAGCCGCACATGTGCGTCCTCCGCGCGATGGTCGAGTTGCAGCTGATTCACCTCACCAATTGCCGACCGGAACAGGTGCTGGTTGTCCGTCATAAAGGCGCCAATGCCGAACACCGTGGCTTCGAGCTGCTGGTTGCGCGAGTAGGCGAGCAGCTGACGCACCGTCGCGCTTGCGGCGTGGATCGACTGCTGTGCTGCGCTGAGCGCTTTCTGCTGTGTGCTGGTGCGCACCAGTGGTGCCAGCACATCGTTTGCACTCGACACCACCTGCATCACGTTGTTGAAATCGTGCGCGACGTGGCCGGCGATCTGCCCGATGGCTTCCATGTGTCGGCGCTCGTCCAGCGCGGCCTTGAGCTGGGCCTGCTCGGTGACGTTCCGTACCAGATCGGCAGATTTGGCATCGACCAGGGCCGAGAGGGACTCGTTCTGTTGGCGCAGCCGGGCGCGCAGCTTCGAGTGCAGCTGTCGGCGGGCGTTGAAATAGATCAGAGCGACGGCGCCGAGCGCGATCAAGGCCACGATACCGATGATGAAACCACGCTCGCGGCGCAGCGCTTGAGCCCGCATCGTCGCTTCGTTGGCCTGCGCCTGCTGGGTCGCGGCTTCGGCCCGCAGCAGGGCCGCCGCCTCCTGCGACAGCCGCAACTCCAGTGCCGTGCGCTGGGTGCTCAGCTTGTCTTGGAAGTAAGAGACCTGGCGCTCATTCACGAAGCTGCTCTGCGCCTCGTTAGCCGCGCGAAAGTCCTTAAGCGCGCGAGCTGCGGCCTCGGTGTCGCCGGTCAGAAGTGCTTGCTCCAGGCGCAGCTCGTGCAGCTCTACCCGGTTCGATGGCGTGATGAACTCCGAGCCTTCCAGGCCGCTGATCACACGTCCCGCCGCTGCGACGTCGTTCAGGGCCAGGTGGGCGCGCGCCATGGCGATGAGCGCATCCGGACGCTCGACGGGATAGCCCTCAAGGAGCGCCAGTGCTGCCTGCGCCTCGCGCAGCGCCGCTGTATTCTGGCCTTGCTGGCGCAGCGCTTCCGCGTACAGCTCCCGGGCATGGGCGCGCACCAGCTTGGGCGCCTCCGTGGACTGCGCCAGCAGGGCCTCGATGTCGCGGAGTACCCCGGCGCTGGCGCCGCTTCTCACCGCGATACCGAGCTGATAGATCTTGAGCGCGGCGGTGGACATGACCGTGGGCAGTCGTGCCATCGCCGGCTCCAGGCGCGTCAGCCAGTACTGCGCCTCTCCGGACATGCCCTGCTTGTTTAGCAGCGAGACGTAGTTGGCGCCTGCCGCGAGGCCCAGCAGATCTTCCTGATGGGTGAGCGCATACAGGAGGGCCTGCTCGTAGGCGCGCCCGGCGTCTTCAATGCGGCCGACCTGCACCAGGGCCGAGGCGTAGTTGACCCGCGCGTTCTCGACGCGCATGGGCGGCACCGCACTCAGGTTGTCCGCGAACAGGGTCTCGAACATGCGCAGCCCCTCGTCGGTGTGACCCTGGGCCAGCAGCAGCCCGCCCAGCAGCGACCGGCTGCGAACGTGATCATCGGGATGCGATGCCAGGGAGATATGGGTCAGGCTGGTGCGGGCAGCCTCGATCGCGCCGCTCAGGTCGCCGGTCTGGTAGCGCAGGTAAGCATCCGCCAACCCATATTGCGCGCGCAGCTGGGGCAGGGGGGCATCCTGCGCAGCGAGCAGCGCCTTCGCCTCGCCCAGGGCCCGCTGCCGAGCCTCGATGTCGTGTTCGGCGTAGTGCAGGCCGACCTCGACCAGCGCCTGCAGTCGTTCGGCGACGCTCCCCTGGTCGGTGGCGCCCTGTGCCACCCCGTGCCCCGGGAGCAGCACGCCGGCGGTGGTGAGCAGCAGCGCGATGGCAAGCCAGCGGACTGGGAAGAGCGCGTCGCTGCGCCCGATACTGCAAACCTGTCCCGCCAATGACCTGCTCCGGCGTGCCCTTCGCGCGAGTCTATCAAGTCCTGGGGCTGGCTTCGTCGCGCAGCCCGGGTGGCACCTTCAGCCGCGGCCGGTCCAGATCATCAGCAGTGCGATCCCCAGCAGGAACACGATGGCAAGACGGGCGCGGTATCATCCACCGGTCCGCAACACCGGTGATTGCCATGAGCGCCTCCAACTCCGTTTCCGTCGACCGCATGGCCTGGCTCACCGGCGAGTGGGTGGGTGGCCTGGGCGAGCAGCACGTCGAAGAGGTGTGGAGTGCGCCGCGGCATGGCTGCATCGAGAACAAGGTGCGGCTGAGCGATCCCGATACAGTCGCTCTCATCGAGCTGATGATGGTCCGCGAGAGCGTTGACGAGCAGGGCGCGGCGTCGCTGACGCTGCGTCTGCGACAGTTTGATGGTGAGCTCAATCAGGTGACCGATCAGCTCATGGTGCTCGATGAGCTGACCGATACGCGGGCGGCGTTCAAGGCGAGCGGCGAGGGCAAGCTGCTGACGCTCAGCTACACGCAGACCGCGCCCGGAGAAATGGACATCGATGTGGGGGTGGCCCCTGGCGTGGTGGTGACCGCGAAGGTCAGCCAGCGCTAGCCACGGGGCGGCCGGACTACCACATCCGGTCTTTGGCGTATTCGCCGTAGCCGGCGTCGTAGTCAGCGCCGTCAAAGCCGGCGTCGACCTCCTGCAGAAAGTCGCCGGCGCTTGGGACCTGCGCGCTTTCGTCGCCCGCCTCCCACAGGCCCGAGCGCATGAGCGCTTTGGCACACTGGAAGTAGACCTCCTCAATCGCGATCACGATGACCGTGCGGGGATGCTTGCCGCCCGCTTCGAAATGGCCGGTCAGCTCTGGTTCGTCGCTGAGCACCGCGCGGCCGTTCACCCGCACGACGTTACGACAGCCGGGCACCATGAACATGAGGCTGACGCGCCCATCACGGACGATGTTGCGCAGCGAGTCCAGCCGGTTGTTGCCGCGCCAGTCGGGCAGCCACAGGGTGCGTGCATCGGCGATGTGCGCGACAGCGCCGCGGTCGCCGCGCGGAGAGGCGTCGGTGCCTTCCGGCCCGACGCTGGCCAGCACGACGAAGCGGGATTGCGTGAGCCAGCGCTGATACTGCGGTGTGAGTTGCGTGGCGACCTTGGTCAGCGCCCCGGGCACCGCATCGTCGTAGAGGGCTTCCAGGGCATCGATGCTATCGATCGTTTTCATGGGGACTCTGACTCCGTGTCTGCGTGTTCAGCATAGCGGGGCGCATCGCCCCCGATCTCATCCCAGGGCGCTTTCGAGTCGACGAAGATGTGCCGGGCGATCCGCACGCCAGGATCGCCGTTCACGCTGCCGAGCGTGACCCCGTGGACCTGGTCGCCGAGCAGCCCGCACAGGGTGGTGCCGCAGCGGCTGCAGAAGCCGAGACCCCAGCCAACCTCGCTCAGGTAGCGGCTGAGTGCTTCGGCACCGGCCACCCAGTGGAACTGTGCGCCGGTGGCGAGCTCCGCATAGGCGGATCCGGCGCCGCTGAAGGCTTTGCGGCAGCGGGAGCAGTGGCAGCTTCGCGCATCGCTCAGCCCGCCCTCGATCCGATACTCAATCGCTCCGCAAAAACAGCCGCCGGTAAGGGACGGCCCGGTGAACGTCTGCTCGGTCATGGCTCAGCCTCTGCGCTGCCTAGGAGACGGATTGTACGGTCAGCGCCCGCAACTCCGCGACCATCAGGTCCAGCAGCCAGTCGTCGTAGTCGAAGCGATATGGGCTGCGCCGAGCCACTCGAGAGCGCCGCGAGTCAGTCGGTCACGCCGGTGACGGACAGGAAGGTGCCGTCGTCACTGCGAACGACCTCATGCACTTCCAGGACCGCTGCCGGTGGGATGCCGCCGAGCACGTGGGGGAAGAGCTCATTGTCCGTCCCGGGAAAATCCGGCTGCTTATCACCGACCGGCGCCGTGCCTTCGAACACGGTCTCGATGCCGGCCTGCTTCAGACTCTCGACGGTCATGCGCAGGCAGCGCCATTG
>JBCDIK010000241.1:0-4679 GCA_038749065.1 Pseudomonadota bacterium | reverse complement strand
GCGGCAGATCCACAGCGCCGCGGGAGACGGCCTTCATCGCGGGCACCAGGGCCTCGATGCAGTCGGCGTGGGGCAGGGCGGCCGCGACCGCGGCCCGGTTCAGAATGCGCATAGGGTGTTCCCGCCCGGATCAGCTGCCGCGCGGCGGCACAAAGCGTTGCCGCGCCATGACTTCCGCGACATTGGCCGGGCGCTCAAAGGGCTCGGGCATCGGCTCGCCGGGGGTGCGGGGGCGGCCCAGCGCCCGGAACCAGTGTTCCAGCCCGGCGGGAAAGAACACCCAGAACAGGCGGACATCGACATCGCCGGTATTGGTGAGCAGGTGCCGCGCGTAACGCCCGACGAGAATGGTGGAGCCGGGCTCGAAGCGATAAGTCTCGCCTTCGATCTCGCACTCGCCGGTGCCCTCGTAGATATGGATCAGCTCGTGATTCTGCCGATGACCGTGTTCGCGCACGGCGCCACCCGGCGGCAGCACCTGGATCCCGCAGGAGAAATCGTCGTAGGGCGTGGTCTCCGGCGTCATTTTCACGCTCACGTAACCACCGGAGGGCTCAGGCTGCCACCAGTGCTCACCGTCCTCGGGACCGAGGACCGCCCACCAGGGCCGACGGATGTCCTCAGCAAGATCGTGGCCGCTGCGCGGCGGATGGACGGGATCGGGATCGGTGGCCATGAGCGACTCTTTCGTGGCTGACGCGGCGCCCATGGTCGGCTAAGGGATGGCGGCGATGCCAATGAAATAGGGCGCCGCTCGTATCAGTTCTTGCTATGGCAGGGCGTCTCGGTTCGATTGGCCCCGACCCCGGCAGCCGTGTCAAATAGGATGATGAACGCCCACCGACCCCATCCGCTGCTGGCGAAGCTGATCGAGCGGCTTGGCGCTGCGCGGGTCATGACGGACCCGGACAGCCTCGGCTACTACAGCCAGGATTACTTCCGCGAAGCTGAAGGGTTGCTGGCCGCGGTGAAACCGGCGAATCGCGATGATCTGGCGGCAGCGCTGCGCTGCATCAACGCCGCAGGCCTCGCGGTTTACCCCCGCGGTGCTGGCTACTCCTACACTGAGGGTTACCTGCCGACCCGACCCGGCGTGTGCCTCGATCTGACCGATCTCAATCGGATCGAGACCCTCGATACCGAAGACATGTATGTGGTGGTCGAGGCAGGCTGTACCTGGGCGGCGCTCGATGCGGCGCTCCAGGCGAAGGGGCTGCGCACGCCCTTTTTCGGCCCCATGTCCGGCCTGCACAGCACCGTTGGCGGGGCCGTGTCCCAGCACGCGCTCGGGATGGGGTCCGCCAGATTCGGCGCATCCGCCCGCAGCGTCCTGGCGCTGGAAGTGCTCGATAGCGAAGGCCAAGCCCTGCGCACCGGCGCCTGGACGGATCGCCGCAGCCCCTTCTTCCGGGAGTACGGGCCGGATCTGACCGGCCTGTTTTGCGGCGACTGCGGGGCGCTTGGGATCAAGACCCGCATCGCTCTGCCGCTGATGGCGAGACCCACGGAGGTGGTGGGGCTGTCTTTCGGTTTTGATTCCCTGGACGCGCTCGTCGCCGGCAACGCGGCCGTCGCCCGGCTGGGCGTGGCGGCGGACAGCAACAGCATGTCGGCGCAGGCGGTGCTCGATGCCGCGCAGGGCCAGCCGCTGCGACAGGAGCTGAAGACGCTGTGGCAGGTCGCGAGCAACGGCAGTTCATTGCTCAGCGGCATCGGCCGCGCGGGGCGGATCGCGCTCTCCGGCCGCCGTTTTGCCGCGGGTTATGCCCAAACCGCGCACTTCGCCGTTGAGGGCGCCAACGCGCAGACCGTTCGTGGCCATGCCCAGGCGGTGCGCGCGGCCGTCGCGCCCTTCGGCCAGGAAATTCCCGCGACGGTGCCGGTGGTACTGCGCGCCGCGCCCTTCCAGGAATACGACATGCTCGCCCCCACGGGGCAGCGGCAGTTGCCGCCCAATACGGTCCTGCCGTTCAGCCAGGTGGCGTCTATGGCGCGCGCCTTCGAGGCCGAGGTCACTGCGCTGACCGGCACCGATAACCCGCACGGGCTCGGCGTCGCCACCATGTTCTCGATCATCGGCACCACGGCGATGCTGTGCGAGCCGGTCATTACCTGGAACGACGCCCCCGGCGCGTTTCATCGCCGGCACACGAGCGCAGCGACCTTAAAGCTCGCCGAGGCGCAGGCACCGAACCTAGAGGCGCGTTCGCAGCTGCTCGCGCTACGCGAGCGGTTCGTCGAGCTGGCGCAGCAGCATGGCGGCACGCATCTGCAGATCGGCAAGGCCTACCCGTATCTGAGCGGCCGCGATGCGCGCTACGGCGATCTGATGCGCGAACTCAAGCAGCACATCGATCCCAACGATCTTCTCAACCCCGGTGCCCTCGGGCTCGGGAACGCGAACCTGACCGAATCCAAGGAGTCCCCGTGAGCCCTCACGCCCAGTTTCTCGAGCAACCGCACCAGCTGTGGATCAACGGTCAGTGGGTGGCGGCACAGTCCGGTGCCCAGTTGCCGGTGATCGATCCCGCCACCGGCGAGCAGGTCGGC
Source organism: Pseudomonadota bacterium (assembly GCA_038749065.1). Classification (GTDB taxonomy): domain Bacteria; phylum Pseudomonadota; class Gammaproteobacteria; order Pseudomonadales; family Azotimanducaceae; genus CALHVX01. The sequence goes on along the minus strand of JBCDIK010000241.1, from coordinate 2,129 downwards.
CAGATTGCCGATGCGGGGGCGGCGGATATCGATGCGGCGGTCGCCGCGGCGCGGGCGTCCTTCGACAGTGGGTCCTGGCGTAACCTGACGCCGCAGGAACGCGCGCGCGCCATCCACCGCTTTGCCGATGCGCTGGAAGCACACGCCGAAGAGCTGACCTGGCTCGAGAGCCTCGATAATGGCAAACCGATCATGTACTCGCGGGTCAGCGATGTGCCGGCGAGCGTCGGTGCGCTGCGCTATTACGCTGGCTGGGCTGACAAGATCAACGGCGCCACGGTCAACATGTCCATGCCCGGCGAGTACCACGCCTACACCCTGCGCGAGCCTGTCGGCGTCGCGGCGCTGGTCGTGCCCTGGAACTTCCCGCTGGTGATGGCGGCCATGAAGCTTGGCCCGGCACTGGCCGCGGGCTGCAGCGTGGTGCTGAAGCCGGCAGAAGACACCTCGCTGACGGCGCTGCGGATTGCGGAGCTGAGCGCCGAGGCCGGACTGCCCGCCGGGTTGCTCAACGTAGTCACCGGGCGCGGCGCGACCGCCGGCGCTGCGCTGGCAGCGCATCCCGATGTCGACAAGGTGGCCTTTACCGGCTCGACGGCGACCGGTCAGGCGATCATCAACGCCGCCTCCGGCAACCTGAAAAAGGTGACCCTGGAGCTGGGCGGCAAGGCTCCGAATATCATCCTGCCCGATGCGGACCTCGCGAAGGCGATTCCCGGCAGCGCGATGGGCATCTTCTTCAACAGCGGTCAGGTGTGCACGGCTGCATCGCGGCTGTATGTGCACGAGTCGTGCTTCAATGAAGTCATCGACGGTATTGTCGAGGTGGCGAGCAGCTTTGTGCTTGGCCCCGGGCGTGAAGAATCCACCACCATGGGACCGGTGGTCTCCGCCCGGCAACAGCAGCGCGTACTCGGCTACATCGACAAAGGCACCGCGGAAGGCGCAGACATCGCCTGCGGGGGCAAAGCGCTCGATCGCCCGGGTTACTTCATCGAGCCCACGGTCATGACCAATACCAACAACGCTATGACCGTCGTTCGTGAGGAGATCTTTGGCCCGGTGCTGGTAGCGCAGCGTTTCCGCGAGCCCGAGGAGGTGCTGGCGCTGGCGAATGACAGCGACTATGGCCTGTCGGCGGTGGTCTGGACTGAGAATCTGTCGCACGGTCATCGCTTTGCGCGGCAGCTGCGCGCGGGCAATGTGGGCATCAACACCGCCGCTTCCGCAGACTGGGATCTGCCCATCGGCGGCTTCAAGAAATCCGGCTGGGGGCGCGAGAACGGCCCCGACGGGCTCAACAATTACCTGGAAACCAAGGCGGTCGTGGCCGCGTTGGCCAGCTAGCTTCCGGAGCCACCATGAGTGAACCGCAGTACCTGTCCGATCTTCCGCTGCGCCAGCGTGGGCGGGCCAGTGTCGACTTCTTTGCGCACCTGTCCCGAGCGGCCATGGCGCTGCGACCGGCGATTGATGCGCAGCTGGAAAGCGCGGGGGTGACCGAAAGCGCGTTACCCGAGGATCTTGATCAGCGGTTGGCCTATGCGGAGCCGCGGGCGCGGCAGTCGACGGCTTTTCGCGTGCAGCAGCTGGCCGGCGAGTGGCACAGCCAGCAGCATGGGCCGGTGGCGATAGAGGCCTTTGAAGCGCTGGGACCTGAGCTGAAGCAGCGGCTGCACCAACTGGATGAAGGCGCGACCACCCTGGAAGCGGATCCTGCCTTTCAGGCGCCCGAATCCTGGGAGGGCATCGACTTTCATCGCACCCGCGGCGGCTGGGACGGCCACCCCTACATGGGTTTTGTGCACGGCGAGATCGTGCATCGCAAGATGGTGGATGCCATCTTCCCCGGCGGGATCTTTCGCCAGCGCCTGCGCGTTGCCGGAGAGGCACCGCGATCGACCTACGCGCGCATCCTCGATATGGGGTGTTCCACCGGTCACTACACGCTGGCGTTGGCAGAGACCTACCCGGAAGCGGAGATCACCGGCGTCGATCTGTCCCTGCGCACGTTAGAGCACGCGCGTCGTGTCGCCAACGAGCGCGGCTATGGCTGGCGGCTGCTGCAACGCTGTGCCACCGAGACCGGTCTGCCCGATGCGCATTTTGATCTCGCGACCTCCTACATC
>JBCDIK010000240.1:0-4750 GCA_038749065.1 Pseudomonadota bacterium | reverse complement strand
GATCGTGTAGCCATTGATGGGAATGTGGAACGCGGCCCAGTGTTCATAGGCATAGAAGAACAGGGCAATGAAGAACGCAGCTCCCAACAGCCGCGACATTAGGGGAAAGGCCAGGAAGGTCAGGAAGTTCGTAACGGCATCCCCGACCCAACGCCAGCTCATTTGCCGCAGCCAGCAGTAACGGATGATTTCAAAGGCGAAGTACACCAAGCCGGCATAAAAGAGGATGCCGCTGAGATACTCAGCGAGCAGCCACTGCGCTTCTTCGCCGCTGAAGGTCCGAGCGAGAAAATCCATCGGGGCACACGTTATGAGACAGGTTTGTATCATAAGAGTATCATCACTATGATACAACCCTGTCTCATTACTTTGTCGCGAAGCGCGCAGAGTTCCGCCTGGCAGCGTCACTCAGATGCACCGGCTCGTTCTGGAGGAGGCCATGGAGATTCTGCAGGAGATCATCACGGCAGCGGCCGAGCCGCTTGCGAGCGCACGCTCGCTCCCTTTCGCGGCGTACACCGATCGCGCGGTATTCGCCGCGGAAGCGGAGCGAATCTTCGCCAGAGAGTGGGTGTTCGTTTGCATGGAGGGTGAGCTGCCGTCGATTGGAGACTATCTCGCCATCACAATCGCGAACGAACCGGTCATCGTGCTGAAGGCCCGGGATGGTGAGCTGCGCGCGCTGTCCAACATCTGCCGGCACCGAGGCACTGTCCTTCTGAACGAAGGATTCGGCACCGTGGATCAGTACATCACGTGTCCCTACCACGCCTGGGCCTACGATACTCTGGGCGCACTGCAGGCCGTGCCCTACAACCAGGTCATTTCGGTGGACCGCAGCGACCACCAGTTGACCGCCTTTCAAGTGGAAAGCTGGAATGGGTTGGTGTTCGTCAACCTGGATCCGAACGCAGCGCCATTGGATGAGCGACTCGAAGGGATTGACCCGTTTCTCAGCCACTTCGAGCCACAGCGGTTCGATCAGGCCAGCAGCGGCGAGATCGAGGTCTGGCAAAGCAACTGGAAGCTCGTCATGGAGAATGCCATGGAGAGCTACCATTTGTTCAAGGTGCACAAGTCAACGCTTGAGCTGGTCTCCCCCACCAGAGACGCGTACTACATTGCCGGCTCCTCGGAGTGGAGCCTTACCGGCGGCGCAACGGCGCGAGCCCAGTCGGCCTCGAACAGCGCGGGAAAAGCTGCTGATCGCGAGCGCAGCGGACACTATGTGCTGGTGCAGCTGGCGCCATCCTTCGTGGGCGTGTTGACCCCCGGCTCTTTCGGATGGCTGTCCGCCCACCCGGTCGACGAGGAGACAACGCGCGTCCGCTCCGGAGCGACCTACCTGGGCGACCACGCGCCTGCGCAGGACGATCCGTTCACGCGAGCCTTTTTCGCCGAGGATCAGGCGATGTGCGAACGTGTGCAGCAAGGCATGCGCTCGCAGCGCTCCAAGGGCGGCAAGCTGGTCGACATGGAGCAAGTCATCGTCGACTTCCACCAGTTTCTCGCCAGCCGATTGGGCGGCACCCCACCCTCACCCTACTTCGAAGATGAGAACGCGGCCCTATGGCGGCCGGAGTCTTGAGACCTCGGGAAGGCAGTATCATAGCGGCCACCCATTGAATCACGGTCTCCTATGTCACGTACGCAACTGCTGGCACCCGGCTACGCCCAGATGCTCACAGCCCTCGCGGCCTGGGTCCGCAAGGCCCAGTCACAGCTCCCTGAGGCAGAGGCTGAGGCGCTGCTCAGCGCGCGGCTGGCTCCGGACATGTACCCGCTCGCGACCCAGATTCGCTTTGCGTGTGTCCAGGCGCGGGAAGCAGTGCACCGCCTGCGCGGAGAGGCCATTCCCGACAACGTCGCCGCACTGCAGGCGGAGGGCGTCAATGCGGGCGAAGACCCAGGCACGATCGAAGCGGCCCTCGGCCACATTGAGTCGACGGTCGAGCTGCTGGGCAGCCTTGATCCTGATGGGCTGGACACCGCAGCCGGTGAAGCGGTTGAGCTCGCGCTCGCCAACGGGATGAACTTTCAGCTCACCGCCGATCAGTACGCGCGCGACTGGTCACTGCCGCAGTTCTATTTTCATCTCATGACCGCCTACGCCCTGCTGCGCCACAACGGCATCGAGCTTGGCAAGGCGGACTATGTACCGCATATGGTGGGGTATCTGGCGCAACCCGCTGGCTGAGGCGCCGCGGCCAGAGCGATGCCTCCGTACTGGATCTGGTTCGAGATCGAGCTGGCAACCGATCTGAACGCTCACCTGCGCTATCTCGCGGAAACGCTGATCGCAGATGACTGCTTGAACATCCTGTACCTCGACCCTCCTGTTGAGATCACCGTTCACAAGCGTTGCTTCACGACCAAACCCGCTCAGATTGAGCCGCTGATTCGAACGTCTTCGATTGGGCGAGATCAATTGGCGAATATCCAGAAACGCCTGGAAACATCCGGCTATGAGCTGAAGCTGCGGCGCAGCTCAAAAAAGAAACTCCTGAACCAGATCAAGGTCCCGCTCGCCATCGACGATCCGATGTACACGTTGAAAGTGCGGCAGATCCTGGAGACCGTGGCGCTGGAGCACGATCAATCGATGCCGGACAAAGCGATCATTGGATATCAGCAACATCGCATCTATCGCCCCCTCCCTGGGACGCTGCACTTCGCGTTCTTACTCACGAAGCTGGGCTACGTCGCAGGCAATAGCCTGGGGAGGCTTCTCAGCTGGTTCAAGCGGTAGCCGAACGGTCGCGGTGTGCCACTGGTGACCGTATCCAGATCGATATGACAATGACTTCTCGTTGCTCCGATCGTCACGTCAGACACCGTTCAGGAAACGGCACTTAGTCTTGTTTCCTCATAGCCAGGTCGCGGGCGGATCTCATGAACGCATTGCCAATCGGGTATCGACGGATCAGCACAATCATCAGCGCCCTGCTGCTCTCCGCCTGCACCAACCACTGCGGTCGGTTCATCTACTGCGACCTGCCGAAGGGCTGGCCCGTTCAGAATACCTTCACCGTGTACGCCGGCTCCGCCGATCTCTGCATCGGCGGTGCCCGCAGCGCAGACTGCGCAAGCCGGGGTATGTTCCAGGCGGGCACCCAGTTCATCGCCATCCACTCGGGGCAGGAAGACGGGCTGATCGCGACCCTCGAAGTCAACGGCCGGCCCGGCCAGCGGTTCACCGCGAGCTGCTTTCAATACAACGGCGGCAAGATCCTAGGGTTAACGGAAGTGCGCATCGGTGCGGAGATTCGCGATGCCGCCGGCGTCGTGATCGCCAGCTACCCGGCGCACCCGGTCTCACAACGCAGCGCCGGGATCCTCGGCTGCTAGCCTGGAGCGGCTCAGGCGTTCAGCGCGGCTCGATTCGCGATCAGCGATTCAAGCACCGGCGGCGCGTCGCCGACGATGCGCAGCACCAGGTGCTGCGCACCTGCGGCAACAAACGCCCGAAGCCAGTCGAGGGCACCCTCGAGCGATCCGCCGTAGCAGGCCTGAACGCTGCGCAGGATCTGGGCGGGCAGCGCATAGTACTCGGTGAGATACGCATCGAGCGTCGCCTGCGCCCGGGCCGCGTCGTCGTCGATGCACAGTGTCAGATAAACGGCGACCGTGGGCGTTCCACGCCCCAGCTCCGCGGCGTCCTGCGCCAGCTGCGCTGTGCCGCGGGCGATAGCGTCAGCGTCCGGGCCAATGGGAAACCAACCGTCGAAGTGCTTCGCCGCCCGGCGAATGCCTGCAGGCACGCTGGCCGCCAGCCAGATCGGCGGGCCACCCGGGCGATGGGGGACCGGCGCCAGGCTGGCGTCCTGCAGCGACCAGCGCCCGTCCCAGTTCACCGGCTCTCCCTGCCACAGTGCGCGGCACAGCCGGAACCCCTCGAGCAGGCGCCCGACCCGCTTCTCGAAAGGCACACCGGCGGCGGCGAACTCCGCGCGAATCGACGGTGCGTCCGCAGCAATGCCCGCGCCTACCACCAGCCGCCCTTCGCTGAGCTGATCGATGGTGGCGAGCTGCTGCGCAAGGAGTACCGGGTTCCGCAGCGCTGGCAGCAGCACGGCGGTACCGAGCTGCACCCTGGGAATCCGCGTTGCGAGCCCTGCGAGCAGCGTGAGCGGATCATGCCGTGGCCGGGCGATCAGGGAATCGCCCACCCACAAGCTATCGACGCCAATGGCAGCCGCCTGAACAGCCAACGCCAGCAATGAGGCCGCGTCATGCTGACCCGCCATGACCTGTTCCCGGGTGGGCAACAGGTAACCGAGCTGTACCCGCGAGCCCGGCTCAGTCACGCGTGGCGATCCCGTGCATCGTGAAGGCGGCGATCTTCGGTCCCTGCTCATAGCCGCTCTCGAACGAGGCGAGCGCAAAGCCGCCGGCCGTGAGCAGGTCATCGGCGCGGCGCGTCAGGTGACAGCCGCCGGCGATGCGCTTCCAAAGCGGCTCGATGCGCCGTTGCCAGCGGGCAACACCGGCCTCTTCGCTGCGCCCGTGCTCAACGAAGATGAGCTGGCCGCCGGGCTTGAGCGCTCGACGCATCTCCGCCACCGCGGCGGCAGGATCGGGAATACTGCACAGGGTCCAGGTACAGACCACCGTATCGAAGGACGCGCTTTCGCAGGGCAGCGACTCGCCGGAGATGCCCATGACCTCCACCGGCACGGCCACGGCGCGCGCCCGCTCGGCCGCCTTGACGGTCAGCTCCGCGGCCGGGTCAATGCCGGTCACGCGCGTG
>JBCDIK010000239.1:0-4777 GCA_038749065.1 Pseudomonadota bacterium | reverse complement strand
GGGCGGCCGGGCGTTTGCGGCGATGGCTCCTGCGCCGGCAGCTGGCCGGTCATGGCGTCGAGCTCACCCACCAGGTTCCGCGCCTTGATCTCGGTGCGACCATCGGGGGAGACGTAGCGGCGCTTGCCGAGGGCCGCCTCCACGGTCCAGATCAGCTCGAAGGTGTCGTCCTGTCCGGGGTTGATGCGCAGCTGTGTGGGAAAGTCTCGCCCCGCGCAGCTCATCAGGCCGTGCCAATCGCCGGCAATTGCTCCGGCGGCAACTGGTTCAATCAGTTCTTCCGGATTTGCGGGCGCTGATCGCGATGGTTCGGAAGCGCCGTCAGCGTCACAGGCGGTGAGCAGAAAGGGCAGCAGAATCAGGATGGCGGGCAGCCCCGGGTGGCGGCGGCGGACGGATGGCATCGGATCAGGGGGCTCCTGAAGGGGGTCGGTTCATGATGCCTCAGCGTTGAGCCCTCGTTGTGAATCGGCCCTCGAGATGGTGCTGCCCCCGGCGCGTGCCGGAAGGGATCATTCTCGGTACTATCCAGGGGTCGTGCGGGGAGGCGGGGCAGGATCATTGGCAGTCAATGAGAAAGAGAACGCGGAGCTGAACGCGTTCTACCGGCAGTTCTTTGATGAAGCGCCGGATATGTTCGCATCCGTTGACCCGGTGTCAGCGACGGTCAAGTACTGCAACCAGACGCTGTGTGGGCGGCTGGGCTACAGCAAGGCTCAGGTCATCGGCATGCCACTGAGCGATCTGTACCACCCGGACTGCCACGCGGAGATGGCGCGGCTGTTCAACCACTTTGTGGAACACGGGCACGCGCAGGCCGACCGGTTGAAGCTCATCACTGCAACCGGCGACACGCTGCATGTGTCGCTGCGGGTGTCCAGCCATCGCAACGAGGCCGGAGAGATCGTGGAGAGCCGATCGATCTGGCGCGATGTGTCCTCGGATCTGGAGGTGGAGCGGCTGGAGCTGGAACTGCGCCTGCAGGAAGCGCAGAAGATGGAGGGGCTGGCGCTCCTCGCCGGCGGCATTGCGCACGATTTCAACAACATGCTGGTGGCGATGCTCGGCAACGCCAGCCTGGTGCTGAGCGAGCTGCCGCCGGAGTCGGTGGTGCGCGCAAAGATCGAGGCCATCGAGACCGCCGCACAGCGCGCGGCTGATCTCACGCGACAGCTGCTCGCGTACTCGGGTTCTCTGAACCAGGAACAGACCCACTTCGACCTGTCCAAGGTCGTGGAGGAGATGGGCCACCTGATGACCGTCGCGATCTCGCGCAAAGTGGTCTTGAACTACGACCTCGCCGAAGAGCCCGTCCCGGTGCAGGGCGACATCACCCAGGTGCGCCAGGTCATCATGAATCTTCTGACCAACGGCTCGGACGCTGTTGGCGATCGCAGCGGCTTGGTGACGATTCGCACCGGGCTGCAGTACGCCGATGAGAAGTACCTGCGCAACACTACGCTCGGCGCTGATCTGGAGCCCGGCTACTACGGGTTTCTGGAGATCTCCGATACCGGCCACGGCATTGCGCCCGATGATCTGAAGCGCATCTTCGATCCGTTCTTCACGACCAAAGCCAAGGGGCATGGGTTGGGGCTTGCCGCGGTGCTTGGCATTGTGCGCAGCCACAACGGCGCGCTGCGCGTGTACAGCGAGCCGAACAACGGCACCACGGTCAAGATCCTGTTCCCGGCGCAGGCCTACGAGCCCCATGGCAACGCGCTGGAGACGGCTCCGTCAGGGAGCGGTCGTCAGCAGCGGGTGCTGGTGGTCGATGACGAGGAGCACGTGCTCGCGGTGGCGGCCCAGATGCTTGAGCACAGCGGGTTTACCTTCACCATGGCCGCGGATGGGCGGGAAGCCCTGGAGGTGTATGGCCGGGACCCGTCCCGCTACGCCGTGGTGCTCATGGACATCACCATGCCGCACATGGACGGGGTTGCCGCGTTCAAGGCGCTGACCGAGCTGGATCCCGATTGCCGGGTCATTCTGATGAGCGGCTACAGTGAACAGCAAGCGACGAACTCCTTAACCGGTCGCTCCTTTCGCGGCTTTATCCAGAAGCCCTTCAGTCAGGCCGCACTCGTCAATGCGGTTATGGATGCGCTGCGCGAAGACGCGTAACGCCGCTTTCGCCAGTTGTTGCTGTGGTTCCCGGGGTTGGTCGTGCGCTCAGGCGTCGCCAGCGCAGGGATCGAGCCGCAGCACCACCGTCGTGTCCGGCGCTTCCAGCGGATACATCCCGATCGCGCCGGCAATGCGCGCGACCCGGTACTTCTTAACCTTGAGACCATGGATGCGACGGACGGTCTCGCGATCCTCATCGAACAGCACCGGCTTGACGCAGCTCACCGATCCCGCGCGCAGCATGTCGAAGGTGTTGCCGTCCAGTGAGTGCTCTGTCGCTTTGCTGCGCGGCATGCCCAGCCAGGGGCTGCCGCCCTCGTCTGCGATCCACAGTCGCAGCTCTGCGGGCGCGCCGCTTGCGTCCGTCGCGTAGAGCGAGATCACTTCCTCTGACTCCGCCATGATGGAATAGAGCGTCGGGAACAGGGCGATGGGTGTTGCGAGCACGGCGATCCAGGCGAGCGGGCGGGTGCGCCAGGCGAACAGCAGCACGCCGGCGATGACCAGGCAGCCGAGCGCGCCGTAGACCGCGCCGCCTCCGGGCATGGAGTAGGTCCCGGCATGAAGGAACCGTACGGCGAATACGCCGATGGCCATGATGAGACACAGCGCGGCGACGAGGGTGAAGAAAGCGGGGCGGGTAGGGCTGCTCATCTCAGGCGGTCTCGGCAAAGGTGGTCAGGTTCGTCACGGCCTGCATGATCATCGCGGGGTCGACACGCTCGGCATTCCCCATGTTGGGGTCCAGGCGGCTGTCGATCAGCCACTGCATGATGGTCTCGTTCTGGGCCCACTGCATGACGTTGTGGACGTGTTTCAGGGCGCTGGCGAAGTAGTCACGCGGCGTATCCGGATGCGGGATGACGCCGGTGAGCTGGTTCTTCTGCTCTAGAGTCAGGTCCGGCAGGGTCTCGACGCGGGCGATCAGCGCGGCGCTGAACACCTGCTGGCACGCGCGGACGGTCTGCAGGGTGAGCGTGCCGTCGGCAAAGACGGGCACGGCGGGACGTGTGGCCAGGCCGTCGGCAGTGCAGTCGATGTAGAGCGTATCGGAGCCGCGAGGCAGCGAGCCCTCGTCGAGCGTGAGACCCGTTTGGCTGACCTTCTGCACACGACCCATGCGCACGATCTGCGTCACACGCCGCAGCTGCTCGAGCTCCATCGCCGAGACCGTGGCGCAGCGGTACATGGTCGGCGTCACCGAGGGATCGATGCGGGCGATGTAGTCCGCCGCTTCCAGCGCTTCGAAGACGGCGTGGGCGGAGCTGTGCTGCGCCACAAACTGCATGTGATCGCTCATCTTGAACCCGTCCCCGGGCTGGGTGGTCTCGCGATAGAGCAGCCAGGAATCCCGCGGCGTGATCCAGGTGATGGCCTCCGGATCCACCTGCCGCGCGAGCAGCCACAGCACTGCGTCCATAGCCGTCTTGCCGGCGCCGATAACCGTGTACCCGTCGGCGGGACGTGCTGCCTTTGGTAGATCGTTCGGCGGAATCAGTCGTACGTCCGCATCGACCTGGTAGCGGGGTGGCTGCACTGAGGGGACGGCGACCTTCATATAGGTGGCATCCACCAGCGCGCGCTTGGCGTTGACGGCGTATTTTTGGCCGGACGCCGTGGTGGTGGCGGTGCCGTCGGCGTAGGTCGTCGCCGGGTAGTACTGGACCCGCCCGCTCGGCAGGAAGCGGCGCTGCATGACCTGGTCAAAGTAAGCGCAGACCTCGTGCCCGGTGGCGAGCTCCGAGAGCCCCGCATTCCAGCCCACCTGATCGATGCGGTTGCTGCCCAGGTCCGTCGATCCCACGCCATAAAAGAAGGAGGGCTGATGAAGTCGGACGTAGGGGTAGGCGTCGTTCCAGTGGCCGCCGGGCGCACCGTGCGCATCGATGAGCGCGACGGTGGCGCCTGAGTGCGTGAGGATCTCATCGGTGAATGCCATGCCCATGGCGCCGGCGCCGATGACCACGTAGTCCGCTTCGATGTTCATGACCATTGGTACACCAGTCCCGTGCGCGGCGAGACGCCGCCCGTGATGAGTGATTGATAGCCGGCCTCGATGGCGGCAATCCCCTGCGCTGACTCGATCTCGAGCCAGCCGCTCGCCCAGTCCGCAAAGCCTTGCCAGGCGTTCGCGAACTGTGCGTGGTAGGTCTCGAAGCCCAGGGCCTCGGCCCGGGTTTCCGCCACGTCGGGAATGAAGAAGAAGCGCGGCGGTGGTCCGGGCATGGGCAACGGCTCACCGGCGGGGGCGCGATGGGTCGCGCCGATCAGCACCGAGTCCTTGAGCTTATCGCCGAGGGCGACGTGCACCTGGGAGGTCAGTGCGCCGTTCCCGGCAAAGTCGACGTAGGCGCTATTCGCCGGGGCCTGATCGAACTGTGGGTCGTCATAGGTCGCGACGGTGCTGTAGACGTCTAGCCCTTCTACGAAGGCGCGGTTGCCCGGTGACGTCAGGCCCACGGTCTTGATCGAGCGGCCGCTGTGCTTGAGCGCCCAGGCGAGGGCAAGCGCGGTTTTGCTGGAGGCGCTTGAGAGGTAGACGGCTTCAAGGTCGTCGGCCAGATCTTCGGCCATCATCCAGCCGGTCATGAACAGGGCCCAGAGCAACTGTTGGGCATCCATGCCCTCGGCGGCGAATGCCGGATCCGCG
>JBCDIK010000238.1:0-4788 GCA_038749065.1 Pseudomonadota bacterium | reverse complement strand
GCTGGAAAACCATTTTGCACATCAGCAGCCGTTGGCGCGCCCTCCGCGGCCACGGCGACCAGACCTTCAGGCACATCGACAGCGCCAGAAATGTCACCAAGTGCGTCGGAAAACGGGGCGCCGCTGGCGAGTGCGAGGCGAACGCGCTGCAAGGCACCGCGCGCCTTGACGCGCGCCTCGGCCTCCTCCGCGCTCAACTGTTGAGCCGCGGCGGCATCAATTTGAGCCTGAGCCGCAGATGCCATCTCGGCCACCTGCGCGCGCAGCCCTGCGAGCTCTTCGCGCTGCGTATTCAGCAAAATCTTCACATCGTCTGGCAGGTCTGTGACACCTTCGCCGCGCGTAAGCGCTTCAAACCGGTCAGTCAGTGCATCAAGCGAGGCTTGCTGCTGCGCAATCGTTCCCTGCGCTGGCTGATGACCGGCTACATCATCATCGTGATCGCCTACGGGGTCGGCATTGGCCTGGGCCTGTACACCTTCACGTTTTTCTGGGAGCTCACCGGTTTTCAGACCATGATTGTCCTGCTGACGGGCCCCTTCGGCAGCCTCTTCGGTTACCTGCTGGCCGGTAAACTGTTCGCGTGGCTCGACAAACGCAATGCGATGATGGCCGGCGCCATCGCCTGGATGGTGCTGCACGCTCTGCCCGTCTGTCTCTACCTGCTCGGGCTGACACCGGCTGCGGGCAGCTGGGCGCTCGCGATCCTTCTCGCCGCCATCTACCTCCTGCTCGGCGCCTGCGTGGCGCAGGTGTTCGTCGGCATCAGCACGCTGATCGCCGACATCGCGGATGAGAATGCGCTCGCAACCGGCACCCGGCAGGAGGGGGTCCTGTTCGGGGCCGTCTCGTTTGCGAGCAAGTGCATCTCTGCGGGCGGGTCCGTGATTGCCGGACTGATGCTGCGGCTGATCGAGTGGCCCACCGGCGCGACCATCCGCAGCGGCGCCGACGTCGCCCCGGAAACGCTGCACGCCATGGCGGTCCTATCCGGACCGGTGGCCGCATCCATCGCAATCCCCGGCATCCTGTGCCTGCTGGGCTATGGCCTGAATCGCGAGCGCACCCTCGCGATTCAGGCGGAGCTCCGCGCGCGCGAGCTGGCGGCGCCGTCCACCGCCTGAAACGACGCAACCGGGCGCGTACGCCTGCCAGCAAGCGCCCGGTTGCGAACATTTGCGCAAAGGCGACGCCTTGGGTTGAATGGAGCGCCGACCGGTATCGTCCGGTCACGGCGAACGCTAAGCACTGATTGTCCATGAGCCACCTGTTCCTCAGCTATGCCAGCGAAGATCGGGAGCGCGTGCGGCCGCTCGCGGCGTTGCTCGAGCAGTGCGGACATAGCGTCTGGTGGGATCAGGAGCTGAACCCGGGCGTTCGCTTTCAGCAGGCGATCGATGACGCGCTGCGCCGCGCCGACCGGGTGCTCGTCCTGTGGTCGGAACACTCGATCGAGAGCGCCTGGGTGCATGCGGAGGCCAGCGAGGGGCTCGAGCGCAACGTGCTGGTGCCGGTGCTGCTCGATGCGGTGCGGCCACCCCTGCCGTTCCGTCATCACAACGCGGCCGCCCTCACCCGTTGGCAGGGCTCGGCGGAAGACCCGGAGTTCCAGCGGCTGCTGCGCGCCATCGATGCACCGGCCCTGACGAGCGCTGAGACGCTCACGCCACCAGAGCGCCGCCGGCCGCGCGCCAACCGCCCGGCGCTGTGGTTGGCGGGCGCCGCGCTGATCGCGCTCGCCCTGTGGCTGGCGCTGCCACAGCTCCGACCCGTCGCGCAGCCACAGGCGAGCATTGCCATCACCGAGATCGTGCAGCGCGACACCGGTGAGCGAAACTATCTGGGTTATGGCTTCGCGGGGCAGGTGCGCGACCTGCTGTCCCGGGTGGATGGCCTGGCGGTGGCGTCCCGCACCGCCACCGATGCGCTGGCGGGCAAGGATCCCCGCTCGCTCGCCGATCTGCTGCGGGTGCGCTACCTGCTCGAGGGCACCGTGAGCGGCGATGCCCAGCGGTTTCGCCTGGAGCTGCAGCTGGTGGATTCAAACACCGGCTATCGAGTCTGGTCAGAAGGTTACAGCGGCGACCTGCAACAGCTGCTGGAGCTTGCCTACGAGACCGCCCGACGCGTGCTGCAGACCCTCGAGATCGACACCGCCTCGGCAGCGCGCCTGCGCAGCGCAGCGCGGGTCACAGAGAACCCGGACGCGCTCGATGCCTGGCTGCTCGGCACCGAGCTTCTGCACCGCCCCCCGGACGAGTCCGTCCTGACCCGCGCCCAGGCGCAGTTCGAGCGCGCGTTGACGCTGGATCCGACCTTCGCCGGTGCGCACGCCGGCCTGTGCCAGGTGCTGCTGGAGCGCTATCAGGGTTCACGGATCAAGACCCAGTTCGAAGACGGCGCTGCGGCCTGCGAACGCGCGCTCCAGCTCGACTCGAACCAGATCCCGGCGCTGATCGCCCTGGGCCAGCTGCGCGCGGTGTCCGGCGATTTCGAGCGGGCCACGCAGACCTTCCGCACCGCGCTCGAGCAGGCGCCGCTGCAGCCGGAGCCGGTTGTCGGGCTCGGGCGCGCCTATGCCGCAACGCAAGACAACGAGCGCAGCGAGCGCTGGTTCCAGAAAGCCGTTCGCGACTTTCCCGGCTACCCGGATGCCCACAGCGCCTACGGCGGATTCCTGCTGGGCAACGGGCGCTTGCGCGAAGCGGCCGCTGCCTTCGAAGCGGTGGTCGAGCTGTTTCCCGGCTCCGCGACCGCTTACAGCGATCTGGGCGCGTCTTATCTTCTACTCGGGCGCTTTGAGGCCGCACTGACCGCCTGGGCCACGGCCCAGGACCTGGAAGAGAATGCTCTGGCGCACGCGAACATCGGCACCGCGCACTTTTTCCTTGGGGACATGCGCGCCGCCAGAGATGCCTACGAAGCGGCGGCGGCGCTGAACCCGGAAGACAACCGCTACCAATCATTGCTCGGTGATGCCTGCCGGATGCTCAGCGATGAGACCTGCGCAGCAACGGCGTTTCGCAACGCCAGCGAGATGGCGCGCACCCGGCTGCAGATCAATCCCAGCGATGCGGATGCGCACTCCATGCTGGCCATGAGCCTTGCCCACCTCGGCGACACCACCGGCAGCAATGAACATGCACAGCAGGCACTGACGCTCGCGAGCGAAGACTTCTACGTGCGCTACGACCTGGCCGTTGCCGCCATGCGTCTGGGCGATACACCGGCCGCGAAATCCCATCTCGAAGCGGCCCTGCGCCTGGGGTACCCTGCGGTGTTAGCGGACGCAGATCCGCAGCTACAGCTTCTGACTGTCGCTTCGCAGTCAGCATCGCCCAAGGAGGGAACACCATGATTCGATTGATCGCTGCCTGCGGCCTCATCGCGCTGCTCACCGGCTGCGTCAGTAAGGACGACGGCTACGGCGTTCTCATCGACAGCGCCAACAAGGAACCGGACATCGACATCGCCAACCGCAAGCTGGCGGTATTCGTCGCAACCCCGGGCGCCAGCTGCCTACCCACGGTAAGGCCCGACGAGCAGGACCAGACCTTCGTGTCGGCCAACAGTAAGCGCGGCGCCGGGCCGGAAGACGTGGTCGTGCTCGTGCGTCAGGGCAATACGCTCCGCTGGCGACTCTACGGCGAAGCGCCGGGTACCGGCTTCACGATCCGTTTCAAGGATCGGAACGCCAAGGAAGAGGGCGCGCAGTACTTCAAGAACCGCCAGTGCCAGATCGATGGCAACAACACCATCAACAGCGCCGGCAAACGCTTCCTGCGCTGCACCTGGAAGAGCGTGGAAGCGCTCGAGAAGGCGTTGCCCCAGGGGGCTGACAGCATCGCCTACGGGGTGCGGATTGATTCCTGCCCGAACGAGAAGGATCCACGGGTCTACATCCGCAAGCAGTGACCGCACCGCCTGACCGCGCTCGCACGCTGATCGGGCAAGTGTAATAATGTTAACCATTATTAGTTAAGCGGTCGGAGAGCAGGTCCATGGCAGCACTGAAGTTTCGCGGAGTACCCGGCTCCCCCTACACGCGCAAAATGCTCGCCTACCTGCGCTATCGCCGGATTCCCTACGAGCTGTTGCTCGGCGATCAGAGCGAAACCCTGGGGCTACCGCGGCCACGGGTGGACCTGCTGCCCACCTTCTACCTGCCCGACGCCGACGGCAATCTGCAGGCGCAGGTAGATTCGACCCCGCTGATCCGCCGCTTCGAGAAAGAGCACAACGGCCGTGAGACGCTGCCTGCAGACGAGGTCCTGGGGTTCCTCTGCGATCTCATCGAGGACTATGCCGACGAGTGGCTGACCAAAGCGATGTTCCACTATCGCTGGTACTTCGATGCCGACATCGATCAGGCCGGCAGCATCCTGCCCCTGTGGCGCGACGTGGGCGTCGCGCCGGAGCAGCACGCCAAACTCAAAGCCTTCGTCGCCGAGCGGCAGATCAGCCGGCTGTACGTGGTCGGGTCCAACGAGATCACCGCGCCGGTCATCGAGGCCAGCTATCGGCGCTTTCTTGAGGTGATGGATACGCTCCTGCAGCGTCAGCCCTTCGTGCTCGGTGCGCGCCCGAGCGCGGCGGACTTTGCGATCTACGCTCAGCTCACGCAGCTCGCCAAGTTCGACCCGACGCCCGCGGCCCTGTGTCTGGCACAGGCGCCGCGGGTGCACGCCTGGACCGATCTGGTCGATGATCTGAGCGGTCACGGCGCTGCCGAGGACGGCTGGCTGTCGGCTGCCGCCGCCAGCGACAGCCTTAAACCACTGCTGGCAG
>JBCDIK010000237.1:0-4801 GCA_038749065.1 Pseudomonadota bacterium | reverse complement strand
GTCGATGTTGATCACCGCCGCTTTCTCGCCAAAGCCGAAGCGGGCGCGGTTCGGGTTGGACTTGACCTCGGCCCAGTACTGGCGCGGGGTCAGGTCGGATGTGAGCATTTTGGGCATGGGTCGAGGGTGTCGATCTGGACTGCGGAACGGGGCGCGACGGCCGATTCACCTTGAGAAAAACATATTGATATATCAATATCAACAACTCTCCCGGCGCCCCGTTTTCAGGAGCTTTTCATGGCCACGCAACCCCTCGCCGTCGCCCCACCCATTGCCGCTGATGCGCTGGCCGCCCTGCGCACGTCCCTGGGTGAAGCGCGGGTCCTCACCGATGAGGCGAGCCTGACGCTCTATGGCCAGGATGTCTCCGGCGACAGCCATCCACCGCAGCTGGTGGTGCGCCCGAAGGATACGGAGCAGCTGGCTCAGGCGGTGCGGTTCGCGGTCCAGGCCGATCTGGTGGTGGTCCCCCGGGGCGGTGGCATGTCCTACAGCGGAGGCTACGTCTGCCATCAGCCGAATGTCCTGACCCTGGATCTGTCGGACATGAATCGGATCCTCGAGATCAACACGGAAGACATGTTCGTCACCGTGCAGGCGGGCTGCACCTGGATGGCGCTGCACGAGGCCCTCGAGCCCCACGGCGTGCGCACCCCCTTCTGGGGCACCCTGTCCGGCACACCGCCACCGTCGGCGGTGGCATGTCGCAGAACAGCATTTTCTGGGGCAGCGGCAAGCACGGCAGCGCCGTGGACTCGGCCGTCTCCATGGACGTGGTGCTCGCGAGCGGCGAGGTGCTGTCCACCGGAGCGGCGGGCCAGGCCCAGGGCAGCGCGTTCTTCCGCCACTACGGGCCGGATCTGACCGGCCTCTTCACCTGCGATACCGGCGCGCTCGGCATCAAGGCGACGGTCACGCTGAAGCTGGTCCCCGTCCTGCCTGGCCGCGCCTTTGTCAGCGCCGACTTTGCCGATGGCCCGGCGCTCATCAGCGCTCTGTCGGAGGTCTCACGCAACAAGCTGGCGGACGCCTGCTTCGGGTTCGACCCGGTCATGCAGAGCCAGCGCATGAAGCGCGAGTCCCTGGCGAAGGATGTAAAGGCGCTGGGCAACGTCATGAAGTCCCAGGGCAGCGTGCTCAAGGGCCTGAAAGAGGGCGCCAAGGTCGCGCTCGCGGGCCGTGGCTTCATGAAGGACGTGGATTTCTCCGTGCACTTTATGGTGGAAGAGCCCACCCAGGCTGGGGCCGATGCGAGCGCGGCGCGGATTCGCGAGATCGTGGCGAGCCATGGCGGCAAGGACATCGAGAACAGCATTCCCAAGATCGCCCGCGCCAACCCCTTCGGCCCGCTGAACAGCATGATCGGCCCGGCCGGGGAGCGCTGGCTGCCGGTGCATGTGCTACTGCCGCACAGCAAGGCCGCCGCGGTCTACGCGCAGCTCGAAGCGCTGGTGGAAGCGAACCGCGCGGTCCTCGAGCAGCACGACATCCTGATCGGCTATCTGCTCACCTACATCGACACCAATGCCTTCGTGATCGAGCCGGTGTTCTACTGGCCGGATGCCCTGAATGCGCTGCACCGCACCCACGTGGAAGACGCCACCCTCGCCAAGATCAACGACTACCCGGAAAACCAGGCCGCGCGGGCCGAGGTCATGCGCCTGCGCACGGAGATGATGACGTTGTTCCGGGAAGCCGGCGGCGCGCACCTGCAGATCGGGCGCCGCTACCAGTATCAGGAAGGCCTGGCTCCGCAGAACGTGCAGCTCCTGGGCGAGCTGAAAACGCTGCTGGACCCGGACGGGCGCATCAACCCCGGTTCTCTCGGGTTGGCACGTTAGCCCGCCAACCGGCGGGTCAGCCATGACGGGCGCAGGGGGAGCGGCCGAATGATCACACGGGGCGCAGCGGCCATCGAAGTCAGCGGCCAGCCCCTGACCTTGCACTACGCCGTGGCGGGTCGCGGGGCACCGCTGCTGATGCTGCACCCGTCACCGCTGAGCAGCGCATTCCTGGCTCCGGCCATGGCGCAGCTCGCGCAGCAGTGCCTCACCATTGCGCCAGACACGCCCGGGTACGGAGACTCGGATTCCTTCGCCGCCCAGCCGCAGGACATGACGCCCTACTGCGATGCGCTGGCCGCGCTGCTCGATGCGCTCGAGCTGCCGCAGGCGGCCGTCTACGGCTCTGCCACCGGCGCGCAGATTGCCATCGAGTTTGCGAAGGCCTACCCGCAGCGCGTGAGCGGCGTCATTCTCGACAACGCCGCGGACTTCACCGACGCCGACCGCGCGCGGATCATGGACGGCTACTTCCCCGATATCACGCCCCAGGCCGATGGCAGTCATCTGGCCCGCGCCTGGCAGGTCGGCCACGACCTGCTGCAGTTTTTCCCCTGGCACCTGCCGTCGAGCGCGCATCGCATTGCGCCGGCACCGGCGAGTGCGATCGAGACCGGCCCCATCGCTGCCATGGAGGCGACCGCGCTCGGGTATCTTGCCGCCGGGCCCAGCTACGACCACGCGTATCGGGTGGCTTTCGCCAACGAGCGCGCCGAGCGGGTGCAGGCGATCCAGCAGCCGACGGTGATCGTGCGCTGGGCGGGCAGCATCTTGAAGCCCTACACCGATCGCTTCGACGCGGTGTCCTTTGGCGACAACGTCACCATGGCGCCCTGCGCCGCGGACCCGGCGGCGCGCTGGGCGTGTGTGGCGGCGCAGCTGCCCGGGGTGCTGCCCGGCCAGCACGCACAGGCTGAGGATCTGCCGCGCGCTGCGGACCTCAATGGCCCTGAGGCATTGCCATTCCGCTACATCGGCGCTGCTGGTGCGCAGCTGCGGCTGGTGCCGCTCGGCCACCCTGCGACCGACGGCTCGGCGCCGCTGATCGCGCCGCCGATCGGGCTGTCCGCGCGCACCTTCGCCGCCTGGCTGCCGCGCGCAGGCGATGCGCCCGCGGACGCCTGGGTGTTGGACCTGCCCGGTCACGGCGGCTCGGATCCTGCCGCCGATACCGGTGCCGAGGCAATGGCCAGCGCGCTGACGGAACGGCTGGCGTCGGCAGCGTTGTTAGGAACCGGCACCGAGCTGCGACTGTACGGCACGGCGTCGGCTCTGACGCCGGCGCTTAGGGGGCACCCGTTGGTGGTCAACCTGCGCGCGTGCGCCTGGCTCGTCGAGGGCCGCGACCGGGCGCCCCAGTGGCCGCCGGAGGTCGTGCCCAGCGCCGGGGGTGGGCACCTGTTCGAGCTCTGGCACTGGCTTCGGCGCCTGTGGTTGATGCAGGATAGCGCGCCGCCGGCTCCACACTGGCTGACGTCGGCACTGGTGGACCTGCTGCGAACGCACGCGCTATGGACCGCCCTGAAGGAGGAGTTTGGCCCATGAACGCATCGCGGCAGGACATGAGTGCGCTGTTTACGGACGCCGAGCGCGGATCGCTCATGGCGGACGGGCCCATTCCCCTCTACCACCAGCTCTACCAGCTGTTGAAGCGGCGCATTGCCTCGGGCTCGATCCCCAATGGCACGCGGCTGCCCACGGAGCAGCAGCTCGCCGTCGGGTTCGGAGTTTCCCGGATCACCGCCAAGCGGGTCATGGATCTACTGGCGGCGGACAACCTGATTGAGCGCAAGCGCGGCAAAGGCAGTCACGTCACCTACGAGCCCGCTGACTCAGAGGTCGAGGCGCCGTTGGTCGGCATGCTCGAAAAGCTCGCCAGCATGTCGCGCACCACCATCGTCAAAGTGCTCCAGGTGCGCGAGCTGGTACCGCCGCAGAACATCATCGAGGACCTGGGCCTCGAGCCTGAGGAGACCGTGCACTACGTGCAGCGGGTGCGCTCGAGTGAGGAGGGCGTGCCCTTCGCGTACTACGAGAGCTGGACCCGCGGTATCACGCAGGGCTTTACCGCCGAGAACATCAGCAAGACCCAGCGCTTTGCGATCATGGCCGAGAACGGCCACAACGTGGGGCGGATCGAGCAGTACTTGAGCGCGGGGGCCGCGACGGCGGAAGTGGCCGAGTTTCTGGGTCTGCACGTAGGCGACCCGGTGCTCACCCTGCTGCGTCATTCCTTTGACGAAAACGGCGACGTGGTCGACCTGCTGTCCTGCCAGTATCACCCGGATCGCTTCCACTACCGCATGAACATGAGCATGGAAGACTACGTCAGCGGCTAGCTGGCCGAAGCGCATCTGTGATCGCGTTGGCAGTTCTGTTGCGACGGCGGCAATTGCTGTGAACGCGCCGCTGCCTTTCACAACCCGTTGAGCCAGACTTCCGTTCTTGCCGGAATTCGCACGAGGAGGCAGCGGCATGCAACGACGTGATTCTGACGACCGGATGATCCCGGTCGCGCGCACCGGGGATCGGATCTTCCTGCTCGGTGCCCAGTGGTACTTCCAGACCCGGGAGTACGACCATGGCCCATTCGATACGCGCCATGACGCGGAAGCGGAACTCGAGCGCTACGTCTGCGACATGCAGTACCTAAGCGCCGCCAACATGAACCCGGTGTACCTGTTCGGCGCACCGCGGCACAAGCCCATCATGGAATCGCAGCTGCGGCTGATCGACGCGCACTAGGCGCGCCGAGCATGCCTGCTGGCTGCGCGTCAGGCCCGACCCGCGGCAGCGCCCTGGCCACCGCTGCGTCGCCGCCGACGGCGCCGGCGAGTGCCGTTGCCGTTTCCGTTGCCAGCGCCGGCTGAGCCTGCCGAGCGCGCATCGCTGCCCTGACCGGAACCTCGAGCCCCGCTGCGCCGTCGCCGACCGCCCTGGCCCGACTGCCCGGCTGCGCG
>JBCDIK010000236.1:0-4830 GCA_038749065.1 Pseudomonadota bacterium | reverse complement strand
GCCCTTCCCCTCCGGGCGGGCCACCCACGGCGGGCTCGAGGCCGTGCAGCGACTCATGGCACAGGGGTTGACCGCAGAGAATGCCGAAGCGCTGACCCTCAGCGCGCCGCCGCTCATTCATCAACTCGTGATTCGCCCGGTGACGGACACCATGAACGTGAACTACGCGCGGCTGTGCTTCCCTTACGTTGCGGCCGTGATGCTGCGCCGGGGTACCGTAGGACTCGATGACTTCACCGAGGCCGCCCTGCGCGATCCGCTGACCCTGGCGCTTGCGCAGCGGGTCACCGCGGTGGTGCAGGACGGCGCGGCCCCGAATGCCTTTACGCCGCAGACGCTGTCAGCCCAGACGCAATCTGGCGAGACTCTGGCCACCACCATTGACGATCTGCTTGGCGCGCCGGCGCATCCCCTGGGTCGCGAGATGGCCCTGGCCAAAGCCCGGGCCTGCCTGCAGGCGCGCTATGCCGATGGCGAGCAGCGCCTTGCGCAGCTGGTGGAGCGCATCGATGCGCTGCCCGCGATCGCTGACTGCCGCGACTTTGCCGACTCACTCTTTGGAGATCCGTCCTGATGCGCACCTACTTCGATGCGGCCGAGCTGGCGACGCTGACCGAGCAGCATCCCGTTGGCGATGCATTTGAAACCATGGCGCGATCCATGAGTGCCGACGAGCGCCGGTCGCGGCAGGATGTGCTGTTCCGGCGCTGCGTCGACCGCGCCTGGCAGACCGGCTTCTACCAGCGGCTGTGGGGCGAGCGCGGCCTCGAGCCCGGTGATATCCAAAGCCTCGATGACATCGGCAAACTGCCCACCTTCGACAAGTCGGACCTGATGGCAAGTATCGCCGCCCATCCGCCCTTCGGAGACTTCGGCGGTTTTGAACTGAACGACCCGAATCATCCGCCGCTCGTCTTCCACACCACCAGCGGCACCACCGGCAAACCTCAGGTGCTGCTGTTCGGCGCGCGCTCCCGGGAGGTTCAGAACCTGCTCCTCGGCCGTCTCTATCGGCTCCAGGGTCTGTCCCCCGCGGACGTTGTTCACTCGGTGTATGGGCACGGCATGATCAACGGCGGGCACTACATCCGCGAGGCGGTCGTGCACTGGACCAATGCGCTGTTCATGTCCGCCGGCACCGGCATTGAGACGCGCAGCGTGGCCCAGGTCGAGCTGATGCGGGATTTCGGGGCCACGGTGATTGTCGGCTTTGCCGATTATCTCAAACGCCTGGCGCAGGTCGCCGCCGACGAGGGCATCCGCATTGGCGAGGACATCCGCATTCGCATGATCAGCGGGCAGATGGGGCGCGAGGACAAGGCGCAGATCTCGCAGCTGTGGGGCGGCGCGCAGTGCTATGACTGGTACGGCGTGGGCGATACGGGCGTGATTGCCGGGGAGGGCCCGGACCGCGATGGCCTGTACGTCATGGAGGATGCGCAGTACCTGGAGCTGTGCGACATCGATACCGGGCAGCCGGTCGCAGCGGGCGCTCAGGGCGACATGGTCTGCACCTGTCTGTTCAAGGACGATGTGTACCCCATCATCCGATTCAACACCCATGATGTGAGTCAGGAGCGCACGGGCAGTTCGTCACTCGGCTTTAACCTGCGTCGTATCGAAGGGTTCATGGGCCGCAGCGACAACATGGTCAAGATCAAGGGGATCAATGTGTTCCCGCAGGCCGTGGGCCCGTTGCTGGATGAGATCCCCGCCTTCCTCGGTGAGTACTACTGTCGCGTCACCGCGGATGGTGCTTTCGTCGTGGTGGCAGAAACGGCCGATCACGAGGCCGCGCTGCGGACGCAGATGGCGGACCTGCTGAAGCGCAAGCTCGGCATCGAGGTCGGTCTCGAGCTGGTGGGCAAAGGAGAGACGGCAACGATTACTGAGGTCGATCGGCGCCAGAAGCCCATTCGGTTGGTGCAGGAGTCCTGACTTGAGTGCCGGCGAGCAATGGCTGACTGCGACGCAGTGTGCGCAGCGTTTTGCTGATGGCACGCTGACGCCGTCGGCCTTGCTCGCAAGCCTGAGCCGACGCATCGAGCAGTGCGATCCGCTCATCGGCGCCGTGCTCGACCGGGTGGATGCCGGCGCGCTGGCCAGCGCTGCCGCGGCCAGCGATGCGCGCTGGCAGGCGGGCGCGCCGCTCAGCCCGCTGGACGGTGTGCCCTTTGCGGTGAAGGCGAACATCGCGATTGAAGGGTTGCCCTGGCACGCGGGCATCGCCGCCTACCGCGAGCGCCGAGCGGCGCAGGACGCAACGGTCGTGGCGCAGCTGCGGGCTGCGGGACTGCTGCCGATGGCCACGCTGAATATGCACGAAGGCGCACTGGGCGAAACCTCGCAGAACCCGGCCTTTCGCGACACGGTCAATCCTTACGATCCCGAGCATATCCCCGGGGGCTCTTCCGGTGGGAGTGTCGCGGCAGTGGCCGCAGGGCTGCTGCCGCTGACGCTGGGCACCGACAACATGGGATCAGTGCGATTGCCCTCTGCCCTGTGCGGCGTTGTCGGCCACAAGCCCGCACACGGGGTACTGTCTACGGAGGGTGTGGTCCCGCTGTGTCCGAGTCTCGACCACGTCGGCATCCATGCGCGCAGCGTCGCGGACGTACGCGCCGTCATGACCCTGCTGCGCGCGGTGCTGGATCCGGACCCGGGCCAGACTCTGGATGATCCTGAGTTGCGCCCCGCGCGCCTGCTGCTGGCGCCGGACTTCGCGGTAGACCCGGCGGTGGGCGCCTGTGGCCTGGCGCGCCTGGCGGCCGTGGGCCTGCCGCGCGAGGACCCGCGCTGGTACATCGTCGACTGGCACGAGATCGATCTGGCTCGGGAGCGGCGCGCCGGGCTCCTGCGCTGCGAGCGCGATGCGGGCCAGGTGCACGGCGCCGTTATGGCGGCGCAGCCCGAGGGTTTCAGCGACACCTTTACGCAGCTCATCAACTGGGGCGCGACACAACCTGAGTCCAAAGTGGCGGCGGCGGATGAGCGCATCGCTGACGCGGCGCGGCGACTGCGCGGCACGCTCGAGCGCTGTGATCTGCTGCTGATGCCGACGACGACCACGGTCGCGCCGCGCCGGGATGAAGCACCGCCGCTGACGCTTGCAGACCTTACAGCGACTGCCGCCTTTGCCGGTGTGCCGGCGATCTCGGTGCCGGCGGGCCGGGTCGCTCTACCGGGAGGCAGCGCCTTGCCGGCGGGGCTGCAGATCGTGGCGCGCAGTGAGTCCGCGCTGCTGCGCTGGGCGGAAGCACTCGCAGCGCCCTTTGAACCACCGCCGGAGTGGCATTGAGATGAGCGGCATGAAGGCCGGTTGTCTGGCGCTCTTGAGCGGCGCGCTGCTGATGGGTTGTGCCGATACCGCACCGGCACCGGCACCGGTGGCGGCGTTCGATGGCCGAGAACTCGTCGAGCGTGTCTATGCCGCCGCTGGCGGTGACCTGTGGGTACGACCGCGGTCCCTGTACATGCGCGGCAGCACCACCTTCTATCGGGTCGATGCGCAGGGCGTCGAGATCCCCGTCGCTACCAACGATTCGCATCGCATGTGGCGCGTTTACCCACAGCGCAAGAGCAGCGCCCACACCGCTGACGGCAAGGTGCGCATTCGCAGCGAGCGCGAGGGGGCGGTGGTGTTCGATGTCGCCTTCGATGGCGCTCGAACCCACCAGTGGGATGCGGACACCGGCGCGGTCGTGACGACGCCGGAGCCGGCGGACAGCACGCGCTGGTCGGCGAACTTCGGCTTCGGTGTCATTCGCCACGCGCTCGACCCTGGCTACACCGTCGAGCGCTTGCCCGACGCGGTGCATCAGGGGCGATCGGTGCCCTACATCGACGTGATCGATCCCGCCGGCGGACGCACGCGTTTCGCCATCGACCCGGAGGCGTTCATGCTGCTGAGCGTCGCCTTTGCGACGCCCCGGGGCTGGCACGAGCGGCACTACAGCGCGTTCTTCCGCAAAGCGGGCAGCAACTGGCTACAGCCCGGGGAAGTGCACCTGTACTACGATGGCAAGCTGCAGAATCGGGTGCGCTGGGAGGACTACGCGGTCAACGCGGACTGGCCCGATGCGCTCTTTGCGATGGAAGCGCTGCCGTGAGCTCAGACGAGCTTCCACAGCCCGATGAAGGCGGTCGTGGCAATGACCAGCCAGATGCCGAGCACGGGTACCCGGCTGCGGCCGATGCTCTGCTCGATGAGCGGATTGGCCCGGTCCGTATCACCGCTTGCGAGCGCCATGAGCCCCGGCCCCAGGGGCGCAAGGCAGCGGCGCACGATCAGCCCCAGCACCAGGGCCAGGGCGAGCAGCGCGATTTTTACTTTCAGAAACAGCGCAATACTGGCAAGCGCGGCGGTCGCCAGCAGTGCGATCAGCACGATGATGCGCACGGCCAGGTCGAGTTTGCGCAGGTGGTCCTGACCACTCGTGTGGACGCGCCAGGCGAGCCCGAGCCAGGCCAGCGCCGCCACCCACAGCGCCAGCAGGACCGGTGTCGACAACGGCCACCAGCCACTGAGTGCCGCCAGCAGCGCGCCGGTAGGAAAGGTCAGAATCAGCGCGATGCGCGGGGCCATGTCGAGGTTCAGGAGCAGTTTGACCGCAAGCTGTCGATCGGCCACGCTCGCCTGCGGATTGGTCACCGTGCGAGACAGGTAAAACACGCCCAGATCGCCGCCCAGCCAGTACACGAAGACCAACAGGTGCGCGAAAGTGGCGATGGCTACGGTGATGCTCATGAGTTCCTGCCTGTCAGTCCCCGGCGGCTTCGCCGGTCGGGCATTTTGACATGATCGCGCGCGCCCTGACGGCGCTCACGGTG
>JBCDIK010000235.1:0-4873 GCA_038749065.1 Pseudomonadota bacterium | reverse complement strand
GGACCCCAACATTCTTTTTGGTGAAGGCTCAGTCGTTCATTGGGCAGCCAAGAACTCGGATTCTCGTTTCTTGAGAGCAGCCTTGCAGGCCGGAGCTGATCCAAATTTGACGGCCGGTAGACTCAATGAAACCCCAATTTTTCGGTGCGTGGATCTAATTCAGAGCAATCTCGAATGCGTAGATCTCCTTCTGGAAGCCGGTGCAAACATAGATGTACAGAACCGGGGTGAACAATTTGGCGAGGCGTCTGGAGGAAACACGCCTCTGCTAGCGGCTGCTACGATTGGCCGCTTCGATCATGTCTTCGCACTACTAGAACGAGGAGCTGACCCGAGCATTAAAAACGTCAACAACTTGGACTTGGTCGGACGCCTCCATTCGATGAGAGCGGATATCCAACCCAAGAGTGAGGCCGCGGCATGGCTTGAGAAGGTGTTTGATCTAGTAAGCCAACCAAAAGAAGGCAGATGAGTAGTTGCGCACGCGAAGCAACTTACGCAAGCCGATTCGTATCGCACTGAGTCTCATCAAAGCAACGAGTCATAGCTTCCCAGTTAAAGCGTGAGCCTTCATCAAATGCTGTCTGAGCGTTTGAAAATTGATGACTGAATTCCCTTCCAACACGAGCTCTCCAATAGCGAGCTGGCGACTCTCGGTACGTCGAAGCCGACGATGTACCACTTCATTCGAAGCGTTGTTGACTAGATCCAGATCGCCCTTAACACCGCCCAGCGACGAATAAGCCTTGGGAAGGAACTTCTTTGCGCTACAACAAGAATCCCCAGATCTACACACTAGGGAATCAACAAGCGCCCATGTTCTTAACCTGCGAGAATGTCCCTATGGCCTTTTCTAGAAGACGCAAAGCGTCGGCTTCTTGGCTCTTGCATCAGAAGCAGCCGCTAGCTTCGTGTTGAGTGAGCCGCCATGAGCGACAGGAAACCTGTCATATAGCATGACTTTGAAGCAATACACCGGCTGCTCTTCAGCACGTGTACAGAAACCCGCGGCAAGATAAGCGGTACAACCAATAGACGCAGACCTTAGATCTGTCCTTCACGTCGCTACTCCACCGTCACACTCTTCGCCAGATTCCGCGGCTGATCCACATCGCGCCCGAGCGCCAGCGCCGCGAAGTAGGACAGGTACTGCAGGGGCACCAACAGCAACAGCGGATCAAGCAGGGCGTGACTGCGCGGCACCGTCAGCACCCGATCCACCTGCACCGGATAGCCCAACCCGTGCCCGACGACCAATAGCGGCCCGCGCCGCGCGCGAATCTCCTCCAGGGTCGACAGGTTCTTCGCCGAGAGATCATCCTCCGGCACGACGGCGACCGTCAGCGTCTGCTCATCCACCAGCGCCAGCGGACCGTGTTTCAGCTCGGACGCGGGATAGGCCTCTGCGTGCACGTAACTGATCTCCTTGAGCTTGAGTGCGCCCTCCATCGCCAGCGCGTAGCCTTCGTTGCGGCCCACGAAGTAGGCGTTGTGGAATTGTGCTGCCCACTGCGCCGCCGCGTCGAAGGTCTCCGCCTGCGCACAGAGCGCTTCGATCTGGGCCGGCAGCGCATCGAGCGCCGCGAGGATGCGGCCGCCTTCGGCCGGTGACAGATCACGCAACCGTCCCAGGTGCAGCGCCAGCAGTGCCATCACCGCGAGCGTCGCCATCATGGTCTTGGTGGAAACCACGGCGATCTCCGGACCCGCGTGCAGATACACGCCCCCATCGCACTCCCGGGCAATACTGCTGCCGACCACGTTGACAATCCCGCGCACGGTGCCGCCCTTGCGCTTGATCTCCTGCACGGCCGAGAGCGTGTCGTACGTCTCCCCGGATTGACTCACCGCCAGATACAGCGTGTCCGTCTCGATGATCGGATTGCGGTAGCGGAACTCCGCCGCGGGCTCCGCATCGGCCGGAATGCGCGCGAGGCGTTCGATCATCGCGGCGCCCAGACGCGCGGAAATGAACGCCGATCCGCAGCCGAGGATCTTGATGCGCCGGAAGTTCAGCAGCTCCGTCGGGCTCAAATTCAGCCCCGCGAGCGTGGCGGTATTGAAGCGTCGATCCAGGCGCCCCTTGAGTACCCGGGCGAGCACCTCCGGCTGCTCCTCGATCTCCTTGCGGGTGTAGTGGGCGTACTCACCGCGGGAGTGGGCCACGGCTTCCAGGTCCAGGGTCATGGGCGTGGTCTGGCTGGGCGCATCGGCCAGGTCCGTCACGTCGTAGCCATCGGCGCGGACCAGGGCCACATCGCCATCGGCGAGATAGATGACCTGCCGCGTGTGCCGCACCAGCGCCGCGGCATCGCTACCCACAAACATCTCCTTATCGCCGAGGCCGAGCACGACCGGACTGCCGTTGCGCGCCGCGATGAGCACCTTTGGGTGGTCGCGATGCAGCACGGCGATCCCGTAGGCACCGGTCACCGCTCGCAGCGCTGCGGTGACCGCCTGCTGCAGCAGCCCGGGGTCACCGGGACCGTCGCCCGCGCGGGCCGCGTACTCTGAGTCGATCAGGGCCGCGAGCACTTCCGTGTCGGTCTGCGAGACGAAGGTGACGCCTCGCTCAGCGAGGGTTGCCCGCAGCGCCTGGGCATTCTCGATGATCCCGTTGTGGATGAGCGCCACGGCGCCCGCACACTGCGGGTGCGCGTTCACATCGCTCGGCTCGCCGTGGGTGGCCCAGCGCGTGTGCCCGATGCCCACAGTGGCGGTCAGCCGTTTCGGCAGCTTCGCCCGCAGCGCCGACACCTTGCCCTGAGTCTTGAACACAGCAAGGCCCGAGCGCCGCTGCAGCGCCAACCCCGCCGAGTCGTAGCCCCGGTATTCGAGCTGATGCAGCCCTTCCATCAGCACCGGCACGGCGTTGCCGCGCCCCACGTAACCCACAATGCCGCACACAGAATCGCTCCCTATCGAGTTCTAGCCGTAGATCAGTCGGCGGACCTGGCGCTCCGTGAGCGGCGCGACCGCGAAGGGTCGCCCAGCTGCCTCGGCGGCGATGAGAGCGTAGATCTGCTCATTGCGCAGTTCGCCCTCCGCCTGCAGTTCCCGGTGCCGGCGCTGCGCAAAGGCGGGCAGGCTCTCGTCGTAGTAGGCGAGCACCTCGCGCACGCAGCGCTCCGCGGCCGCGGTCGACAGACTGGTGGTGCGTGCGAGGTAGCGCACGAGGGCCGGATCCGGCGACTGATCATCATTCACGGCGACAGAGTGCATCAAAGTACGGTTGATCTGGTGATATTTACCCGATTTCGGGCAGATTTACTGAATTTTGTGGTATCGAAGCAGGCGGCTGGACTCCGCAGATGCTGTCCAGCACGGTTGACTCGGCGGCCGCCGCCGTCCATGGTGCGCGCCGTGCCAGACGCGTCGGCCCGACCGGGTCCCTGGCCTCAAGCATTCGTCTCTTCCTTTCACGCGTAGGGCAGCGGCAACCACCGGGACTACTCGCCAGACCGCGGCTTACCCCCTCTAGGAAGACTTCATGACCATCACCACCTTCGCAGACACCGGTCTGAGTGCGGACCTGTGCGCGACCTTAAGCGCGCTCGGCCTGCATCAGCCGACCCCGATTCAGCAGCAGGCCATCCCAGCGCTGCTGGAAGGGGCCGACATGCTCGGCATCGCGCAAACGGGCACCGGCAAGACGGCCGCCTTCGGCCTGCCGCTGATCGCTGAGCTCACCGAGAGCGGTCGCCGGGCCAAGCCGCGGCGCCCGCTGGCGCTGGCGCTCGCGCCCACCCGGGAACTGGCCGCGCAGATCGCGCAGGCGCTGGGCGACTTCAGCGGCCCAGAGAAGCTGCGCATCACCACGATCTTCGGCGGCGTTGGCCAGGGCCGGCAGATCCAGGCGCTGCAGAAAGGCATCGACATTCTCGTGGCGACGCCCGGGCGCCTGCTCGACCTCATGAGCCAGGGCGAGCTGCACCTGGATGCCGTGCAGACGCTGATCCTGGACGAAGCCGACCGGCTGCTCGACCTGGGCTTCGCCCGCGACATCAAGCGCATCGTCGCGGCGGTGCCGAAGGCCCGGCAAACCCTGCTGTTCTCCGCCACCATGCCGAAAGAGGTGACGGCGCTCGCGAACAGCATCCTGCACAACCCGGTTCGAGTGGACGTCTCACCGAAGCAGGTCACCGCCCGCAAGATCGAGCAGCATGTCGCCTTCGTGCGCAAAGCAGACAAGCCCCACGCGCTGGCAACGCTGCTGAAACGGCCGGAGGTCGAGAAAGCCATCGTCTTCACCCGCACCAAGCACGGAGCGGACAAGGTCGCGAAGAAACTGAACGCGGCCGGGATCGGCGCCGCAGCCATCCACGGCAACAAATCACAGAACGCGCGCACCCGCGCCCTGGACGGATTCTTAAGCGGCGACTGCTGGGCCTTGGTGGCAACGGACATCGCTGCCCGCGGGATCGATATCAGCGGCGTCTCGCACGTCATCAACTTTGAGCTGCCGCAGGATCCGGAGAGCTACGTCCACCGCATCGGCCGCACCGGGCGCGCGGGCGCCGACGGGTGCGCCTGGACGCTCGTCGATGAAGAAGAGCGCAAGGGCCTCAAGATCATCCAGAAGCTGATCAAACAGACGCTGCCGGAGATGACGATCGACTTCGCCGACGAAGCCGCGGCCGCCGCCGAGCGGGTCCGCAACAGCCAGTCGGGGCAGAGCCAGGCGGATCAGGGCGCTGGTCGCGGCGCGCCGCAGGGCAACGGCGCCGGATCACGCGCAGCCGGGCAGTCGGGCCAGGGCGGTCGGCGACGGCGCAGCGGGGCTCGAGGTTCCGGTCAGGGCAGCGATGCGCGCTCGGCAGGCTCAGCCGGCGCTGGCAACGGAAACGGCAACGGCACTCGCCGGCGCCGTCGG
>JBCDIK010000234.1:0-4914 GCA_038749065.1 Pseudomonadota bacterium | reverse complement strand
CGGGTGCCGACGGATGTGCAGCAGATCAACAAGCGCGCCGTGCATCGGCAGATGGACGCGATGGGCATTCGCGCCGGCATTCGCGCCGGCACCGAGCTGCAGCAGCTCGCGACCTTTACGCCGACGGCGCAGGCGCACTTCAAGGAGATCCGGGAGAACCTGACCCGGGCGCTGTCGCGCCGGGACGAGCAGTTCGGAGACTATCGCGAGTCGTGAAAACGCTCTACATCATTCGTCATGGCGAGACCGAGTGGAATGCCGAGCAACGCATGCAGGGACGCCTGGACTCCGGGTTGACGCCCCGGGGCCAGGAACAGTGCATCGCCAACGGCCGGCTGCTCAAGGACCTCGGCGGTGTTGACGAGCTGCTGGTGTCGCCGCTTGGCCGAACCCGCGAGACGGCCTTTCTGCTCAACTCCTTCTTAAGCGCGGACATCGAGTTCGAGGACGCCCTGGTGGAGCGCGATTGCGGTGACTGGTCCGGACTGACCATTGACGAGATCACGACGCAGTTTCCCCGAGAGTGGGACGCGCGACAGCGGCGACCGTTCGAGCATCGACCGCCCGGTGGGGAGAACGTGCCGGAGGTTGTTGAGCGAATCCGGCCATTGCTTGCGCGGCTTGCTGGCCGACCGGCCGCGCGGATCGGGATCGTCACGCACGGCGTCACCTCACGAGCGCTGCTGACGGACCTCCTGGCTCTGCAGCCCTCGATGGCGGGGCGCGTGCGCCATCCGAACGATGCGCTCTACCGGCTCGAGTTTACGGCAGAGCGCATTGAGGCCAGCCACTTTATCGCCGGGCAGGGGCCGCGGGAGGGCCTGCTGTATACGGCAGCGACGGGTCCGCAGCCGGTGCCGCCGGCGGCCGGCAGCGAGTAGGGGCCGCACGTTTTTTCGACCAGCAGGAGCACAACATGAAAGTAGATACCGGTGTCAGCAGCAATCTCGACAAGGTGGCCGACGAGGCACGCAACATCGAGCGCATGGGCTACTCGGGGATCATGACGGCGGAAACGGCGCACGACCCCTTTCTGCCGCTGCTGGTCGCGGCGCAGGCGACGGAGCGGGTCGAGCTCGCCACCAGTATCGCGGTTGCCTTCGCGCGCTCGCCCATGACCCTGGCCAACATCGGCCATGACCTGAATGCAGCGTCCCGCGGTCGCTTTACCCTGGGCCTTGGCTCGCAGATCAAGCCGCACATCACGAAGCGTTTCAGCATGCCCTGGTCATCGCCGGCTGCCCGCATGCGCGAGTTCATCCTGGCAATGCGCGCGATCTGGGCCAACTGGCACAGCGGCGAGCCCCTGGCGTTTACCGGCAAGTTCTATACGCACACGCTGATGACGCCCATGTTCACGCCCACGAATACGGAGTTCGGTGCACCGAGAGTCTTCCTGGCGGCGGTCGGGCCAATGATGACGGAGGTCGCGGGCGAAGTGGCCGACGGGGTGATCATTCATGCCTTCACCACCGAGAAGTACCTGCGCGAGACCACCCTGCCGGCGCTGGAGAAGGGCTTCGCCAAGGCGGGCAAGTCGCGGGCAGACTTCCAGATCTCCTACCCGGTTTTCGTTTGCACCGGCGGCACGGAAGAAGCGCTCGCGGAGGCCAAGATCGCGACGCGTAAGCAGATCGCCTTTTATGGCTCTACGCCGGCCTACAAGCCGGTGCTGGAATCCATCGGCGCCGGCGAGGTACAGGGCGAGCTCAATACGCTGTCCAAACAGGGCCGCTGGGACGACATGGGCCAGGTGATCACGGATGACCTGCTCTCGGCGTTCGCCGTGGTCGGTGAGCCCAAGGACATTCCCGGCCAGATCAAGGGGCGTTACGGCGACATCGTCGACCGTACCGCCGCGGCCTACGCGAACCTGGACGATGCTGACCGGCGTCTAATCATCGATGGTCTGACCGCTTAGGTCGGTCCAAACGCGCTCGGCGCCGCAATTGCGGCGCTGTTGGCGGTGTCGCAGGCGCGACACTGTGCGCCCGTTCACAGCTGCTAGGCTAGCCTCAAGAAGTCACACAAGAGCCCCGGTGGGTGCATTGAGAATTCCCGCCGGTGAAGACCGCGAACTGGGTCTCCTTGCCCGCCCCTAGCGCGCTAGGGGCGCAGTTTCCCGGCGGGGATGCAAGCAGGGTGGCGCAACCGCTAAACTGGCGTGGGATAGACGGGATGCTGGCAACTTTGATGACAGCAGTAAGACAGCACTGGCGACGGGTGCCCGTGGGCGCCCGCCTGCTCGCGGTGACGAAGCTCGTCGCTGTGACCGCCTGTCTGTGCCTGTCGACCGTGCTCGGCACCATGCACACGGACCGCGGTTTTGCGCGCTACGCCTTTGCGGTACCGGCGCAAAGCGCCGTGCAGCCCTGGCGCGCGGAGGTTGATCAGTTTGCCTCCAAGGTCTCGCGAGCCTTCGGCGTGCATGCGGGGACGGCGCAGGAGTTCTCCGGGTGGATCCTGGAAGCGTCCGAGCGACATGACTTCAGCCCGGAACTGATCGCGAGCCTGGTGCTGACGGAAAGCTCCTTCCGCAAAGGGGTCCGCTCCTCCGTCGGGGCCATCGGCCCGGCGCAGGTTCGCCCGGAGTACTGGGGGCGGTTCTGCGGAAACCCGGATCTGTCGGATCCGGCAGAGAACATCTACTGCGGCGTGCAGGTGCTTGCGCACTATCGTGATGTCTGTGGCGGTGAAGACTGCGCCCTCAAGGCGTACAACGTCGGCCCCAAGAGCCGCCGCATCAGCGCTGCAGAGCGCTACCTCTCCAAGATTGGGCACCATGTCAGCGTGCTTGAAGCCACGGCGGTTGAAGCGCTCTAGCGTGTCTGGACGCGGCGCATGCATGAGCGGCGCCGGATGAATCGCCGGCGCTGGCTGCGCGGCCACGCTCTCGTTGGGCTGGCGAGCGTCGCCCCGGCGGCGCGCGCCAAGGATTCTCCCCCAGCGGCAGCCTCTGCGGCGGATGCCGTTCCGGCGCTGCCCGTTGGCGCGCTGCCTGGCGAGATCGGCGAGCGAGCGCTCGAGATCGCACTGACCCGAAGGGTCGGTGCACGCGCGCTATCCGGCTGGTCGCAGACCCCGCTGGAGTCGCTGACCGGCTTGCTGACGCCCAGCGATCTGCACTTCGAGCGCCATCACGGTGGCATTCCGGCGCTGTCTGCGACCGATCATGAGCTCCTCGTGCACGGGCTCGTGCGGCAGCCCAAGCGTTTTGATCTCGCGGCCCTGAAACGATTTCCCGCGGTGACCCGGGTTTACTTTATCGAGTGCTCCGGCAACGGCTACGCGAGCACCCTGCCGGTCGAGGAGATCCCGGCGGGTCTGCGCCCGAGCGACGTGGACGGGCTGTTCAGCGTCAGCGAGTGGACGGGGCTGAGCGTGCGCGACCTGCTTGAGGCGGTTGGCCTGGCGCGCAAGGCTCGCTGGGCGCTGGCGGAAGGGGCGGACTCGGCGGCCATGACCCGCAGCATCCCGGTCGCCAAGCTGCTCGATGACGCGCTGCTGGTCTACGGCCAGAACGGCGAGCCGCTGCGGCCCGCTCAGGGTTATCCGTTGCGACTGCTGTTGCCCGGCTACGAGGGCAACATGTCGATCAAATGGCTCAAGCGGCTCGAGTTCTCCGATGCGCCGTTTATGACCCGGGAGGAAACTGCGCGCTATAGCGATCCGCGCGCCGACGGGCGGGTCGAGCTGTTCAGTTTTTCGATGGGGCCCAAGTCGCTGATCACGGAGCCCGCGGGCCCGGGTGCGATCGGCGCGCCCGGCTATCGCGAGATACGCGGGCTGGCCTGGAGCGGACGGGGCAGCGTGCGCAAGGTCGAGGTCTCCGTCGATGGGGGCCGCCGCTGGCGCGATGCCCGGCTCGACGGGCCTGCCAGCCCCCAGGGCGCCCGTCGCTTCGCCCTGGGCTGGTCCTGGGACGGCGCGCCAGCGCTCCTGATGAGCCGTGCCACGGACAGCAGCGGTGCGTCCCAGCCCGGCTACAGCGAAGCGCGACAGGGGCGTGGGCAGGACGCGACCTATCACAACAATGCGGTGCGCGGCTGGCGGCTGGATCGTGACGGTGGGCTTCAGTTCGCCATGGCGGACCCGATCCGTTGAGCGCGCGACGGGCCCCGCGGTGGCTGTGCGCAGAAGCGCTCCTGATCGCGTTTTGCGGCCTCGCTGCGAGCGCCATGACCGCCGCCGGCGAAGACTATCGTGCGCTTGGGGCGCCGCTGACAGCGGCGCAGATCGCCCGCGTGGACAGTGACCTTGCCCCGAGCGGACGAATCCCGGCAGGCTCTGGCGATGCCGAAGCTGGCGCTGTGCTCTACGCGCAGCGATGTCAGCACTGTCATGGCGAGCAGGGCCGCGGTGTGCCCTTCGATGCGCTGGCGCCGACACCGGGTCTCGCGCCGTCGCCGCGCCTCATCGGCGTGTTCTGGCCGTACGCGACAACGCTCTACGACTACATCGCGCGGGCGATGCCGCAGCAGGCACCGGGCTCCCTGACCCCGGATCAGGCCTACGCGCTGACCGCGTACCTGTTGTTCCTCAACGATCTTGTCGACGCCGACCAGAGGATTGACGGGGCCTTCCTGCGCGGCCTGGTCATGCCTGCGCGCGACCGCTTCGATGTCAGCCGGGAAGCGCGCGCGCTGGTGCCCGGCGACCTGCTGCCCTAGCGCGCCTGAGGTTCGCCGAACGATTCAGTTTGCATTCAGCCAGCGGGCCCCATGATCGCGCCCAAGGTTGCTGGCCGGCTCGAGTTTTATGTAGTTCGAGCAGATTGTCGGCAAGCAGCCGGTTCGCGACGGCAGCTCCCAACGCCCTCCCGTCCCGCCGAAGCGAATCGCCCCGCCCGCAGGAATGCGGGCGGGGCTTTTTCTTTGGGGCTCTGTTGTTCGGTTGAGCCTTCTTCGCGACGCT
>JBCDIK010000233.1:0-4929 GCA_038749065.1 Pseudomonadota bacterium | reverse complement strand
GTACGCAATGCTGAACGAGGAACACACGGACCCATGAAAAAACTGCTGATTGCCCTGGTCGTCCTGGTCGCCATTCTTGGGGCGCTTGCCGGTGGCCTGCTCTGGGCGCTCAAGGATCCGAATCGCTTCAAGCCGACCCTCGAGGGGTTGATCCGGGATAACACGGGCATGGACGTCAAGCTGACCGGCGATCTGTCCTGGCAGCTGTGGCCACCGGTCGTGCTCAAAGGCGAAGACATTGCCTTTGAAGATGACGAGAGTCGCTACGAGATCGGCGCCGTTGGGGTCAAGGCCAACCTCATGAGTCTGATCACCGGCGGTGGCGAACTGGTGATCGATCAGTTTCGTCTGTCCGATACGCTGATCACCGACAAGCGATTCGGCGACCGCACGCGCGTGAACGCGCTGCGGCTGGATGACTTTGCCGTCGGCAGCCCGAGCCCGCTGTTCGTCGATGCCGTGCTCGAGAGCGACGGCGAGCCGCCCGTTGCGGCACGCGTCGAAGGACCGCTGACATACTTCGACACCGAGGATCGTCTGACTCTGAACCCCATGCAGTTCAGCTACGACGGCATCGAAGGCACCTGCAATGTGGCCGCCAGCCAACTCAGCCGCGAGCCGAGCCGTACCAGTGTCGAGACCCGCGATGACCTGCTGCCCCTCGACACATTCCGCGCCATGGACTGGACCGCCGACTGCACGGTTCCGGAGTACGCGCTCGATGGTGCGAGCTTCAAGAACATCGCAGTCAAGGCCACCAACAAGGATGGGCGCAGCCGCAACCAGGTCACCATTCCCGATGCGCTCGGAGGGGCGGTGACGGCCGATGTCGCCATCGACACGGCGCGTAGCACGCCCCAGTGGCGCGTCAAGACCGATGCTGATGCGCTGCAGGCCCAGGCCCTGATGGACATGATCGCGCCGTCCCTGAAGTGGGTGGCTCCTTTGCTGGCTGGGGGCGAGCTCACCATGCAGGGCAACACGCCGGAAGCGCTGGTTAACAGCATGGCCGGGGAAGTGTCCTTCGATTCCACAGAAGGCCTGATCGACATCGGCGTGATCAAGGAAGCGGTCGCCGGCGTTGCCGCGCTCGCGGGACAGAGCGAGACGCTCGCGCAGTGGCCGGAGCAGCTCAAGTACCTGAAGCTCGACGGTAGCTGGAAGCCCACGGGCACGCGGCAGGCCTTGCGCTTCACGCTGGATAACGTGGCCCTGACCGGAGATGGCGTTGTGAACCCGCTCACCGGCGAACTGGACCTTGCCAGCGCAGTGACCATCAACAAGCATCCAACGCTGGACGCCCTGCCCATCAATGAGGCGCTTTACGGGCTGCCCATTCCCATTCGCTGCACCGGCACGTTGGACGCGCCGAGCTGCGGGCTCGACCGTCAGGGCGCCCAGAAAGCGCTCGCCGGCCTCGCTGCCGGCAAGGCTCGGGACCGTGTCAATGAGGAACTGGGCGACGTGATCGACGACAAGGTGCCCGAGGAGTACCGCGAGACTGCTCGAGAGGCGCTGAAGGGGCTGGGCGGGCTCCTTGGAGGCAAAAAAGATCGGGATTGAGCCGGTCCTGCCGGTGTCTGCTGCGAGCGGGCACACGCGCTTGAGGTTTTCCCGTCGCCTCCCTAGCATGGCGGCGGTTTCCTCACGCCCGGAGCTCCCGGTTGCCCGCTGATCCCGTCGACGATTCGCATTCCGTCGCTGTTGCTTCTGCGCCTGTGACCGGCGCCGGGGACAGTGCGCGGACCGCACCGGTCCGCCGG
Source organism: Pseudomonadota bacterium (assembly GCA_038749065.1). Taxonomy (GTDB): domain Bacteria; phylum Pseudomonadota; class Gammaproteobacteria; order Pseudomonadales; family Azotimanducaceae; genus CALHVX01. Next base: position 3,166 of record JBCDIK010000233.1, on the reverse strand, counting down.
GTGCTGCTCTACGGCGCAACGGGATTCATCGGGCGGCAGCTGCAGGCTGATCTGCTCGCCGCGGGCTACCAGGTGCGCGCCATGGTGCGCCCCGAGTCCCGGCACCGGGCACTGCTCGATGATCGGATCGAGCGTATCGATGCTCGGCTTGATGATCACTCGGCGCTGCGCCGTGCCCTGACCGAGGTCGACGCGGTGATCTATGGCGCGGGTGCGGTACGCGGATCCAGCCTGGGTGATTTTCTGCCCGCCAACGTCGGTGGGTTGGCGGTGCTCACGGAGGTCCTTGAGACGTTCCCGCAGATCCCACTGCTCCTGCTGTCCTCGCTGGCGGCATCCCGCCGGGACATCTCCTGGTACGCGACGAGCAAGGCCGCTGGCGAGGACATGGTGCGGCAGCACCGTAAGCTGGCCTGGACCATCCTGCGCCCACCGGCGGTGTACGGGCCGCACGATCTCGAACTCATGCCTCTGTTCAGAATCGCTCGCGCGGGCGTCTTGCCGCGGGTTGCGAGTGGCGAGCAGCGCCTGTCCTTCATTCACGTCGAGGACCTGGCCGCGGCGGTGGTGGCCTGGCTCGAGCACGAGCCCGCGCTGCGCCACCAGGTGTTCAGCATCGACGATGGTCATATCGATGGCTATGACTGGCACCAGATCGCCGGGTCTGTGATGGAGTCCCGTGAGCGCGGCTGGGCGCGCCATGCCTTTGTGATGCCGCTACCCCATGCGCTGCTCAAAGTCACGGCCCGCATCAATCTGTGGCTGGCACGACTGACCGATCGAGCGCCCATGCTGACTCCGGGCAAAGTGCGGGAGCTGCGGGCGCCCCACTGGATCGGCGACAACACGGAGTTCACGCGCTTGACGGGCTGGCAGCCACGGCTCGGGCTGGCCCAGGGCATTCGCAAAACCCTGGACGGGAGCGCCACGGCGCCCGTGCTTGCAACCCCGGAGCTCTCGTGACCAAACCCGACCCCGCGATCATCACTGCAGAGCTGATCCGGCTCCTGCAGGAAGAACTTGACGTGACCGCCACCCCGGAGACGAACCTGGTCGATGACCTGGCGCTCGAGTCGGTACAGATCATGGCGTTCGTAACAGAGGTGGAGGATCACTTTGATATTGCGATCGAACTCGAAGCACTCGCGGACATTCACAGTCTCGCCGAGCTGGCGGATCTCGTCCGCGAGAATCTGGATTCATGAGTGAGGCCCAGGCGGACTCCGCGCAAAACGGGAGCACGCCGGTCGATCTGCTCGACAAGTTTGCGGCGATCGATGCCGCCCGCGCGGAGATGGCGAGCCATGGTGAGGATCCCACGCGCGTTGTGCTCGATGGCCTGATCTCGCCCACGGAGGCGCGCAGTCAGGGACGGCGACTGTTGCTCGCCGGCACTAACAACTATCTGGGCCTGACCTTTCACCCGGACTGCGTCGCCGCCGGGCAGGATGCGCTTGCACGCTTCGGTACCGGCACCACCGGCTCGCGGATGGCGAACGGCAACTACACCGGCCATGAAGCGCTGGAGCGAGCCTTCGCAGAGTTCTACGACCTGCCGCACGCCATGTTGTTCTCAACCGGCTATGCCGCGAATCTGGGCGTGCTCAACGCGCTGGTCGGCCCCGATGATGCGGTGCTGCTTGATGCCGATGCCCATGCGAGCCTGTACGACGGCTGCAAACTCGCCGGCGTGCCGGTCTATCGCTTCAAGCACAACGATCCGGCGAGTCTCGACAAACGCCTGAAGCGCCTGGGTGATCGGGCGCGCCGGGCGCTCGTTGTCGTGGAAGGCCTGTACAGTATTCTCGGCGACAGTGCGCCGCTGGCCGAGATCGCGCAGATCAAGGCCCAACACGGCGCCTATCTGTTCGTGGATGAAGCACACTCGCTTGGCATCTACGGTGCGCATGGCCGCGGCGTGGTGGAGTCCGCCGGGATCGAGAATCAGGTGGACTTCGTGGTGGGGACCTTCAGCAAGAGCCTCGGCGCGACCGGCGGCTACTGCGTCAGCCCGCATGCGATCACGGACCTTTTGCGCTACGCCTCCCGGCCGTACATCTTCACCGCGTCGCTGTGTCCTTCGGTGGTGGCAACGGTACATGCCGCGCTCGATGTGATTCGTGCGGACGACAGTCACCGGAAATCACTGTGGCGCAACGCGCGCGCGCTTTACGAGGGGCTGGCGGCGGCGGGGTTCGCGCTGGGGCCCGAGTGTTCCCCGGTCGTGGCGGTTCGCCATCCCGACCGCGGCGCGGTCATCCAGGCTTGGCAGGCGCTGCTCGGTGCCGGGGTCTACGTCAACCTGATCGTGCCGCCGGCTTCGCCGGACGGCGGCAGCCTGCTGCGGCTGAGCGTCAGCGCGGCGCACACGCCGGCGCAGATCGATGAGCTGCTGCAGGCTTTCGAGACCCATTGCCAGGCGCTGCGCCCAGCGCGTTGACGGACGGCGCCAGCGGTCCGATCACCCGCGCTGGCCGTGAGCCACGATGGCGGCCGCTCCAAGCAGACTGATCAACCCCGCGGCGATCGCGCCGTAGCCGACGGCCAGCAGCCCGAAGCGCTCGCTGCCGAGGACCAGGGCCAGCAGGAAGATGCCCTGGGCGACCGCGCCGATCAGCAGCAGCGACAGTGCGCGATCCACGGCATACCCTGCAGCCCGGTACACATTGGCTCCGAGCATGAGCGCCGCGCCGATGAGCAATAGCACCGTCAACGGCGCAGCCGGCAGATAGCTCGCGTCCGCCGCCAACAGGATCAGGCGTTCGTCCTGCCACGCACACAGGATGCTGATGATGAGGCCGACAGCGATCGCGCCGGCCGCCAGGCGTGTGCTCGTGCCCAGCAGCTGCGCGCGCGATCGGCCGGGTTCGGTCGCGATGCGGGTCAGATCGGGAAACAGGGCCTGTCGCAGCAGCGTGGCGGGTTCCGTCAGCAGGCTGGCCAGCTCCCGGGCCAGCCGCAGATGCCCCGCCGCTGCGCTCCCGAGCAGGCCACCGGCCAGCAGCGTGGCGCCGTGCTTGGGGATCAGATCGAGGTTGCTCTGCCAGTAGACGGCGCTCAGCAGCCGCCACAGCCCGGGGTGTTCGTGACCGAGCGCCACCGGCGCTAAGCGCCCCGCCCGGTAGCGATAGCCACCGCTGCGCGCGGCACGGGCACCCAGCCACTG
>JBCDIK010000232.1:0-4987 GCA_038749065.1 Pseudomonadota bacterium | reverse complement strand
CCGCCGCCACAAATGCCGGCGACGCTGGAAGCAGGCACGATCTACGGTTACTGCGTTGGCGAGCCGTGGAATCAGCAGGCCGTCTTCAAGGGCATAGGGGTGCCGGTGATCACGGACTACGAGATCTGGAAGAACAACCCCGAGAAGGTCTTCGGTATGACCAAGGCGTTCACGGAGAAGTACCCCAACACCACGATCCGCGTGGTCAAGGCGCTCCTGCGCGCCGCCAAGTGGCTGGATGAAAACGACAATGCCAACCGTATGGAGGCCGTAAAAATCCTCGCCCGCGGAGAATACGTCGGCGCCGATGTCGAGGTGATCGCGAACTCCATGACCGGCACCTTCGAGTACGAGAAAGGCGACAAGCGCGCCGTGCCGGACTTCAACGTGTTCTTCCGCTATTTCGCCACCTACCCCTACTACTCCGACGCGGTCTGGTACCTGTCGCAGATGCGACGCTGGGGCCAGATCAGCGAGCCGAAGGACGATGCCTGGTACGACGAGGTTGCCCGCAGCGTGTATCGACCGGACCTGTACGTCAAAGCGGCGCAGGCACTCATCGAAGAAGAGCTGATGAGCCCGGAGGACTTTCCCGACTTCGCGACGGAAAGCGGCTATCGCGATCCACAGACCGAGTTCATCGACGACATCACCTTTGATGGCCGCAAACCGAATGCGTACCTGGAGCAGTTCGAGATCGGCCTGAAAGGAGAGGTGCTATGACGACCGTCGCCCTGCGGCTGCGCAGCGCCAGCGCCAAGGCGCCGAAGCTGCTGGCGAAATCGGTGATCCCTGCGCTCGGCATCGCGCTGTTCCTGCTCTGTTGGCACGGCGTCGCCAGCAACATCGAAACGTCTCTTGGACAGTTTCCCGGGCCGGCGCAGGTGCTGTCCCAGAGCCAGGCGCTGTATGAAGAGCATCAGGAGCAGCGCGCCAAAGCCGACGCGTTCTACGAGCGGCAGGAAAAACGCAACGCCGCCAAGCTCGAGAAAAATCCGGACGCCACCGTGAAGTGGCGCGACTACACCGGCAAGCCGTCCTACCTGGACCAGATCACGACCAGCATCTGGACCGTCATGTTCGGCTTTGCGCTGGCAACGCTGATCGCTGTGCCGCTGGGCATCCTCTGCGGCCTCAGCGACCGGGTCTCTGAAGCTGTGAACCCGATGATCCAGATCTTCAAGCCGGTCTCGCCGCTGGCCTGGCTGCCGCTGGTGACCATGGTCGTCTCGGCGGTGTACGTCAGCGACGATCCCATGTTTGAGAAATCCTTTCTGAACTCAGCGTTCACGGTCACGCTGTGCTGTCTATGGCCCACGGTCATCAATACGACCGTCGGCGTTGCGGGGATCGACCGCGATCTGGTCAACGTCGGCCGTGTCATCAAGCTGCCGGCCCTGACCAACGTCACGCAGATCGTGCTGCCCGCTGCCGTGCCCATGATTTTCACCGGTCTGCGCCTGTCCCTTGCGACCGGTTGGATGGTGCTGATCGCGGCAGAAATGCTGGCGCAGAATCCGGGCCTGGGCAAATTCATCTGGGATGAGTTTCAGAACGGCTCATCCAATTCCTTAAGCCGGATCATGGTCGCTGTGCTGACCATCGGCCTCATCGGCTTCCTGCTCGACTGGCTGATGCTGCAGCTGCAGCGCACCGTGAGCTGGGATAAGCAGGCCGTCCTGCGATAACACCTTCATTCTTCAGGAACCCCGCCCATGAACAGTTTTCTAGAGCTGAGCCAGATCGGCAAAACCTTCTACACCGAGGGCGTGGCGTTCGAGGCGCTCACGGACGTCTCGCTGCGGATCAATGAGGGCGAGTTCGTCTCGCTCATCGGCCACTCCGGCTGCGGCAAATCCACGGTGCTGAACCTGGTCGCGGGCCTGGATGAGGTCACCCTGGGCGGCGTGATTCTCGAGGGGCGGGAGATCACCGAGCCGGGGCCGGATCGGGCCGTGGTGTTTCAGAACCACGCGCTCATGCCCTGGCTGACGGTGTTCGAAAACGTCGCCCTGGCGGTGCGCGCAACCTTCCGCGGCCGCAAGTCCAAAGCCGAGATGCGCGAGTGGATTGAGCACAACCTGGCCCTGGTCAACATGAGTCACGCCGCGGACAAGAAGCCGCACGAGATCTCCGGGGGCATGAAACAACGCGTCGGCATCGCCCGCGCCCTGTCCATGCAACCCAAGGTACTGCTGATGGACGAGCCCTTCGGCGCGCTCGACGCGCTGACCCGCGCGCAGCTCCAGGAAACCACCATGGCCATTCACAGCGAACTCGGCAACACGGTCATCATGATCACGCACGATGTGGACGAGGCCGTTCTACTGTCCGATCGCATTGTCATGATGACCAACGGCCCGCAGGCGACCATCGGCCAGGTGGTCGACGTCAATCTACCGCGCCCCCGGGATCGTCTGGCGCTGGCTGAGGATCTGCAGTTCAACCACTGTCGACGCCTGGTGCTCGACTTCCTGTATGCCTCACATGGGCACGACAACGACTCAACGGACGCGGATGCGCCGGCAGCGCCGGTCCCAGCAATCTCTGAAAGCCGCGAGCGCACGTCGGAAGTCGCAGCCACGGCCTCCGACGAAGCGGCCTGATGTCGTGAACCCAAAAGCGGCGGCACAACTGCTGGTTGTCGGTAGCGGCATGGCGAGCGCGCGCCTGCTCAGCGCGCTGCGCGAGCAGGGCTACCAGGGCCGGGTAACCGTTGTGGGCGAAGAGCCTGTCCCTTTCTATAACCGCGTGCTGCTGCCCGACTACCTGGCGGCGCGGCAGCCGCTCGAGACACTGTGCGCACAGCGCCCGGATGGGACAGCGTTGCCCTTCACGCTCACGGTGCTCAATCGAGAGGCCGTGATCGGTTTCGATCCGCGCGCGCGAAGCGCGACGCTCGCCTCAGGCCGGACGCTGGACTGGGAGGCGCTGGTGCTCGCCACCGGCTCCGCGGCGCCACGGCCTTCCGTGCCGGGCATCGATTACGCGGGCGTTCACGCGCTGCGCAACCTCGCCGACGCCGACACGCTCGCGCAACTCGCCCAGTCACCCGGTAACGTCGTCGTGATAGGCGGCGGCCTGCTCGGGCTCGAAGCTGCGCACGCACTACGGGCGCTCGGCAAGCCGGTGACCGTGGTGCACCGCCACCGGGAACTCCTCAACCGGCAGCTGGATGGACCGGCCGCGGCGCTGCTGCAGGCTGCCCTGGTCCAGCAGGGCATCGACTTTGCCATGAATGACACCCTGTGCGCCGTCGACGGTGGCGCGGATGGGCATGTGCAAGGCGTACGGCTCAACAGCGGCGCTCAGCTCGCCTGTCACACGGTGCTACTGGCGACCGGGACCCGGGCACGCGATCGCCTGGGGGCGGCTGCCGGGCTCGAGACCGACGACGGCGTGCTGGTCAACGAACATCTGGAAACCGAGGTCCCAAACGTGTTCGCCATTGGCGAGTGCGCGCGGGTCTGCGATCCGCAGGGTCAGCATCGCTACGGACTGGTCGCGCCCGTCCACCGCCAGGCGGAAGCGCTCGCGGCCCGGCTGAGCGGCGGGCGGCAGCGCTTCGTCGCGCCACCTGCGAGCACGCGCCTCAAGGTCGCGGGCATCACCCTTTACAGCGCCGGCGACATTGCGCGCCTGCGCACGGCGGACCCGCGGCTGGACATCCGGACCGTCCGCCACGACCGGCGCGGGCTCTATCGCCGCCTCGCCTTTGACAACAACCGCCTGATCGCTGCGGTGCTGCTCGGCGACAGCCGCGGCAGCACGGCGATCGAGGCCAGCTTCGACGGCGCACCGTGCTCGGCGCTGCAACAGGATGCCCTGCTACTGGGCACCGCGGCGGCGGCCTGACCGCACGTCGCAGACTCGCAAGGAACCCCACAATGAAAAGCGACAATGCACCCATTCTCGTGATCGGCAACGGCATGGTCGGGCATCACCTGGTCAGCGAACTGCGGCAGCGGGATCCCGACTGCGCCATCACGGTGATCGGGGGCGAGCCCCGGGCAGCCTACGATCGCGTGCACCTGTCGGAGCTGTTCGCGGACCGGGACCCGGAAGATCTCGCGCTGGCCGATCCCGAGGACTATGCGGCTCGGGACGTCGAGCTGCATCTGGGCGACCCCGCGGTCCGTATCGATCGGACCACGCGGGAAGTGCATACGCAGGCGGGCCAGCGCTTTACCTACGACAAGCTGGTGCTGGCCACGGGCTCCTATCCCTTCGTTCCGCCAATCCCGGGGCACGACCTGCCCGGCTGCCTGGTGTACCGCACCATCGAGGACCTCGATGCGATCCGCAGCGCTGCGCAGAGTGCTCGCACCGGGGTCGTCATCGGTGGTGGCCTGCTCGGCCTCGAGTGTGCCAACGCCCTGAAAAACCTCGGCCTTGAAACACACGTCATCGAGTTCGCACCTGGGCTCATGGGCGTACAGCTCGACAGCGCGGGCAGCGACATGCTGCGCACGCAGATCGAGAATCTTGGTGTGCAGGTACACACGGCCACCGCGACGGAAGAGATTCAGGCAGCCCCCGCGGGCGGCCTCACGCTGCGCTTCAAGGACGGCGCGACTCTGGATACGGATCTGCTGGTGTTCTCTGCCGGCATTCGCCCGCACGATGCGCTGGCGCGGGACTGCGACCTGACGGTCGGCGAGCGCGGCGGCATCGAGGTCGACAGCGAGTGCCGCACCAGCGACACGAACATCTACGCGTCGCCGATGGAGCCGACATCAACGCCGAGCAGCTTGAGCTTAGTGCTCATGTCCGCGCCTTCGAAGCAGCCCGCAGCGCCGCACAGCTGCGCCGCGGCGGCTTCCGCCATACGGTAGCCGGGGGCGACCAGGCCCCAGATGCGCTGGTCGTAGAGGGCACACTCGCCGACCGCGTAGATGTTCGTGTCGCTGGTGCGGCACTCGCTGTCGACCTCGATGCCGCCGCGCTCGCCGACCGTCAGGTCGCAGTCCCGCGCCAGCGCATCGTG
>JBCDIK010000231.1:0-4999 GCA_038749065.1 Pseudomonadota bacterium | reverse complement strand
CGGCGGGCGCCAGGACGCGCCGGTGGTCCTGGATGGCGAGTACGAGCGTCGCGACGATCCCTGATTTAAGCGGATCTGAACCCTGATCGGCGTGCCGGGTCGCAGCGGTTGCGCAGCCGGTGCGCAGGCGCTGTGAGACAGATTTCGTCCCACCCCCCTTGAATTGTGATTTTCCGTCCCTATAGTTTGCGCCCCCGAGTTAGCAGTCTCAGGGGGAGACTGCTAACCATTCGAAAGATGGCAATATTTTTGCGTATTGGGAGACCACTGGAATGAACATTCGACCCCTTCACGATCGTGTTGTCGTGCGCCGGTTGGAAGAAGAGACCACCAGCGCCGGCGGCATCGTGCTGCCCGACTCCGCGACCGAGAAGCCCTCGCAGGGCGAAGTCCTCGCGGCAGGCAACGGCAAGATCCTGGAAAACGGCGACGTCCGCCCGCTCGACGTGAAAGTCGGCGACCGCGTGATCTTCGGTCAGTACGGCGGCAGCACCGTCAAGATTGACGGCGAAGAGCTGCTCGTGCTGAGCGAAAGCGAAATCTTTGGTGTGCTCGAGGGCTGAGCGCCCAGCGCCCCTCGCACGAACCCACCGAATCCTAAGAGGAATAGAAAGTAATGAGCGCAAAAGACGTTAAGTTTGGGGATGACGCCCGCAGCCGTATGTTCGAAGGCGTGAACACCCTGGCCAACGCCGTCAAGGTCACCCTGGGCCCGAAAGGCCGCAATGTCGTGCTGGACAAGTCCTTCGGCGCCCCCACCGTCACCAAGGACGGCGTGAGCGTTGCCAAGGAAATCGAGCTGCAGGACAAGTTCGAGAACATGGGCGCGCAGATGGTCAAGGAAGTCGCGAGCCAGACTTCCGATGAAGCCGGCGACGGCACCACCACCGCCACGGTTCTGGCCCAGGCCATTCTGACGGAAGGTCTGAAGTCCGTTGCCGCCGGCATGAACCCCATGGACCTCAAGCGCGGCATCGACCACGCGGTCGTCGCTGCTGTTGATGCGATCAAGGGCATGGCTACCCCCTGCAAGGATGGCAAGGCCATCGCTCAGGTCGGCACCATCTCCGCCAACAGCGACAGCGCCGTCGGCGACATCATCGCCGAAGCGATGGACAAGGTCGGCAAGGAAGGTGTGATCACTGTTGAGGAAGGCTCCGGCCTCGAGAACGAGCTGGACGTCGTAGAAGGCATGCAGTTCGATCGCGGCTACCTGTCGCCGTACTTCATCAACAATCAGGAGTCCATGGCCGCTGAGCTGGATGATCCCTTCATCCTGCTGTGCGACAAGAAGATCTCCAACATTCGCGACATGCTGCCGATCCTCGAGAACGTCGCGAAGGCGGGCAAGCCGCTGGTCGTGATCGCCGAAGACATCGAAGGCGAAGCGCTGGCAACCCTGGTCGTGAACAACATGCGCGGCATCGTCAAGGTCGCTGCGGCCAAGGCGCCGGGCTTCGGCGATCGCCGCAAGGCCATGCTGCAGGACATCGCGATCCTGACCGGTGGCACGGTCATCTCCGAGGAAGTCGGCCTGACCCTGGAAGGCGCGACCCTGGACGATCTGGGCACCGCCAAGCGTGTCAGCTCCACCAAGGAAAACACGACCATCGTCGACGGCGCTGGCGCCAAGAACGACATCGAAGCGCGCATCAAGCAGATCCGTGCCGAGATCGAGGACACCAGCTCTGACTACGACCGCGAGAAGCTGCAGGAGCGCCTGGCCAAGCTGGCTGGCGGCGTTGCAGTCATCAAGGTCGGCGCGCCGACGGAAGTCGAGATGAAAGAGAAGAAGGCTCGCGTTGAAGACGCGCTGCACTCGACTCGCGCAGCTGTCGAAGAAGGCGTCGTGCCTGGTGGCGGTGTCACCCTGGTCCGCGCGATCGCAGCGCTGGGCGATCTGAAGGGTGCCAACGAAGACCAGGACGTCGGTATCGGCATCGCCACCCGCGCCATGAGCGCGCCGCTGCGGCAGATTGCTGCCAACGCAGGTGCCGAAGGCTCGGTGGTGCTCGACAAGGTCAGCCAGCTGTCCGGCAACGAAGGCTTCAACGCCGCCACCGGTGAGTACGGCGACATGCTCGACATGGGTATTCTCGACCCGGCCAAGGTCACCCGGACGGCGCTGCAGGCGGCCGCTTCAGTCGCTGGTCTGATGATCACGACGGAAGCCATGGTCAGCGAGCTGCCGGAAGACAAGGCACCAGCAGCCCCGATGCCCGATATGGGCGACATGGGCGGCATGGGCGGCATGATGTAAGCAGCCCCTTCGCTCACGCGATCAGAGAACCCGGCTTCGGCCGGGTTCTTTGGTTTTGGGGCCCTTCTCCTTGCCAAATCAAACCCCTATAGTCGCCCCGGACGGCGTGACAAGCGTGTTCGCGCGGGACCTTGCGGGGGCAAAGGCACATGGACCATGTCTACTATCTGGCTCGTTGGGGCCACTTTCTGGCTGGCATCACCTGGATCGGATTGCTGTACTACTTCAATTTCGTGCAGACCGAGTACTTCAAGGTTGCCGACGGGGATGCGCGTACGGACGCGTTTACCAAACTGGTCCCGAGAGCGCTGTGGTGGTTTCGCTGGGGTGCCATGCTCACCTTCCTCAGCGGGCTCGTCCTGCTGGTCCAGATCGCGCCGGGCTGGAGCGTCGATATCGCCATCGGCGCGGTCATGGCGATCCTCATGTTCCTGAACGTCTGGCTGATCATCTGGCCGAACCAGAAAATCATCATCGCCTCCAATGAGCAGGTGAAGGCCGGTGGCGAGGCGCGCAGTGATGCGGCGGCCGCAGCGCCCAAGGCTGGACTTGCGTCACGGACCAACACGCTGTTTTCCATTCCCATGCTCTTTTTTATGGGTTCCTCGGCGCACTACCAGCACGGGAGCCTGAACGGCAACACGACGGCGCTCATTGCCGCGCTCGTCATTATCGGTGTACTCGAACTGAACGCGATCTTCGGCAAACAGGGGCCGATGACGAGCGTGCGTGGCGTGATTGGCTGTGGCTTCGTGCTGACAGCGGTGCTCGTCGCTATCGTCAAGCTGCTCTAACGCGTCGCGACAGTCCGCCCGGGAGTTTTTTGCATGTCCAAGCCACTCGATCCTGCGCTGACCATCAGCGCATCACCGGAGGACGCGGCGGACCCGCGTCGCAGCGGTGGGTCCGGGGGTGGCGGTGGGCGCCGCAGCCGGACCTCAGGCGGTGGTGGCTCCGTCGCTGTCAGTCTGATTCTGGTGATCCTGCTCGCGGGGCTGATGGTGGCGGGTTGGTTCGTGGCCAATCAGCAGCAGATGCTCACCGCTGCGCAGTCGCAGCGCGCCGAGGCAGAAGCGCGGCTGGCGACGCTCGAAGACCGGCTGCGCGTGACGGACGAGGTCATGAGTGAAGCCGGCGCCGATACCAAGAGCGAGCTCGGGCGCTGGGAGTCCGAGATCCGCAAGCTGTGGGCGGTCTCCAACGAGCGCAACAAAGGCTGGATCCAGGGCAATCAGGCGGCGCTCAAGAAGCAGGACGGCGTCCTTGCAAAGATCAGCGGCCAGCAACAATCGCTGGCCAACCAGCTCACCGAGCTGGAAACGGCGCTCAAGGCACAGGGTGCACTGCGTGAGGAACTGGGCGCGCTGACGAAGCGGATGGACGAACTCGTCGGTACGCAGCGGGACCTGGTGGACAAGGTCAACGCCGCGCGCCAAACCGTGGCCAGCCTTCAGTCGGGGCTTGCGAACCGGGTCACAGAGAACGAGCAGGCCGTGGCCTCCATGGACGCCTACCGCCTGCAGCTCAACAATCGCCTGGCCGAGCTGGAGCGGCGCCTGGCGGGCGGTTGACCCTGTGACCTGGCGCATGAAACAGCGCCAGATGCGACGGCATACTGCGTGAATGTCAGCAATTCTTCAGACCGGCGCGGCCGCTGCGCCAGCGCGCCAGCGCATCCTGGTTCGCGTCGCATTGGCCGAGACGCCGGTCACACCCCGACCGCCTCAGCGCGCGCCACGACGCGGTGACGCTGCGCGCCCCGTTCCGCTGGGCGGTGCCCTGCGCGCACGGCAGGCGGAGCAGGCGCTGCGCAAAGCGCCGCAGCTCGATCCAGCTGCGCAGCCGCTCGGCTGCACCGCGGCGGTCGCCGATGTGCTGGTCGATCACGCCCGCAGCCAGCGCTGGCAGATCTGCGAGCTGCCGAGCCCCAGCGGCGCCATGTATCTGGCGAACGCGGAGGAGGTCGCAGACCAGGTCGCGCTGGTTCTCCTGACCGGCGGCGCCTGTCTTGATGTCGCGCTGATCAGCCAGCTCCGTGAGCGGTTCCATCATGCCTTGTTCGTGACGGAACACGACTCACGGGAAGCCGATCTCGTGCTGCCGGAGCGCGCCGGTACGGCCGCATTGGCACGCCTGCTGCAGCATGCTGGTGCGCATCAGCGGCGCAGCACGCGCATTGTCGGCCTGATTCGCGACGTGGGCGAGACCCGCCGCCGCATGCACCAGCTGACCGACATCGGCAATCTGCTGACCTCCAGTGCCGAACTCGACGAACTGCTGGACACCATCCTGTCCGAAGCGCGCCGTATCGCGAACTGCGAAGGCGCTTCCATGTACCTGCTCGAGGACGGCGAAGGCAGCGAGCGCGAGCTCATCTTTAAGCTCGCGCAGAACGATGCGATCGAGATGCCGTTTGTCGAAACGCGGCTGCCGCTGACCGCGGCCTCCATTGCCGGTTATGTCGCCCTCTACGGCCGTGAGCTCAATCTGGAAGATGCTTACCAGCTACCGGAAGCGGCGCCCTACAGCTTTAATCGCAGCTTTGATGAGCGCATGGGCTACCGGACCCGATCCATGCTCGTGCTGCCCATGCGCGACCACCGCGATCGGGTGGTGGGTGTTCTGCAGTTTATCAATCGCCGGGAAGGCGCCAGCGAGCAGCCGGTGCCCTTTGGCGATGACACCGCTGAGGTCCTGCGCGCGGTGGCCAGCCAGGCCGCCGTATCGATCCAGAAGAAT
>JBCDIK010000230.1:0-5010 GCA_038749065.1 Pseudomonadota bacterium | reverse complement strand
TGCGCACGGACCTCATCGGTGGTCATACCCCCCGGCGCGCGGCGCATGGCGAGCGGCCGTGGCCCGGCATCCGTCTCGATCTCCAGGCGATAGGTTTCCTGGCTCGCGCCCCCGGAGAGACGTTCCACCGCAGTGAGCTTCACGCATTCCGGGAGCGCCCGCTGCAAGATGGGCTCGAGCGCCGCGGCCAGCTCGTGCTCGCTCATCATTCAGCCCTTGACGCTCGCGACGCCCTTCGGCGCCTGCTGTGACATGTAGCCGAACAGGTAGCCCGCCACGCGCCGCATCTGAATCTCCTCCGCCCCTTCAGTGATCCGGTACCGGCGGTGGTGGCGATAGATATGCTCGAAGGGCTTGTGCCGGGAGTAGCCGAGACCGCCATGCACCTGCATTGCCCGGTCCGCGGCTTCGCAGCAGAGGCGGTTGGACCAGTAGTTGCACATGCTCACCTTATCGCTGACGGAGAAGGCGCCGTCCTTGTCCATTTGCCAGGCGGTCTTGTGGATCAGCGCGCGCAGCATCTCGCACTGGGTCTGGAGTTCTACCAATGGAAACTGGATGCCCTGGTTGGTCGATAGTGCTTTGCCAAAGGGCTTGCGGTGCTTGGCATACTCGATGGACTCGTTCACGCAGAACTGCGCCGCGCCGAGGCTCGAGGCCGCCTGACGGATCCGGTTCTCATTGAAGAAATGCTGGACGACCTGCAGCCCTTTGCCCTCGCCGCCGAAGATCGCATCGTGCGGGACGCGCACGTCCTTCATGGAGATCGTGCCGTGGTCCGTGGGCATATTGAAGGTCCAGAGCATCTCTTCGATGCGGAAGCCCTCGGAGTTGGTCGGGGTCAGGAAGCAGGTGATCCCGTCGCCGTCACCCGGCTTGCCGCTGGTCCGGGCGAAGATGAGATCGTACTGCGCCTTGTGGATGCCGGTGTTCCAGGTCTTGGAGCCATTGATGACCCACTCATCGCCGTCCCGGTAGGCGTTGGTCTCCATATGAGTGGCATCGCTGCCGTGGTCGGGCTCGGTGATGCCGAAGGCAAAGCCCCGCCGCCCCTGGGCAAGATCATCGATCCATTCCGCCTTCTGTGCGTCGGTCCCATAACGGATCATCAGCAGCAGGCCCACGTTGTTGCCGACGATGCTGTGCTCGTTCTGCAGATCGTTGTGCAGTCCCAGCCCCTTGGCCGCCAGATGTTCCCGGATCACCGCCATCTGCAGGTTGGTGCCGTCCTTGCCGCCAAACTCTTTTGGTTGCGCAAAGCGATAGTGCCCGGCTTCGTCGGCCAGTCGCTTGGCCGTTTGCAGGAGCTGCTCCCAGGTCTCATTCGGAAGGCCGCCGCGATCCCAGTCCGTGCGCGCGTCCTCACGCCGGTGGTCGAAGAAACGGATGTTGTCGTCGCTGTTCTCCAGGGGCTTGATGGTGCTCTCGATGAACGCGTCCAGCTCATCGAGGTAAGCCTGAAGATCGGCGGGAATATCAAAGTCCATAGGGGTTCCTTTCTTAGAGAACTGGGGCTTGGAGAACGCTCGATGAGAACACTAAGGCTCGCTGAGCCGCTCCTGAATGTGTGGGGCCAGAGGCAGATCCACGTCACCGGCCAGATTGCCCTTGCCGGGCACAAAATTAGCTTCGATCCGGGTCCCGCCCGGATCTTCGAACAGCACCGAGTAGTACCCGGGCGCCCAGTCGGGATCGTGATTCGGGCCGCGAACAACCCGCCCACCGAACCCGATCACTGCGGTTGCGATGGTGTCCACATCCGCTTCGCTGCGGGCGCGCAGGCACAGATGGTGGAGCCCTGCCCGATAGGGATCAAAGGGCTCCGTGGAGTGGGCCCGACGGATCCCGATGCCCGTGCGGCCACCGACGCAGTAGTAGAGGTCATCGGTGTCGACGAGCACCGCCATCTGCAGAAACGGCAACAGCTGCCCGTAGAACGCACGCGCCTGCGGGTAGTTGTTCACGGTGATATAGATGTGGGCAATGCCGTTGATGGCAATGCTCATGGGCCCCCCGGCAGCTGGTGAAGTCGCCTCACCTTGGCCTCGACTATAGCATCCCCGGCAACACGGTCAGGGCGCTTGTCGCATCGGTCTTCACGCCACAAAGTTGACTCTCTTGCGGGACCACTGGCCGCACCGGCCCTCCCTCTGCGGCGCTCTGTGCGCTACCGCACAGGCGCTCCGCGATCTCGCACGTAACCTGCGTGCTGGACAAGAAGGAACCTGCCCGACCTATGCGCCCGGCCTTTCCCGCAGCGATACTGCGCTGCGGTACATCGCGATGGTGGCTGGCTACAGCGCTGGTCAGCGCCCTGCTGATGGGTGCGTCCCTGGCCCGAGCGCAGCTCGCAGGGCTGACCGACAGCCCGACTGCGGCCCCCTCGGTGCGCAACCTGCGCCTCACCGCACACCCGCTGGGCCGGGATCATATCGAGTCCGATGTCCGCAGTATCGTTCAGGACAGCGATGGTTTCCTCTGGGTCGGCACCGCCGACGGCCTGTTTCGACTCAGCGGCAACGACACCCAGGCGTACTTTCACACCCGGACCGATTCCGATTCGCTGCGCGATAACCGCGTGGTGGATCTCGCATTGGACCCGGCCGGAGCGTTGTGGATTGCCACCCGGACTGGCATCCACCGCTACTCAAGTGAGCGCGAGACCCTGCAGCGGGACCCGGTCATGGATCGCTCGGAACTGCGCGATGTACGCATCAGCGCCATGACGATCACCAGCGACGGGACCCTGTGGCTCGGCACCAGCCATAGCGGCGCCTTCTCGTTCTCTCCGGCCGACGGCACCCTGCACGCCTACCAGACCGCGCCCGAGGACCGACTGCAAATGCCCGCTGGGCCGATCACCGACTTGCTCGAGGACAGCCACGGAAATCTATGGCTCGCGAGCGAGGCCGGGGGCTTTGCGCGCTTTGATCGACGTACCGAGCGCTTCATCCGCTACGACCGTGACAGCAGTTCGCTGACCACCAATCACGTCACCCGGCTGTATGAGGATTCCCAGGGCACGCTGTGGATCGGGACCCGCGGCCAGGGTGTCTTCCGCTTCGATCCGGCGCTGCAGACCTTCGGTCACATGCCGATCATCATCGAAGACGACGACAGTCAGAGCGAACGTGCGAGCAACGAAGTGCGGGACCTGCTCGTGGACGAAGCGGGGACGCTGTGGATCGCAACGGCTGATGGGCTGCGCGAATGGATGGCCCCGGGACAGTTTGTCCACCATCGCTCCCATCCCGGCGACCCCGGAACCTTGAGCGACAGCGCGGTCAACCGCCTGTACCAGGATCGGGACGGGGTCCTCTGGATCGGCAGCGAGCGCGGCGTGGATCGCTGGAACTATCTCAGCGCTGCGTTCAGCTACCTGGGTAATGACCAGGCGCCAGGCGGCGCAGGGACCGGGAGCGGAGCGCTACGCGCGACGGCGGTTGCAGAGTGCGCGGACGGCACGCTGTGGCTGGGCACGCGCAACCGCGGCCTTGCCCGCTACGCCCCGACCGAAGGGCGGCTACACTTTCTGGACAACCGGGCCCGCAAAGTCCGAACGCTGCTGTGTGATGAGCAGGGGCACCTGTGGATCGGCACCGTCGATCAGGGCTTGCTGATGCGCAGGGCCGATGACACGGCCACAACCCCCCTGCGCACGGTGCTGCGCGCAGCGCCCCGATCACTGCCACAGAGCGAGGCGACATCGACGGCGGGGCGTGAGCCAACCGCGCTGCAGGTGATTCGCCTCGCCAGTACCGGAGACGGGCACCTGTGGGCGGGCACCATCGACCACGGACTGTTTCACATCGAATACCGCGGCGAGGGCGCGGCGCCGGTCATCTCGCAGTACCCAGGGCCCACATCGAGTGACGACCCTGGTACCGGGCTGGCGCTCCCGCATCGCAGCGTGCGTGCGCTGTTCACGGACCGGTCGGGCACTCTGTGGATCGGAACCGGCGATGGCCAGCTGTCCGAGTACCTGCCGGATAGCCAGGCCTTCCGGAGCTATCCCCTGGCGAGCGATCGAGGCCAACGCACCGCGGTGGATCTGCTGCAGGACAAGCAGGGCGACCTGTGGATCGCCACCGCCGGCGATGGCCTGCTGCGCTGGCCGCGGGAGTTGCTTGAGGTTCGAACGCCGACATTCACGCAGATCAATCGCGCTGCCGGGCTGCCCAGCGACTACCTGCGATGCTTGCTCGAGGATCAGCAGGGCCTGCTGTGGCTCAGCAGCAATCGCGGCCTGATCCGCTTCGATCCGGCCACGCTCAAGGTCCGGCGGTTCGACCGTGGCAGCGGGCTGCGGGGCGATCGCTTCTACTACGGTGCAAAGCTCGCCAGCCGCAACGGGCAGCTGTTCTTCGGCAGCGCTCAGGGCCTGCTGGGGTTTTACCCGAGCAGTATCGAACTGCCCGAAGAACGTCCGGCCCTGACCGTCGCGGCGCACGACTACGACGGCATGCTCACGCGCAGCTACAGCGCCGACGACGACGCTGCCGCGCTGACCCTCGCTGCCGGCAGCCCCTATGTACGCTTCGAGTTCGATGCGCTGCGCTTCATGGCTCCGGAACAGCAACGATTTCGTTACCAGCTCGAAGGCTTTGATCGCGAGTGGCACCTCGCGGATCGCAGTCAGAGCGCGACTTACACGAGCCTGCCCGCTGGACGCTATCTGTTTCGCGTCCAGAGCGCCGGACCCGACGAGCAATGGCGCACGCCGGGAGGCCGCATCGAGCTGACCGTGGCCCGCCCCCTGTGGCAGTCGGTCCCCGCCTACCTGCTCTACGCCTGCGCCGTGCTGGCGCTGTTGGCCTACCTGTTACTCAGCTGGCGCCGCGCGCTCTACGGTCTGCAGCAATCGCGCCGCAACCTGGAGATTCAGGTCGAGCATCGCACCACCGAGCTGGAAGAGCGCAACCGTCAGCTGCAGCAGCTCAATCTGAAGCTGCAGGAAGCGAGCATCACGGATCCGCTCACGGGGCTGCTGAACCGCCGCAGCTTCTACGA
>JBCDIK010000229.1:0-5048 GCA_038749065.1 Pseudomonadota bacterium | reverse complement strand
CTCGGCCGCCTTGACGGTCCGCGCCGCGGCCGGGTAAAGGCCGGTCACGCGCGTGCCCGCCGAGCCATAGTGCGGCAGGTTCAGTCCGCTGCCGATGCCGATCTCGAGCACCTCGCCGCGGGCCTGGCTGACGTAGCGCTCGCGCAGCGCGGTCATGGGCGGCAGGGAGCAGGCGGTGTCGAGCAGCCTGGGAAGAATATGGCGATCATAAAATCCGGTCATGACGACAGCCTTTCATAGTTGGCGCGCCCTGTCAGGCGCAATGATCCCGCAGGTCGTTGCGAGTCAGCGCGTGGGCTGCCTATGATCGCCCAGCCAGACAGGTCCACCCCCGCAAGGAGATTCAGATGATCGGCTACGTCACCCTCGGCACTCGTGACCCGGAACGCGCCCAAGCCTTTTTCGACGCTCTGCTCGCCGAGCTCGGCGCCACGCGAATCATGGCCATGGACAGCTTCGTGCTCTGGGGCAAATCCATGGACGAGCCCTGTGTCGCCTCAACGAAACCCTATGACGGCAATGAGGCCACCGTCGGCAACGGCACCATGGTGGCGCTGCGCATGGAGAGCACGGCGCAGGTGGACAGCTTCTACGCCAAGGCCATCGAGCTTGGTGCCACCGACGAGGGCCCGGCCGGCCCGCGCGGCGACGGCTTCTACGCGGGCTACTTCCGCGATCCCGATGGCAACAAGTTCTGCGCGTTCCACGCCTGACCGTTAGCCCTTGGTGAAGGCCCGGATGCGCGCCTGCGCGTCGGGGCCGACGCCTTCCGTTTCCATCACCTCCCACTGCAGGCCGCCGTCGAGCGCCATGGCATCGGTGGCTTCCAGCAGCCGCTTGTTGGCGCGATGGCTATAGCCTGAGTTGGCGCAGATGCGCGCGCACAGATCGGTCAGCTGCGCATCAAAGGTCTCGGCGTCGAAGCACAGCGTCGCCAGGCCGATCCGCATCGCTTCCTGTGCATCGATCCGGTCCGCGGTGAACATGAGACGCTTGGCGGTGGCAATGCCGACCCGCCGGGGCAGCCGCTGGCTCATGCCCCAGATCGGCGTCAGCGCCCACTGCGCGTGCGTATCGCCGAACCGCGCATCGCTGGACGCGACGATGAAATCCGCCGCCAACGCCACCTCGAGAGCACCGGTATAGCAGTGACCGTGCACCGCGGCGATGACCGGCTGCGGCAGCTTTTCCATGAGCCGCAGCGTTTCCGAGTGCCAGCCTGGAGACGGCACCTTCTCGCCCTCGGCGATGTCGCCCAGATCATGGCCTGCGGAGAAGCAGCGGCCGGCGCCGCGAATGACCACACAGCGCACCGCGTCGTCCTTGCGGATGCTGAGCACCTGGCGGCGCAGCGCCGCGAACATGTCGACGGTCAGTGCGTTCAGCTTGTCGGGCCGGTTCAGGGTGAGCGTCGCCACTCCGTCTTCGTCGCTGCGCAACAGGTGTTCGCTCATGGTGGGCCCTCTTTCGAAATGACGGTGAACTGATCGCGTGCTTCGGTCCCGCTCAGGCAATCTGCTCGAGGCTATGAGCCCAGAGCGCATCCGCCGCGTCGGGATCGACAGCGTACGCCATGACGCCTGTGAAGTCCGGTGTCGGCGCCGTGATCACCGGGGTCTCGCTGCAGTTCTCGAGGTACTGCCCGCCGCGCCCGCTGAGCTCCGGCGCGGTGGCGGCCCAGCAGGTTGTGGAGGCGCCCTGTGGCACGGTTTTGAACAGCTCATTGATGTTGCCGGCCTCGTCCATCCAGCCACGGGCAATGATCTCGCTGCGATCCATGTGCCGCTGCAGCGAGGTCATGATGCCACCGGGGTGTACCGCAAAGCCCTCGATGCCATCGCTTGCGTGCTGGCGCTGGATCCCCACCGCCATGAGCGCGTTCGCGGTTTTCGATTGGCCATAGGCCTGCCAGGGCTCGTACTCGCGCTGCGCGTAGTGCAGATCGTTCAGGTGCAGGTCGCTTAAGAAGTGACCGGTGGAACTCAAGCACACCACCCGTGCGCCCTGGGCGGCTGCCAGTCGCTCGCGCAGGCCCTGAAACAGCGCGAAGTGCCCGAAGTGATTGGTCCCGATCTGCATTTCGTGACCGGCTTTCGTGTGGCTCAGGGGGCAGGCCATCACCGCGGCATTGTTGATCAGCAGGTGCAGCGCATCATGGGCAGCGGACCAGTCAGCGGCGAACCGCTGGACGCTGTCCAGGTCGCTTAAGTCGAGCGCGCCCGCCGTGACGCGCGAGGCGCCAAGACCGTCGTTCAGCGCCTGCGCCGTCGCCTCGGCCCGGGGCAGATCGCGGCAGGCAATGGTGACTTCAGCGCCAGCGGACGCCAGTGCCCGCGCGGTTTCTTCCCCCAGACCGGAGTAACCGCCGGTCACGATGGCACGCTTGCCGCCCAGATCAATGTTCGCAAGGACCTCGTCCGCCGTGGAGCGATAGCCAAAGGTAGCCATGGTGTTTTCCCCTGTAGTGCGCCGCAGCGCGTGATGTCAGTCGTTCAGCAGCAGATCGAGCTGCGCCAGATATTGCTGCTGCAGATCCTCAACCTGCCGGTCATCGCCCGCGAGCACCCGTTCGAGCATCAGCCCGTTCAGCAGGTGGGTGAGCAGCGCGGCTGCGCTGGCGGCGGTCTGTCCCGATGCCAGTGGCAGCTGCGCTAGCTGGGACTCGATCCGAGCCACCACGCGCGCGTCGTACTCGCTGCGCAGGGTGCGCAGCGCCGGTGAACGCGCGACCACCAGGTTGGCTTCGTTGAGGACCGTCAGCGCCTCCCGGCCACGGCGGCCGCCGCCGAGCATGAGCTCCGCCAGCCGCTCGAGCCAGGTTCTCGGAGCCTGCGCCGGCAACGTGTCGAGCAGGCCCTGCACGCGGCGCAGCAGACGCTCGTAGCAGTAGGCGAGCATGTCGTCCTTGCCGCGGAAGTAGTAGCGCATGTGCGGCGGGGACATCTTGGCCCGCTCCGCAACGTCGATCAGCTTGGTGGCCGCATAGCCGTGCTCGACGATGCAGCGCTCGAGCGCGTAGGCGATCCGCTCCCGTGGCTCCCCGCGCGCCGCCGGGCGAGCCCGGTGCAGCAGGGATTGGCTCCGCGCCGTCATCGCACGCCCCTAACGGTATTCAAAGTCCGCAGGCGCCGGTGCGCGGATGAAGTCATAGAACTCATACATCTCCCAGGGCATGTTCACACCGGACTTGCCATGTCGGTTCAGGTAGTAGCTGTTGCCGCCCTTTTCCTGCTCCCACAGCATGCCTTTCATGCCTTCGTCCAGGCGCTCATTGTACGCATCGTGCACTTCCGGCTTAACCGTGACCGAGGTCGCGCCGTGCTCGAGCATGCTGACGATGGTCTCGCAGATGTAGCGCGAGAGCATCTCCACCGCCGAGTGAAAGCTGCTGGCGCGCACCGCCGCGTTCGGCCCGTACATCATGAAAAAGTTCGGGAAGTGCGGCAACGTCATGGTCAGATAGGCGCGGGCGCCATCCTTTGACCAGAGATCTTCCAGCGTCTTGCCATCGCGCCCCTGGTACGGCACCGGGTGCAGATAGCGTTCCACGTCAAAACCAGCCGCGAGGATGATGAGATCGTACTCGCGATAGACGCCATCCTTGCCGAGAATACCGCCAGGCTGAATCTCTTCGATGCCGGTCACATCGAGGTGCACGTCGTCCCGCAGCAGCGTGTCGTAGAAGCCGTTGTCCACCACGATCCGTCGCGACAGGGGCGCAAAGTCAGGAATGAGGTGCTCGATCAGCTCGGGGCGACCTTTCATCTTGTGCCGGATCATGGCCGTTAAGCCCTTGCGCAGCAGATCGTTCTTCTCGTTCACCCGCCCACCCTCGGCCTGCCACTGCGGGTCCAGATGCTGCAGCGCCTGGATCCGGATGCTGGCGTGCGTGTGGCTGTAGCGATTCCACTGCGTGTAACCGGGCAGATGGCGCAGCAGCCACTTGCGCGGCTCGGGAATGGGCGCCCGATACCGGCCCACCGGCGTCACCCAGTTCGGCGTGCGCTGGTAGATGGTCAGCGATGCGGCTTCTTCCGCGACGCGCGGCGCGAGCTGGGAGCCCGTCGAACCCGTCCCGATGAGCGCCACGCGCTTGCCGTGGTGGTCGTAGTCGTGATTCCAGTTCGTGGTGTGAAACATCTCCCCGGCAAAGGACTCGATGCCGGGAATGTCTGGGAGCCGCGGCGTGCTGAACAGGCCGCTACAGCTCAGCAGCACATTAGGCCGCCGGGTTTCCGTTTGCCCATCGGGCCCCTCGAGCGTCACCTCCCAGCGCGCGTCATCGTCCTGCCACCGGGCATTCACGACCTGCGTGCGGAAATGGGCCCGATCGCCAAGCCCATGCTTATCGACGAGATAGCGTACGTAGGCCATCAGCTCCTCCCGGGGCGCAAAGGCGTGCTCCCAGGGGTACTGCGGCTCGAAGGTAAAGCTGTAGATGAAGTTGGTGATATCGACCCGGGCTTCTGGGTAGGTGTTCAGACACCAGGTCCCGCCCCAGTCTTCCTGCCGCTCGACGATGCGCCAGGGGATGCCGAGCGCATCGAGCTGGATGGCGCAGATGATGGCGCTGAAGCCGGCGCCCACGATCAGCACTTCGAAGTCGTCGGGCACCACCACGGGCGCGCCCGTCCACTGCGCCTGGCGCTTGAACCCCGCGAAGGCGATCTCTTCCTCCGCAAAGCGCGCTGCGCTGTCGCTGATCGGCTGCCCTTAGAAGGCGCTCGCGAGCGCCCGGATCTCGTCCGCATCGATCTGCATGCGCACAGGCGCATTCGGATCGCCGAGATACGCCCGCGCCTTGTCGAAGAGCGCATCCCGGTGTTCCTCCGGGACCTCAAAGGTGTTGTAGGGGGTGCCCGGAATGTCTTTCAGCACCACACCCATGGCGAGCAGCTCGGGATCCCGGGTGTGCTGATAGAGCGCACTCCGCAGGGCATTCAGGTCCGCACTGGCCAGGGCCGCTTCAATGGCGGCGGGGTCAGAGCGATCCGGATCGACCGGGTCCTGGGCGCTGGCAGCGGGGGCTGAGGTCATGAGCACACCTG
>JBCDIK010000228.1:0-5140 GCA_038749065.1 Pseudomonadota bacterium | reverse complement strand
GAGGCGGCCCTGGGCACCGACCCGAACAACCCGGACACGGACGGCGAGCGCCTGACGGACGGGGAGGAAGTGAACGTCTACGGCACGGACCCGCTGCGCACCAACACGGACCGCGATGGCCTGTCCGACTACGCCGAGGTCACCTGGTTCGGCACCGACCCGACCAATCCCGACACCGACGGCGTAGTCGGACAGGCCATCGCGGTCCGTGTTGGTGCGCAGCGGGTCCGTGCCGTAGACGTTCACTTCCTCCCCGTCCGTCAGGCGCTCGCCGTCCGTGTCCGGGTTGTTCGGGTCGGTGCCCAGGGCCGCCTCTTCCGCATCCGTGAGCCCATCGCCGTCACTGTCGGGGCTCGGACCTAAGTTACAGGCCCCGGTGCCGTCCAGGCGTAGGCTGGCATCGGTGAGCAGCACGCGGTTCGCACCCAGATACACCGGCAGGGTGCCGGCGGGCACGAAGCAGGCGGCCGGGTCGGCGTTGAAGTTGAAGCCGTCGGTGCCGGTGCCGAACAGGCGCAGGGCATAGGCCAGATCGCCGTTGTCGGGACCGATGACGTCCGAGGCCTCGATGCTGACGTTTGCGATGTTGCTGATGAGCGTCTCATCGATGAAGCGGCCGGTGGCGGTGAAGGAGCGCGTCGCGCCACCGCCGGTGGCCCGCAGGTGCCAGTCCAGGGACGCACCGCCGCAGTCCTGCCACAGGAACACGGCCTGATCGATCGCCGGGCTGATGGCGGGCTCACCGCAGGTGTCGGCCTGGGGCGCGCCGTTGCCGGGATCGTCCGGGAAGGGATCGGAGTTGTCGCCGATGCCGTCGCCATCGCGGTCGCGATCTTCCGCCGGATCATTGGGGAAGGCGTCCCGGTCGTCCGGGGTGCCGTCGCCGTCCGTGTCCGTGCCGAGCAGGTTCGGGCAGACCTTGATGGGATCCAGGCCCAGGCCACCGCTGACGTTGGCGCTGCGCCGCTGCCCGCCGACGTAGAACAGGTTGCCGGTGTAGCTGGTGAAGTCGAGGCAGGCATCCACGTGGCTGTCGAGGCGGAAGGTGAAGCCATCCTGGGTGCCGGCGGCGACGGTCATGGCGAAGTCGACGCGGGTGGCGCCGGCCTGGGTCAGCACGTCATCGCCTTCCAGGCGCTTGCGGGTGAGGTTCGTGATGCTGCCGGAGACGAGCCGCAGCATGCCGCTGAAGGTCTCGGTGCGCTCATTGGAGAGCAGGCGCACTTCCCACTGGTCGTTGATGCAGTTCTGCCAGACGTACAGGCCGGAGGCGGCGCTGCCGTCGAGGGTCGGCTCATCGCAGGGATAGGGCAGCGGCGCGGTGACCGTGCGCGGCGTGACGGCATTGCTGCCTTCGACGACGCGGTAGAGCTCGTTGGCGGCGACGCCGGTGATGACGTCGGTGAGGCCGCTGGGCCACTCGATGCGCAGATCGACGGTGGCGTGGGTGGCGAGGCCAAAGTGCACGCGCATCTGGTTCTGCGACCAGCGGTGATAGCCACCGTTCTGCTCCCGGTACTGCACGGTGCCGTCCGGCGTGGTGGCGTAAATGCGCGCGCCGATGCCGTCGCGGTTGGAGGTGGTGCCCTGCAGGTCGAGCTGGATCCAGCCGTTCGTGCCGCCGCTGTTGCGCATCAGGTCGTAGGGCCCGGCGATCACGCTCGGACGCAGGTTCAGACCATTCACCGAGAACAGGTCCAGATAACCGTCCAGATCGTAGTCCAGTACCACCACCGAGTCCGTGTTGCCCGCGCCCGTGCCGTTCTGTCGCGCCGACAGGCCGGTGGCGCCCTCGTGACCCGGGTCGATGACCTTGGTGAACACGCCGGTCCCATCGTTTTCGTACAGCACGTTCGGCAGATTCGATGCGCCGCTGCGGCAGCCCATGTACAGGTCTACGTCCATATCGTTGTCGAAGTCACCGGCGACGACGCTCGCGCACTGCTCCGCCACCATCCCGGAGGCGAAGGTCTCATCGGTGAAGCCTGTCGCCGAGTTCATGAGCAGCCGCGGCCGCAGCGCGCCGTGCTGGGAGCCGGCGCCTTCCACCCCGGTGATGGTCAACGGCTGATCGGAGGACGCGGTCAGATAGATGTGGTGCGAGCCGCGGCCGCCGACCTTGAGGCGCCAGACGCCTTCGGCAGGGAAGTAGCCGAGCGCAGCGCCGCAGCCGTTGCTGGAGTAGTCGTACAGCCCGTGCCAGCGCGTGTCGTTCGGATCCAGGCGCAGATTGAAGGGCTCGAAGCGGCCGAGCACGTCCGTACGGTTGCCGTCGCCGTCTTCCAGCAGGCCGGTTGCGCCCAGGTACATGATCGCGTTGGTGCCGCAGCCGAAGTCGCCGCGGTTCCAGTCGATGTACAGGTTCAGCTCGCCGGTGCCGGCAATGACGCCGGTTTTGGCGCTGTTCGTGGAGGCGGTCACATGCAGCGCGATCGCGTTCGGGCCGTCCTGTACGCCGTTGCTCGGGCGCAGCGCGCCGCGCACCAGTACCAGGTCCGGGCGCTGGTCATTGTTGAGGTCGGCCGAGAGCACGTCCTGGACCTGCGTGGTTTGCAGGAGCGGCGTCGTGACACCGGTGCCGAGGGTCAGGTAGTCACCGGACTGAGGCCATTGGTTGCTGTACAGGCCGCAGGCCACGTCCATCGCGCCGTCAGCGTTGAAGTCGCTGAGCACCAGGTTGTTGAAGCTGCACGCCCAGCCCTCCAGCAGGCTGTCGCTGTCGCGCACAAAGCCGCCCGCCTGGTCGCTGGTGTACAGGTGCGCCGGCGTGGTTGCGCGCGGCCGCCCGGAGAAGCCCAGGTCAAGCCAGCCGTCGCCGTTCCAGTCGATGAACGCGCTCTGCGGGCGCCAGGGCTGCGCGGTCAGCGTGCCGCCGTACATGCGGCCATCGCGGTTTTCATAGATCGAGGTGACGCGCTCATCGGCGATGCCCATGTCCAGGTCGCCATCGTTGTCGAAGTCGCCCCAGACGCCGCCGTGCGTGTGGTCTTCCACCTCTCGCGGCCAGGTGGTGTGCCAGAGCATGTCGACGTCCGCAATGCGGGTCACGTCGGTGAAGGTGCCGTCGCCGTTGTTGCGCAGCATGACCCCGGCTTTGACGTGGTTGCTCATGTACAGATCGAGCAGCCCATCGCTATTCAGGTCGCCGACGGTGGCGCCCCAGGTTTCGACGCGAAACTGGCTGACGCCGGCAGCGTCGGACACGTTGCTGAATTGCGGCGCGGCCACGGCGGCCTGGGCGCACAGACCTAGGACCAGTGCAGAGTAGGAGTAGCGCATGTTCGGGTCCGGGGGTTGGACGTATTCGGCAAACTGTAGCCCGGAAGCATCGGGCTCAGGCGCTGTTCTCGTAGGGAGTTTGCAAGACTTTTTCAGTTGCGCGCGCGCATGCTCACAAGCTGTTTACAACCCGTCCCCGCGGATCGGCAGCAGGCGGCCGCGGGCCGGCTGCTCAAGGTTTTTGGTGCGCGCCACATAGGCTTCGAGCAGGTCTGCGAACCGCTCTGGCACAAGCGTGACCGAGTCGGCGTCGCGAACGCTCGTGTAGGCATCCCCGCCCTGGGCGAGGATCTCGACGGTCGAGACCTGGTAGCGCGCGTCGTCCGCGATCGGTTTGCCGGCGATGGTGACCGAGCGCAGGCGCTGAAGCGGTGGCGCTGCCGGGTCATAGCGCACGGTCAGCCCCGAGACCTGCAGGGCTCCGCGCTGAAGGGACAGGCCCTGTTCCAGGATGGCCCGCAGCACGCGGCCGCTGACCGTGACCACCGCCAGTCGGTCTTCAAAGGGGAAGGCGTCCAGCAGGTCGACGCGTCGCAGCGGCCCGCCTGCCAGATCCCGGCGCAGGGCACCTGAGGGCATGAGTCCTATCGGGGTGCCTCCGGCTTCGCGAGCGATGTCGGCGAACAGATTGCCGAGGTCCGACTCGGCGTTGTAGCGCCGGGCGAAGTAGGTGCCACTGTGGCCAATGACCTCGTAGAGATCAGCGTGCCGCGCGCGGTAGGCCGCCAGAGCGCGAGCGACGGTCGGGTCCGGCTCGAGCCGATCCGCATCAACCGCCAGCAGGCCGCCGTCGTAGTTTGCGATACCGGCACCAGCAGCATCCAGGGTCAGGTGCAGTACTCCCAGGTGCTGACCCTGGCCGAAGGTCTGCATGATCAATGTGCCGGTTTTCGGGTGCCGCAGCGGCGCCCGCGTGCCCGCGTCGGTGTGCCCGGCGAGGATCACATCGATCCCGGGCACGGCGCCGGCCAGTGCCAGGTTGGCCGCATTGCCCCGGTGCACAGACGGGTCCCCTTCGTCGTTCGTCTGCATCGGCGCCGTGGGCCCCTGATGGATCAGCACTACGATGAGGTCGACGCGCTTACGCAGCTTCTCGACCAGGGGCTCCAACACAGCGACAGGATCATCGACCGCGAGCCCTTCAATGTGCGCGGGGATCAGTGCGGTTGCGGCGTCGCGCCCGAGCAGCCCGATCACGCCCAGGGTGACGCCGCCGCGCTCGATGATGGTGTAGGGCTGCGCGAAGGGCGCTCCGCTCGCGGCGTAGCGCAGGTTCGCTGCGAGCACCGGAAACGCCACCGGCGTCAGCGTTTTCACGAGCTGTTGCCAGCCGTACTCGAATTCGTGATTACCGATGGCCATGGCGTCATAGCCCATGTGCGCCATCAGATCGAAGGCGACCGCGCCCCGGGTGCGGCGCGCCAGGGTACCGGTGAAGATATCGCCGGCATCAAAAAGGAAGCTCGGCTGAGACAGCGCGCGCTGTTGGCGGATCAGCGTAGCCAGCTCGGCAATCCCGCCAATGCGCGCGATATCCTGACGCCAGTAGGCGGGTGTCGGATCGTAGGCACTCTCGAGATCGTTGGTGAACAGCAGGGTCAGCGCTCTACCGGATGCTGGCGTCTCTGCGGGCCGGGCGACACAGGCGCCAAGGGCAACGGCGAGGCCAAGGGCCAGGATGAGTCTGGGCACTGGTAGGGCCCTTTGGCTTGGGCCGGCCAGTATAGGCCCATGACAGGGTTCGTAGCGGCGCCGTGAGCCACGTCACAACTCGCCCCCTGGCGCGCGGATGACCGCCAATGGACCCGCGCGAGCCGGTATCATCGCTCTGTTTGCTTGCTACCAGACTGATGGGGTCAAT
>JBCDIK010000227.1:0-5165 GCA_038749065.1 Pseudomonadota bacterium | reverse complement strand
CACCTTCACCAACGGTTCCGGCTTCCGCACACCCGGTGTGCCAGAAGACCTGTCCGGCGAAACGCCCGCAGCCATCCACGAGACCAGCCTGCTGTTTGCGGCGACCTATAGCTTCCAGATCGGTGCCTGGGATGCCTTTGTGCGCGGCGACTACCAGTACGAGGACGAGATCCAGGCCATCCAGAACATCGATCCGAACATCGCCTCCCGGGAGGTGAATCTGCTGAACCTGAGCCTGGGCATCCAGCATCCCAATCGCTGGTCCGCAACGCTCTGGGGCCGCAACGTGACCGATGACGAATACCTGCAGGGCGGCTTTCCCGACGTGCTGGTGCCCGGGACCTTTCAGGGCTACCTCAATCAGCCGCGCACCTACGGGCTGACGGTTCGCAAGGCCTTCGACTAGGCGGCAGGTTGCTCAGCGGATCTGCGCCAGGCGCCAGCGCGGTAGCGCCAGCAGGGTCACTGGGCGTGTCTGCTCACCGTCGGGCAATACCGTGGATCAGCAGATCACAGACCTGATCGGCCAGCGCGCTGGCGTTAGCGTCGGTGTCGCCGTCGAACCACTTCGGGATCCAGCCAAAGGCGCCAGCGCTCACGTGCGTCACCATCGGCGCATCGCAGGGGCGGCCGATCTCTTCGGCGACGCCGCGGCTGAGCAGCTGCGCGAGCTGTCGGTTGATCTGCGCCGCGCGTCGTTTGAAGTCGGCCCGGTGCGCAGGCGGCACCGCTTCGAAGCCGGCCTGGGGCATGAGTGGGCTGACCCGCCCGGCCTGGGCCTGAATGTTCAGGTGGGCGTTGATCAGTGCGGCATCGAACCCGTTGCCGCTGTCGCTCAGCGCTACCTCCGCGAAGGCATCGTACAGATCGAAGGTGCGCTCATAACACTTCAGCACCAGGTCCGCCTTGTCCTCGAAGTGGTGATAGATCGAGCCCTTGGTCACGCCCAGGGTCTCGGTGATCCGGTCAATGGACGTGGACTCGATCCCGTGCCGGTTGAACAGCTTCGACGCTGTCGCCAGCAGACTGTCCCGTTTGAGCTGCGCGGCCGCATCCTTATCGAAGGGGTTGTGTGCGGTGGGCAGAAACTGTTCCGCGCGCACGGCGCAGTGCAGCCGGTGTTCCGGGTCCTGGGCGAGCCCCTGGCGAAAGATCCCGATAATGGCGCTGGCCGCGCGCCGCCGGATGTCGGCGCTGCGGGCGACGCGCGATTGCCAGTGCGGCAGCAGCTGGGACCAGGCGAGCATCCCGAGCAGGCACTGGGTGGCCACCAGCGGATCCACCGCGCGCAGGCTGCCGTCCGCCTGACCCTGCTGGACGAAATCCAGCAAGGCGTCGCGGTTGCGGGCATCGGCAGCGCAGAGCGTCTCCTGAATGTCCTCGGGCAACGCGGCCAGCTCGCTGAGGACGGCGAGCGGCCGCCGCTCGGGCTCTAACGCCGCGGTCACGAAGGCCAGCAACCGCTCGAGGCCATTGGCCGCGCTGCGGGCCTGCGCCAGATCGCGGGCGGTGACTTCGCAGGAGCGCGCGTAACACTGCTCGACCAGCTCGTTGCGATCGCGCACGTAGTGATAGAGCGATGCGCGCTTCAGTCCCAGTTCCCGAGCCACGTCCGCAAGGCCCGTCCCCCCGATACCGCGGGCATTGAACAGCGCACTGGCGCTGTCGATGAGCGCCGCACGGCGCTTGCTGAGCTTGCGCGCAACGTGCGCGCTGGGCTCCTTGGAGGGGAGAGGGCTGGTCATCAGGGGTCTGGCTACGGTCACTGGTCCAGGCAATGGTATACGGCATTGGCCAGCGCGACCGCTCGCGGGTCTCCCAGCGCTTCATGGCCCATCTGGTTGCACACGTAGCCCATGCCCAGGCGCTGCGCAGCATCGGCGCAGCCGAAGGAGCCGCCCCAGCCGGAATGGCCAATGGCCCCGGCGCCAGGACCGTACATTCCGTTGGGGTTACCGGACAGGCCATTGCGCCAGTAGGGCGCAATTCCGATCTGGATGTCGACGCGGTCCGTCTGCACGGTGTCGAGCGCTGCGATCGTCGCCGCGGACAGATAGCGGTTGCCGTCCAGCTCGCCGCCGTTGCCGAGCATCCCGTAGAGCCGAGCGATGCCGATGGCGGAGCAGTGGCCGTTGCCGGCGGGAATCTCCGCGGCGCGCCAGTCACGCCGATGCGGCAGCGTCGGTTCCATGGCCGGGTTGGTGATCGACACCATCGCCTCGGGGGGGATGTCGGTGGTCGGCAGTTCCAGCTCCCGGGGGTTTGGCACGGTCAGCGCCAGCCGGTGCTCCTCCGCTTCCGGGAGGCCGATGAACAGGTCCGCATGCAGTGGTTCCGCCAGCGCCGTGCGCACGAACTCGCCGATGCGCTGGCCGCTGGCCCGACGCACCAGCTCACCGGCTAGGAAACCGTAGGTCATGGCGTGGTAGGAGTTCTTCGTGCCTGGCGCCCACATCGGGGTTTGCGCCGCGAGCCGCGCGGCCGCCAGATCCCAGTCAAAAAACTCCTCAAGCGTGATCGGCGCATCGAAGCCCGGCAAGCCGGCCTGGTGCGAGAGCACCTGCGACACGGTGATGGCTTCCTTGCCGTTGCAGCCGAACTCCGGCCAGTAGTCGCGCACCGGGGCGTCGTAGCGGAGCTGGCCGCGCTCTACCAGCAGGGCGACGGCGATGGCGGCAATGCCCTTGGTCGTCGACCAGACGTTGACCAGCGTCTCGCGCGTCCAGGGCACGTTGTGTTCGGCGTCCCGGTGCCCCCCCCACAGATCGATGAGAACCTCTCCCCGATGCAGTACGGCGAACGCCGCCCCCAGTTCCCGGTACTCGTCCTCGCGCGCGAAGTTCGCTGCGAATACATCGCGAACGTGCTCAAATCCCGGTGCGACGGTGCCCTGCGGTTCGATGGCCATGGCGGTTCTCCCTGGTGGTGCGGTGCGGTCTCTGGCGACGCCGTTGACCGGCGCGGGTCGACGTGATTTTATTGTGACATACTTTGGTGTCGAAATAATGAGCAACGGGCGGATGATGTGACCACCCCATGGGCCATGCCGGTGGCGAGATCGTGACGGTCAGCGCCCCGCAGTTCTCTCTCGACTTCAGTGGCTCCACCGCCCTGGTCACCGGCGCCTCCTCCGGGCTGGGCGTGCGCTTTGCGCGGGTGCTCGCTGCCTGCGGGGCGCAGGTGGCGCTGTGTGGTCGCCGGGCGGAGCGCCTGGAAACACTGGCGGAGGAGATCCGCGGGGCAGGGGGCACGGCCGCCGCGGTGGCGGCGGACCAAACGGACCTGGATGCCATCCCGGATCTGGTTGAACGAGCGACCGCGGCCTTGGGCCCCGTCGATCTGCTTGTGAACAACGCCGGCGTGCCCGATGGCACCTACGCGGTGCGCCTGTCGCGCCAGAAAGCCGACCAGGTGCTGGCCACCAACCTCGCCGCGCCCTTTGCGCTGGCAAGTGCCGTTGCGCAGCCGCTCATCGAGGCCGGCCGGGGCGGGCGCATTGTAAACGTCGCCTCCATGCTCGCGTTCGACTACGGTCCGACCAGCGCCGCCGCGCTCTACGCCACCACCAAGGCCGCGGTGGTGCGCATGACCGAGGTGCTGGCACTCGAGTGGGCGCGCTACGGTATCAACGTCAACGGCATCGCACCGGGATTGTTCGAATCGGAGATGACCGACGGCATGCTCGAGCGCCTGGGCGATGTCGATCCGGCCGCCCACTTTCCGCGCCGGCGTATTGGCAAGGCGGAAGATCTGGACAGTGCGCTGCTATTTCTCATGTCGCCCTCGTCCCACTTTGTCACCGGCACGGTGATCCGCGTCGACGACGGCCAGGGACGGCGCTGAGCGCTGCTCTAGTCGGGCAGGTTGAGGATTCGCTTGGCGATCACGTTCAGCTGAATCTCGCTTGAGCCCCCTTCGATGGAGTTGGCCTTGGAGCGCAGCCACTGCCGGGTGACGTCGAGCTCCGCACTATCGAAGGTGTCGCCCTGCCAGCCGAGCGCGCGGGTGCCCATGAGACCCAGCGCCAGCTCGTAGAGCCGCTTGTTCTGCTCGGTGCCGTAGTACTTGAAGATGGACGACAGGTGGTCGTTGGCGGTGCCGGCCGCCCGGGCGGCCTGGTCGCGGGCCACGG
This sequence comes from Pseudomonadota bacterium, assembly GCA_038749065.1. Taxonomy (GTDB): domain Bacteria; phylum Pseudomonadota; class Gammaproteobacteria; order Pseudomonadales; family Azotimanducaceae; genus CALHVX01. The sequence goes on along the minus strand of JBCDIK010000227.1, from coordinate 1,033 downwards.
TCAGCGCGAAGGCGCGATCGTTCATCCGGTGCCGGGCGATGTGCTGTCGATCCAGATCGCGCGTCAGCCGGCCCTGCACGTCGGTCTCACCGTAGCGCCGCGCAAGCCCCGGTAGCGACAGGCTCTCGCCGCCTAACTCGTCGGTGCCGAGGCCCGCGATCATCTGCCGTTCGAACTGCAGTAGCTTCTTGGCGATCTCCCAGCCGGCGTTCTCCGTGCCCAGCAGTTGCCGTTTCGGCACGCGCACGTCGTCGAAAAACACCTGGCAGAAGGGCGAGTGACCGCTGATCAGCTCGATGGGCGTGGTGCTGATTCCCGGGCTCTTCATGTCCAGCAGCAGGAAGCTGATGCCCTGGTGTTTCGGCGCGTTAATGTCCGTGCGCACGAGGGCGAACATCCAGTCCGCGTAGCCGGCGTAGGAGGTCCAGATCTTGGCGCCGTTCACCAGATACTCATCGCCCCGGGACTCCGCGCGCGTACGCAGACTCGCCAGGTCTGAGCCGGCGCCCGGCTCCGAGTAGCCCTGGCACCAGTGGACTTTGCCCCGGGTGATCGGCGGGAGAAAGGTGTCCTTCTGCCAGGGGGTCCCGTATTCGAGCAGCGTCGGGCCGATCATCCGCAGATCCAGGCTCTGCAGCGGGGAACGGGCGTGGATTCGATCCAGTTCCTCCTGCAGGACGGCCTGCTCCGCGGGGGAAAGACCTCCACCGCCATAGGCGCGCGGCCAGCCCGGCGCCGTCCAGCCGCGCTCGGCCATGCGCTCAAGCCAGAGCTTCGACTCGGGGTTGGCGAACACCTGGGCGCTGCCGCCGCGGATCAGCTCCTCCGGTGGGCCAGGGCGCCGCATGGACGGCGGGCAGGCGGTCTCGAGCCAGGTGCGAGCCTCCTGGCGGAAGCTTGCGAGCGGGCCGGTGGCTGCGCTAGCGGGGTTGCCGGTGCTCATGATCGGTGCTCCCTCAAGTCGGGATTGACAGTCTAGGCCATTTTTTTAAAAATAAAAAATATTCCAGCAGAGCAGGTGTGCTCATGACCT
>JBCDIK010000226.1:0-5257 GCA_038749065.1 Pseudomonadota bacterium | reverse complement strand
GTCGCTGCGCGAGCGCACGCAGATAGGCTTCCCGTTCAAGCACATCCGGATCCGTCGCCGTGCTGTCACCACCCGGCAACCAGTCCTCGCCCAGTTGCTCGGTCAGATACAGCTCCGCAGAAAAAGGAATCCGCGCCGCAAGGCTCGAGGCCGCGCTGGCCAGCAGCACAATCGCCGCGACCGACACCACCAGCACGATCGCCAGCAGCACAAAGAAATCGCGCAGCGGACGATCTGCAGAGACATTGATCCCCTCCGGTTGCGGCGGGTTCTCGTAACTCACGCGGTGGCTGGGGTCACGGCGCCATCAGCAGGACACAGTGCCGTGCCGTAGGCGTAAACCTCGATACTGCCGATCTGGTCGCCCTCACCCTTGGAGATGCTGGCGGTTTCCAGGCGCACATTGATGACCATGGGCGCGCCCATTGCTTGCGCCTGCGCTTTCATTCGCAGCAGGGCCTCGCGCCGCCCGCGCTCCAGCAGCGACTCGTAGGTGGTAAGGCGCCCCCCGAACAGCGCCCGCAAGCCTGCAGCCAGCCGCTTGAAATAGTCCACGGACACGACCACGTTGCCGCCCACGAGCGTCGCGGAGCGCCACGCGCCCGGTGGCGGCGTACGCTCGTTGAAGATCAGCAGGTCCATAAGTTGCGCTTCCCGTTCCCGGATCGAGGCGAAGTGGCGTCGCTCGGCGATGCGTCCAAACACGTAGCCGAGCGTCGTCAGAACCAGTAGGAGCAGGAGTTCCATGGGGTCAGTCGGCCGCGATCGGATCGGGCGCAAGGACCACCGCCGTGCCGTAGGCAAAGAGCTCAGCGGCACCGGCGGTGACCGACGAGGTCGAGAAGCGCACGTTGATGACGCCGTTGGCGCCGATGGCCGTGGCGTGGGCCACCATGCGTTCCACCGCTTCTTCCCGAGCTTCGCCGAGGAGCTCCGTGTAGGCCTTCAGCTCGCCGCCGAAGATGTTCTTGAAGCCCGCCAGGATGTCCTTGCCCAGGTGCTTGGCTCGGACCGTGTTGCCTTGGACCAGGCCTAAATGGCGCACGACCGTCTGGCCGGGGATGGTTTCGATGTTGGAGATGAGCATGGCCACAGTGTAGCGCGTGCGCGCGTTTGGCGTAGCCCATCGGGCCCGGGCGTCCGTGGGCCCCGGTGGCCTGTTGGATCAGGCCTGGTTGCGGATCGGTGTGGCGGTTCGCTCTGCCGCCAGCGGCATCCCGTCGTCGCCCCAGCGGACGCGATCCAGGAAGTCAGCGCGCGCCTTGCTGCGAGACAGCTTGCCAGAGCTGGTTCGCGGCAGCGTTCGCGGCGCGACCAGTTCAATGAAGCAGTGGATCCCGAAACTTTGCCGGATCAGCGCCTGCAGCGAGGCCGCCATCACATCGTCCGCGCGCTTGGACTCGACCACCATCACGGCCAGATCGCGCCCGTCCGGGCGCGAGACCGCAAACGCGGAAACATTGCCCAGGCGCAGGTCCATGACCTGCTCTGCAAGAAACTCCAGATCCTGCGGCCACAGGTTGCGGCCATTAACGATGATCACATCCTTGCGGCGTGCCGTGACGACGATCCGGTCGCCGATGCGATAGCCGATATCGCCAGTATCCAGCCAGCCATCGGTGCTCAGCACGGCGGCGGTCGCCTCAGGGTTCTTAAAGTACCCGGCCATCACGTTCGGGCCGCGCACGCAGATCCGGCCGCAGGCACGTTCCGGCAGGTTATGGCCGGCGTCATCGCGAATTTCAAGCTCGTAACTCGGCAGCGGCACGCCGCAATCGACGAACGCCAGCGCCTCCTGCTCCGGGATGCCGGGCGCTGCCGGCTCCGCATGGCCATCGTCAGTCATGGCGAGCTTGCGGACGCGATCGATGCGAATGCCCTCCCCGAGCGGCGCAAAGCTGACCGCCAGCCCACACTCGGCCATGCCGTAGCAGGCCACAAAGGCGTCGGCGCTGAAGCCCGCGGGCGCCAGCGCCTGGGCAAACTCGGCCAGGGGCTCTGGATGGATCCGCTCGGCGCCGACACAGGCCATGCGCCATTGACTGAGCTCATAGGCCTGAGCATCGCCCTTACGCAGCCGCGCCGTGCACAGGCTGTAGCCAAAGGGGGGTGCCGAGGAGATCGTCCCCTGATTGTCCGATATCAGCTTCAGCCACAGCCGGGGCCGCATGGCGAAGGCCTGCGGGGACAGATAGTCGACGGACAGCTGGGCCAGCATCGGCTCCAGCACGAAGCCGACCAGCCCCATGTCGTGATAGAACGGCAGCCAGGAGACCAGCCGGTCGGCGGGGGTCACCCGCCCGCCGATGCCCGCGATCTCGGCGAGATTATTCAGGATGCTGCGCTGGGTGAGCGCCGCGCCCCGGGGAAACTGGGTGGAGCCTGAGGTGTACTGCAGGTAGGCGATCTCGTCCCCGGTCAGGGGCTCAAGGGGCGCATCATCCGCCGCCAGCTGCTCAAACTCGTCCGGGGTCCATACGCGGACGACGTCCTCGGCCGCGCGGCGGAGGAAATGGATGTGGGACTCCGGAGCCACCGCCACGGTGGCGCCGCAGCTGGCGAGGAGTTTCGTGAGCTGCGCAACGTAGGCATCGCCGCCCCCGAGCTGAAACCCCGCCGGCAGCCCCACCGGAATGTAGCCGGCGAACTGGCAGGCAAAGAAGAACCGGTGAAACAGCGGGTCCGTATCCGCCAGGATCGCGATCCGGGCGCCCCGGGGCAGATCCAGAGATTTGAGGCGGCGGGCCAGCGCCCGGGCCTGATCGTACAGATCGCGATAGGTGAGACGGTGCGCCAAGCGCCCGCGCCCGTCGTAGAAGTTGCAGCCGGTCTCCCCCCGGGCCGCATACTCAAGCGCATCGGCGAGGCTGTCAAAGCCGTCCAGCCGCTGGGCGATACCGCTACCCGTCGGAGTGGGTTCTAGATCGTGTTGAGCCAAAGATGATGCCCTGCGGGTAAGCTTAAGACGCTGGTTGCAGTCACTGGTTGAAATCAGTGGATGGGCCGCCCTGTCCCCACAGGATCCCGATCACGCCGCTGCTTGATTCTGTCAGCCTCCTCCCTCGCGCCGCCCCGAAGTGGTTAGTCCTCCAGGTGCGTCAGCCCCCGACAGGCCATCCAGGCCCTCTTGCCACCCCCCGTTCCTCGAGGTGGCCCCACTCCGCTGGGTGTCGCGGGCTGCTAAAACGCAGCGTTCTCAGTCGCTTAGCTGACAGAAGCGCAAGCGGGCGGTATGTTATCGGGCTTCGCGCAACCTGTCACGTTGCGAGAACTGGCGGGGGACGGGCGAATTTCCACGGATATCCGAGCGGTCGGCGCGGGGGCGAGCCTCCGCGATCTGCTGGCAGCCCCGCGGGCGGTCTATGCTGATGATCCGCACTGGGTCGAGCCGCTGTACTGGGAGCGGCACAGCGCCTTCAGCGAGAAGCATCCCCTCTTCGAGCACCTTCAGTGGCAGGCCTGGGTCGCGTTTGAAGGGAACCGGCCTATCGCTCGCATCTCCGCCCAGATCGACGCGCTCCACGAGGACCGCCATGGGGACCGCGCCGGCTACTTCGGCCTGTTCGATGCCCCCGATGACCCGGTGCTCGCCAGCGCCCTGTTCGCGACCGCCGAGGACTGGCTGCGCAGCCGCGGCGCCACCCGGGCCGTCGGGCCGTTCAACCTGAATATCAACCAGGAACTCGGGCTGCTGGTCGAGGGGTTCGAGACCCCGCCCTACTTCCTCATGCCGCACGGGCGCCCCTGGTTCGAAGGGCTCGCGCTCGGCGCCGGCTATCGCTGCGCCCAGGAAATGCTGGCCTATACCATCGACCCGGATTTCGACGCACCGGCGGTGATGCGCCGCCTGATCGATCGGCAGGGCGAGCGGCTGCAGGTTGCGCCGCTGGATCGCAGCCAGCTCGATGCGCAGATCAGCGTGATGCGAGAGATCTTCAACGACGCCTGGCAGGACAACTGGGGATTCGTGCCATTCACCGCCGCAGAGTTCCGGGCCCTGGGCCGCGAGCTCGCCATGCTGCTCACGGACGACGCGGTCCAGATCGCAAGCTACCGGGGCGAGCCGGCGGCGTTCATTGTCATGCTGCCCAACATCAATGAGGCCATCGCCGACCTGAAGGGTCGCTTGCTGCCCCTGGGCTGGCTGAAGCTGCTGTGGCGCCTGAAGGTGCGGCACCCGAGCACCAGCCGGGTCCCTCTCATGGGCGTGAGGCGCGAGTTTCAGAATCGGCCGATCGGCTCCGCGCTGGCGATGGCGGTCATGGACGCCGCACGCCAGGGCGCCATCGTCCGCGGGGTTCGCGAGGTGGAGATGTCCTGGATCCTGGCTGACAATCAGGGCATGCGAAAGATCTGCGAAACCATCGGCGGCCGCGTGAGCAAGCGCTACCGCATGTACGAGAAAGCCCTTGGCTGAGGACGCATCAGCAGTCGGTGAGACTCCGGGAGCAGCAGGCCCGGGGATCCCCCTGGTTCTGCTGGCCGGGGAGCGCCGGGGCGGCTCGCCCCTGGCCAAGCACTTCGACGTACCGTATAGCGTGCTGGTGCCACTTGCCGATGCGTCACCGATCCTATGGACCCTGCGCGCCCTCGCTGGCGTGACGCGGCTGCGCGGCGGCGCGCTGCTGGCCAGCGAGACACTGACCGCCGCCAACGCCAACCTGCTGCGACCGTACCTGACGCAGCTGCAACTCACTCGCTTAACACCAGAACCGGGACCGGCGGCGAGCACCTGCAAAGCGCTGCGCCAGTCTCCGCAGCGGCCGGTACTGGTCACCACCGCCGACCACGCGCTGCTGACACCGGCCATCGTCGATCGCTTCATCGACGCGGCGAACGCCCGGCACGCGGACCTGATCGTCGGTCTAGTGCCCTATGAGACGGTGCAACGGGCCTTCCCCGAGAGCCGCCGCACCGTGCTGCGCTTTCGCGACGGCGACTACTGCGGCAGCAATCTTTTTCTCGTGCGCACCACGCGAGGCGATCAGGCGATCCGGGAGTGGCAACGCTTCGAGACGCTGCGCAAGCAGCCCTGGCGCCTCGCGGCGCGGCTGGGCCCGCTGCTGCTGCTGCGCTACGTCCTTGGTCGGCTGAAATTGGCCGATGCCAGCGCGCGTTTCAGTGCCCTAAGCGGCGCCAAGGTGGCCTTCGTACCGATTGATGAAGCGCGGGCGGCAGTCGACGTCGACTCCCTCGCCGATTGGGAACTGGCCGACGCGCTGCTGCGCGAAGCTGATGCGCCGGCAACGGGTACAGC
>JBCDIK010000225.1:0-5271 GCA_038749065.1 Pseudomonadota bacterium | reverse complement strand
TGGCGGGATCACGGAGATAGCGAACGTAGTCCGCATAGTTACCCTTAAAGGTGCCCACGTTATCGGTGATCACCACGGCACCCGTGCGCAAGCGAGGGGACAGCAACGTCAGCATCTCCAGCGCAAGGTCGGGAAAGCCGTCGTTCAGCAGCAGATCGATAGGTGCCGGATCATCGCGTAGTGTCTGCCGCGCATCGCCCGTTCGTATCTCGACGAACTCAGATAGCCCGGCAGCCGCAACGTGTTCCCGCGCGCGCTCAGCCTTTGCGGGTACCAGCTCCGTGCCAATGACCCTGCCACCGCCATTGTCTCGCACGGCGGCCGCAAGCCAGATGGTGGACACACCGAACGAGGTGCCGAACTCGACGACGGTCTTCGCTTTCAGGGCGCGCGCGCAAAGGTAGCAGAACGCCGCCTGATCCCGGTCCAGAGGCAGATACTTGTCCGCGTAGAACTCGGTGGCATCGGAGTCTGTGAAGGTGACTTTTCTGCCCGACAGCATGCGGGGCAGCTGGGCCAAGTAGTGAATCAGCAAGCGAGGCAGCTGCCGGTCGGCATCTTCGTGAAGCCGCCTTAACACCTCCGCGGCTTTATGATCGTTGAGTACAGCAAAGGGATCTTGCTTCACGGCTTTTCCTCGGCGTCGGCCGTCCAGAGCATGCTGCCACGTCGCGCTTTTGTCGAGGCGTCAGAAGATCATTCGCCGCTTCGCGTGCCATCCCGATTGGGCATCGGCGACAACAAACGGCGATACCCGGCCCCTCACGAGCACGTTGCGCAGCGGCCGGGTCAGGATCGAGGGTCTGTCGCCGTCGACAATCGGCTACCTGTAGCTGACGGGGCAACCGATCGCCGAGCCCGCAGCTAGTTGATCTCCTGCACGTCCATCACCAGCGTATTCCAGTTGCGCTGGTTCTCGATATCGTGCTCGAGGCCCTGCTCATCGGCAATGGTGAAGCGCTTCAGTGCGGGCGTCTTGCTCGTCGCCTGATACAGCCAGTACGCCTCGGCCTTCAGCGCGTCGCGAATCGGCTGATCGATGGACTAGTACACCATCTGCTTGCAGGCGTTGATGGATTCCGCCGGGAACTTCGCAATGCGGCTGGCAAGCTCGTCGACGTAGGGCCCGATCTCGGCCGGGTCCAGCGCCCTGTTGATGGTGCCCATGGCCTCGGCTTCGTCCGCATCGAAGTCGCGGGCACTCAAGATGATCTCCAGTGCGCGGCCCAGGCCCGTTTGTCGCGCCATGCGGGAGGCCCCGCCGCCGCAGGGTAGGATGCCCATGCCGACTTCCATCTGCATGAACTTGAACTTGCCGCGCGCGGCAAAGCGCATGTCCAGCGCCAGGGCCAGCTCATGGCCGCCGCCGCGTGCAAACCCTTCGAGCTTAGCGATGGTGGCCTGCGGCACTTTGCTGATGCGCTCGCACACGGCCTGCAGGTCGAGCAGCTCGGCCTCGTCCCGGGCGACGGCCTCGGCGGACATGTCCTTGAGCAGCTCCGTGTCGTAGTGGCAGACCCAGATCTCGGGGTTCGCGGACTGGAACACGACGACCTTGGTTTCCCGGTCGCGTTCCAGACGCATGGCGAGACTGTTGAGATCCGCCAGCATCTCCTGCCCCTGTACGTTGACCGTGCCGAAGTTGAAGGTAACCGTAAGGATGCCCCCTGCCTGCTCGGTAGTGAATGTGGTGAAGCCTTCGTATTTCATGGTGTTCTCCCGATGGGTCGTCTATTCCTGACGTGGGTGGGTGCAGCCGGGTGCCGAAGGCGCCCGACCGCCGGCGGCCTCAGCGGACGCTGATGCCGAATTCCGCAATGAGTTGCTCGATGGCCGTGACCAGCGCGCGGTTGCGCGCGTCGTCTAAGGCGTCCGGATGGGGGGACGCGAACCGGCCGCTGTCGTTGTCGAAGTAGCGCCCGGAGGCGTTGGCAAAGGCCGGATCGGTGGCGGCGCGCTCAAGCACTTTGGCCCCGATGCCAAGGTCTTTGCCCTGGGTGCCGTAGGCGTCCTTCACCATCTTGCTACCGAGCAGACTTGCCGGATTGACCGCGATGACCGCCGGCCCGTCCTGCAGTACCCAGCGCGCCAGATGGACCGTCCACATGGTGATTGCGAGTTTGCTCTGCGCGTAGGCGTCGCTCGCAGCCAGAGCGCAACGCCCCCACAGCGCATCGAGATCGACCCGCGCCTGTGCGGCGGAGGACAGATTCACGATGCGCCCGTCTGTGGGCAGGCTCGGCAGCAGGCGCTGTGTCAGCAGGTAGGGCGCCACGGTGTTCACGATGAAGCGCAGATCGTGGCCCTGGCTGGTGCGTGGCTGCGGCAGCTCGAACACACCGGCGTTGTTGATGAGCACGTCCAGCTGCGATCCGCGTGCGCTCACCTGTTCAGCGAGGTCCGCTACTTGGCGCAGGCTGGAGAGATCCGCCTGGAAGGTTTCGATGCCGCCCGTTGCTGTCGGTTCGAGCTGTTGCTGGACCCGGGCCAGCTTGTCCGCACTGCGCCCGTGCAGGAGCAGGGTGTGGCCGGCACTCGCCAGCCGCTGCGCGGTCACGAAGCCAATGCCATCCGTGGCGCCGGTTAGAAGAATGGTCTTGCTCATGGGGCCTGCCTCGCTGGGAACCGTCGGGAACGGGGGGCAGACTATTACCGGTCTAAACTTGAATAAATGGGGCTAGAGCTAGTTCAGTAATCGTCATATCCATATAATGGGAGCGGGTGGGCCTGATAAGAGCGATGAACTATGGATACGGAATGCGTGCGGCTGTTCGTCAAGGCGGCCGAGCTGCTGAACATCACGGCGGCGGGACGGCAGCTGGGCCTCGCGCCGGCCGTTGCCAGCGCGCGGCTGGCCAAGCTGGAGAAACAGCTCGGAGCGGACCTGCTGCATCGCTCGACGCGCAAGGTGTCGCTCTCCCTTGAAGGCGAAGAGTTCCTGCCCTTCGCCCGGGAGATCCTGGCGCAGGAGAGCGCCGCTCGTGCTGCGCTCGGCTACGGCAGTGCGCAGATCACCGGCACGCTGCGCTTTGCCGCATCGAGCACCTTCGCGCAGCTGTATGTCGCGCCGCTGTTGCCCGCGTTCCTCGCGCGCTATCCAGGCATTAACCTGCAGCTGAGCTTCTCAGACGTGCAGACCAATCTCATCGAAGGTGGCTTCGATCTGGCGCTGCGCAACTACGCCATCGAGGAGAGCAGCCTCCGGGCCCGCAAGCTGGCGGACGACACACGCATCCTCTGCGCCGCGCCCGACTACCTGGCGCGCATGGGCACACCGCGGACGCCCGCTGATCTGGCGCCGCACCAGTTTCTCGTGTTCCAGGGCGGGCCGGCGCGGAAACTGACGCGTGCGGGCGATCGTTCTGAAGTGACCTTTCCACCCGCGCTGGCCAGCGCGCGTGTGATCTGCGATGACGGGGCGAGTATGCGCATTGCCACCCGCGCCGGCGTCGGTATCTCCATGAACTCCCGCTGGAGCGTCAGCGACGATCTGCGCAGCGGTGCGCTGGAGCACGTACTGCCGGAGTATGAGGTCGACGATGGCTCAGCGATCTGGCTCGTCTATCCACGCGCCAACGTGCTCACCGCCAAGGTGCGGGTGTTTATCGATTTCCTGATCGAGCAGATCGGCTCGCCGCCGGTGTGGGCGCGTTAGCGCCGCCGCGCGTGCTCAGCCAGGCCGGTGGGCGGAGGGCCGCTCAACCCATCTTGGCCCGGAAGAACGCGCGGTAGTACTCGAGCAGCTGCTGCAGATCCGGATCGAGCGCCGTCAGCAGCTGCGGCTTACGGGTCGCCTTTTCGTGCAGGAATGCCAGGAACTCTAGGCTGCAGCCGCGCTGCGACAGACTGCCTTCGGTAATCTGCAGGCCCTTGAACGAGCCTCGGTGGTGAGCAACTTGTCCGGTCATCGCACTGACTCCGCCTTGTGGGAGTACCGAAATTAGACATTGAGGCGTCAAAATTTCATGAAAGTCTAAATAAATCTAGACAATCCTTGGCGAGACGTCTGCCTCTGAACTATGCTCTCCGGCGGCACGCGTCCTGCCGGGGTCTTCGCGTGCCGTTTGAGATGATGTTGAACCCGGTCACCGGAGATGATCTATGGACAGGACTTACGCCATCGGCGAAGTCGCGCAGCTTACCGGCCTGTCGAGCCACAATATCCGCAAATGGGAGGAGCGACATTCCGCCGTTGTGCCGGGGCGTACCGCCGGAGGCTCGCGCCGCTACAGCAGCGATGATGTGTCGCGGTTAACCCTGCTCAAAGAGTTGGTGGACGCTGGGCAGAGCATCGCAGAGCTTGCGCCACTGGACGACGACGGTCTCAAGCAACGCTGTGCAGCCGCACTGCAGGTCGATGCCATTCCCGCGGGAGAGCGCGTACGGGTGGGCGTGCTGGGCGAGAGCCTGCCGACGATCCTGGCGGCGCATCGCACCGTCATGCCCAACCTGGTTATCGTGACCGAGCCCTTCCAGCCACAGGAGATCGACGTGTTAGCGATCGAGCGGGCGGGGCTCGATGAGGATACGGCGGATGAGTTGAACGCGCTGCGCGATCGCTACGCGGTCGATCAGCTGGTGGTGCTCTACGGCTTTGCGCCGCAGAGCCTGGCGCTGCGGTTGTCGAGTGCGCGGACGGCCTGCCTGCGGATGCCCGTGAACTATATTGAGCTGCAGCGCGCCATACTGGCGCTGCAGCCTGTCGGGCAACCCGCGCCGCAGATCAGGCCGCAACGGTTCACGCGGCAGACCCTGGCGCAGATGTCGGCCATCTCCACGAACGTTGATTGCGAGTGCCCCCGACACGTCGCCGACCTGCTGCTGGCGCTGACCGACTTCGAGAGCTACAGCGCGAGCTGCGAAGACCGTAACCCGCTGGACGCGGCGGTGCACAACTATCTGCGCATCACTACGGCCCACGCCCGGGTCGCCTTTGAACATGCGCTCGCCACGGTGGCCGCGCACGAGAACATACCGATCAAGGAGATCGGGATGGGCGCGGGTTCCGAGCCGGCGGCGCAGTCTTGAACGCGTTGGAACGAGCGCCCGATCCCCGCGGCATTGCGGCTCGCCTGGCGCCCTTAAACGATCGCCTGGCGCCGCTGGTGCGCGCTGGCCTGGCCAACCCGCTCCTGTTTACCCCAGGCCTGACGGTGCTGGAAGTACGCGGCCGTAAGACCGGGAAGCATCGCGCACTGCCGCTCGCCTGCCTGTGTTTGGGTCCGTTTCTGGTGATTGGCACCGTGCGTCCAGGGTCGCAGTGGATTCGTA
>JBCDIK010000224.1:0-5436 GCA_038749065.1 Pseudomonadota bacterium | reverse complement strand
TGGGAAGCCGTCGAAGGTCCTGTGGTAGCAGGACAGCGCTTCCTCGAGCTGTTCCGGTGACCGCAGATAGATCCGTAACAGCTCTGTGTGGTAACCGTCCCCGCCGGTGGCAACGCCGAGGAGCGACTGGATGTTGCGATGCGTCTCGGCGGTCTGGGCGGCCAGATCGTCCGGATGGCGAGTCTCGTGGGACACGATGCTGGCGGTGCCGGACAGCAACAGCAGCGCATCGCCCTGGAAGGTCACCCGGGTCGCGCGCGCGAAGCTTGGGCTCCGGGGACCGTACTCCCGCGGGTAGTGGTAGGCACTGACCTGGCGCGGGTTCTCGATATGGGTCACGGTCACGCGCGGCGATGCGGTCAGCGCTGAGATACGCAGGACGCCATCGGCCGAGCCAATCGCGGTCGCGGCCGGGAGGGCGTTGTGGTCGAGCGACAGCGCATCGGCGCGGCCCCAGCAGAACTGTCGGTAAACCTCGTGATCGCCCTGTCCTTCATTGATCCAGGGTACATAGTTCCAGAATCGCAGCAGCTGCCGGTGCTCGGACCCCTCGATCAGAGCCATGAGTTCACGATAGATCAGCATGGTCTGCTCGCGCATGCTGCGGCGCGTGACCGGAACCTCCGTGCAGGCAAACTGATAGTCGGGTGACCGGCTGACCGTAAAACGACCCACCCGGGCGCGATGAACCGGCCCCGGCGCGATCCAGCGCTCTTCTACCGGTGGCGTGAGCGGGTCTTGAGCAATCGGCTGGGCAGCCCAGTGCGCATCGCCGAAGTGGATCAGGTCTTCGGCCGAGCCGCGCCCGGGCAGGCGCAACAGCGCCGGTAGGCCCGGGTGGGCAACAGGATCGGAGGCTGTCAGGGGCGGGCTGGCCACAGGTCGTCTCAGCGCCGCAGAGTCAGGAAACACTGCATCGGGCGATTATACGACTAGCGATGGCGCAGGGCACTGTGCAGCAGGTGTCCGACCGCGAGGCCGGTCACGTCGCTGTGATCGCTGATGTGAGCGTCCGCGCGCAGGTTGTGGATACGGCCTGCGCCCAGGGCGTAGCGCTCACCGGGCGCGAGTAAGCTGAGCGCGTCCGCCTCGGCGGTGCGTACGGCGCCATTGCTGCCGATTCCGCCGAAGCGATCGCGAGGTCCGCCGAGGGCGCTCGCATCGTCGCGGCTGAGTCGCGAGGCAAGCGGGTAGGCGAGCCCCACCGCCCGGTCATTGCGCGTGTGCGTCACCAGAATGGGGCCCGTGACCTTGCCCTCGTCGATCACTGGCCGAAAGGCGCCGATGCGATCGTTCGCCAGGCGGTTGCTGAAGCCGTGGTGCGAGAATGCACCCTGCAGCAGGGTCAAAGTGCGTGTTCTGGCAGACCGGTGCGCCGTGGCTGCGCTCAGCAGCCGCGCGCCGAAACTGTGGCCGCACAGGTGCAGCGCCAGCGGCCGCTCGGCCGCCTGCCGGGCCTGCTGCAGCCGGTCCAGCGCGGGGGCCAGACCATCGCGCCCGATGACACCCGCCCGGCGCTTCATGCGCCAGAAGGTGAGCAGGTTCAGCAGGTTGGCAGCGCCGCGGCCGATGGCTCCCAGCGCTTCGGAGAGCCCTGCGGCACCGCCGGCGAGCGACTCCCCCCTGGCGAACCCCGGCGGCAGGGGCCGGCCGAGGCGGTCCAGCACGTCCCGCCCCGCGAGACGCTCGGCGCCGGGTGGCAGGGCGTCTCCGGCCTCGGCCTGACCGTCGCCATCGGTGACCAGGGGCAGCAGCGTCGCGACGAAGGCGTCCTGGGCCGAGCGCAGGTCCGGCAGTTGCGCTGTGAGCTCGCGCGCGCGCGCCAGCTGGGCACGCTCGGCATCGCTGTCGCAGAGCGCCTCCAGATTCGAAAGCGCGGTCTGCAGCGTCTGCTGCGGCGTCGGCTCGGCGACGGGCCCGCCCGCCTGCGCAGCGCCACCCGCGGAGGCAGCCGCTTGCGTGCCAAAATCGAAGTCGAAGGCCCGAGACGGCCAGTGCACGATCAGCACTGCAAGATCTTCCTGCAGCCTCGCATCGCCCGCCTGCGTCGCCGCTTGGGTCAGCGATGCACACAGCGCGTCGTAAAGCTCGCGGGCGGTTTCCCGGTCATTGTTCCAGCCGTGGCTCAGTACCAGCAGCTCGCCCTGCGTGCCGCCACCGAGCTCGTCGCTGAAGGCCGCCAGCGCTGCGGCGTTGCTCACGCGGCCGCGGGCATCGAACTCGATCGCGCCATGCAGGTAGTGTTCAACGCTCATGGCTAGACCGACTGGATCGCGCGCATCAGGTCGAGTACGCCCCGTCCCTGGAAATAGCGGTCCCGGCCCAGGTCCGTTGCCGAGTCCATGAAGATTTTTTTCAGCGCCTCCGGTCGGCCGCGAAACTCCCGCCGCACGGACATGAACGCAGCGATAGCGCCGCTGACATGGGGTGCCGCCATGGAGGTGCCGCTTTCTTCGCGGTACTGGACGCGCTCACCGACGCGCTCGCCGATGTCTGCGCCGGCTTTGCCGGCAGCGCAGGACATGATCTTCTCGCCCGGAGCGACCAGGTCCGGCTTAGCGCGCCCATCCCCGGTCGGGCCCTTGGACGAAAAGTATGAGACGCCGTACTGGTGCGGACTATCGCGATGCGTCGCACCAACGGTCAGCGCCAGTTCAGCGTTCCCGGGATCGTTGATCGTCAGGTCGAGCGCGGTCTTGAACTGGGCGATCGCCTGGCTTGAGACGTTCCCGTAGCCGGTGTTCCCCGCTGCGACGACGACGCTGACGCCGCTGCGCACCAGGCGGTCGACTTCCACGCACAGAGGGCTCTGGCCGCAGGCGAACCACTCGGCATCGAACTCGTAGCCGACGCTGAGATTCACTCCGTGCACGCGCAGCCAGCGACCCTGTTCGTTAAGGGTTGCGACGTAGCCAAGCGCGGCAATCAGACTGGACACGCGGCCCTGCCCGAACTCGTCCAGGGTGCGCAGACTGAGCAATCGTGTCTTTGGAGCGATGCCGGCGATCGGCCCGACATCGGCTTCGGCTGCATAGCTCACATCGCCGGTCGCGGGCTCGAAGCGTCGGTAGGCGCCGCGGCGTGCCGCAGCGTCCAGCCCCTCGCCGGCGATGATGCCGGCCACATGCGTGCCGTGACCGTAGGGGTCTTCCGGCACTTCGACGGCCTGCGCTGCCGCCCCGGTAAAGTCCATGTGCTGCAGCGGTGCGGCCTGCTCCAGACGCAGATTGCCGTGCGCCGCAAAATGCGGATGAGTTCCGTCGATGCCCGAGTCGATGACGGCCCAGCAGATGCCATCGCCCTCGGCGCTGAAGCTGATGCGCGCGGCATCGGCCTTGACCGTGGCGGCTGAGCGGGTGAGCAGGGCCTGTACCTCGAAGTCCGGCCACAGCTTGTAGATCAGCCGGGGCGGCTGCTGTTCGCTGGCGCGCAGTTCGCCTGTGTTCTCGGAGACCAGGGCCAGCAGCTGCTTCTTGCTCAGCAGCGCAAACAGGTATTGCGGACTGTAGCGGCTCTTGAGCGGGTCTGCGCCCGTCTCCTTGCGCCGGTGGCGGCGACACAACGTCGCGATCTGCGTTTCGGCCTGGGCTTTGCAGTAGTCCAGGCCCTGCGGATGCAGGAGGTTCAGATCGATGATGACCGGCAACCGATCCGCTGAGCGGGCATTCTCCAGGGCTTCCAGCAACGGCGGCGCGACAATGGACGTCGCGAGATTCCGGGTCAGCGCGTCATGGTCGCCTGCGGGTGCCGTCTGCGCTTCGCTGCCCGCGCGCTGACCGGTGGTGGATTTCCGACTGCGGCCCGTTCGGGTACCAGCCTTTCCGCGCCCTTTGCGATCTGCCATGGCCCGCTCCTTCTCCCGCTGATGGTCCTGCAGAGAGTGACGCTGCGAGTCCCTTCAGAGCGCTCGCCTCAGGGATAGATCACCACGTCGATACGCCGGTTGCGGCGCCGCCCCTCAGCAGTTTCATTGTTTGCCAGGGGCTGGGACTCGCCATAACCGAGGGCCGTGACCTGACCGCCGGTGCCCCCTTGCTCCTGCAGATAGCTCTCTACGGCATTGGCGCGGCGCTGGGACAGGTCCAGATTGACCGCATCGCTGCCGAAGGAATCCGTATGGCCCTCGACGACGACACTGGCGCCTGGAAACTGACCGATCGCGTCGCGCAGGAGCTCGAGTAGTGGAATATGTGTGTCCTTGATCTGCGCCTCGCCGCTGTCGAAGGTGAGACCGATCAGGCGCACGATAACCGTGCTGCCCTTACGCAGCACGCTCGCCTGGTCGACGGCGAAGAGGCCCTCGACGGCGGCGAAGCGGCGGCGGTTGTCTTCCTGCTGCTTCAGCACCGCGTTGAGTCGCTCGGCGGCGGCGGACTGATCCCCGAGGTTCTGCTGCAGGTCGTTAACCTGAGCCTGCATCGCCGCGATCTGCTCGTCACGCTCCGTTAGGCTGGCATCACGAGCGCGCAGCTGGGTCTGCAGTTCCAGGACGCCGTCCTGAATGCTGGCCAGTGCCTGCGCTTCCCCGTTGTCGAAATAGACGGGCGTATCAAGCTGCTCGGCCACCTTGCGGATGGACCCTTCCCAGCCGAGCAGCAGGTCCTCCAGCAGCAGATCGCCGCGACGAATCTGGTCTGCCTGCGTGGACACATAGATCGCGTGCTGGGCGGCGTGCTTGGCCTGCTGCGCAAGGCTGCGCGGCCGATCGGTATCGTAGCGGTCCTCGTTGAGCGCGGTCTCGGCAGTGCTCAGGAGCTCACTGGCCTGGGCGAAGGACTTCGGGGCGTAGCGCTCTGCACGCAAATCATCGGCCTGTTCGAGCAGGGTGCGGGTCTCGCTGAGGTAGTTGGTCTTGATCGCCTCCAGCTCCGCATCGCGGTAGGCGGCCAGCGCTTTCTCGGCGGCGCGCTCGGCGCTGCGCTCCCGGCCCCGCTCCAGCGCCACCGTCGCTTCGGCGAAGGTTTCTTCGGCATCGCGCCAGGCATTGGGCGCATAACGGGCGGCTTCCGCGTTGTCGGCGTCATCGCGCGCGCGCACCGTCCCACCAAAGGCGGCATCGGCAGCCTCTGCCCGCTGGGCAGCCAGCTCGAAGGCGGCCTGTGCTTTGTCCACATCGCGACGGATGCTGTCGATCGAGCCGGAGTCAGCCAGCGTTTTCTCTGCGCGCCGGTAGGCCTGCGCGCCGTCCGCGTAGGCCAGCGGCGCGAGCACGGAAGCGTTACGCTTGTTGGCTTTCGACAAAGCCGCGGTCGCCGCCTCAAACAGCGGCTCCCGCAGCTCCGCGACTTCGCCATCGCTTGCGGCGTTCGCGATCCCAGCGGTCAGGCTGGTGAGCGCTGCGGCCAGCAGCACGGCCATGAAACGTACCTGTTTCGGCATGAGTGAGCTCATTGAGTCAGATCCTGTTGAACGTTCGGGGTCAGGCCGCGCTCGGCC
>JBCDIK010000223.1:0-5443 GCA_038749065.1 Pseudomonadota bacterium | reverse complement strand
CGAGCGCGGCAGGGGGAGCGACGGTGCCCGGTGACGAGCCCGAATCGGCGGCCGGACCGATCGTCGTGGATGGCGCGCAGGACGCCCAGGCGGCGCCACCGGCACTGCCGGAGGCGACCCAACTGCCCGGCTGGTTCGCGGGGATCGCACTGGCGCTGCCGCTGCTGTTGATCGCCGGGCTGTTCCTGGTCCTCCGACGTTCCCCGGTCCGCACCCTCGAGGGCCTGCGCGCGCTGCCGCAGGGCTAGGGCAGCGCCCGTCGCGGGTCGCCAGCCCCTTCCTTGCGTCCCCTCAAGCCAGTCCTTATGCTCGTCCGCTTGTCTTTTTCAGGGGTCGCTGCCGGGGCGCAAGCGCCTTCGCGGCTCGTTCCCCTGTCGCACGCCACCCATTTCCTAGTCACAGGGCGCCTGGATGATTTTTGACAGTACCGACAGCTACATCTCGACCGACGAACTCAGCATGGCGGTCGATGCCGCGGTCAAGCTGGAACGGCCGCTCCTGGTCAAGGGCGAACCGGGCACCGGCAAGACCATGCTCGCCGAAGAGGTTGCGAGCTCGCTGGGCATGAAGCTGATCCAGTGGCACATCAAGTCCACGACCAAAGCGATCAATGGCCTCTACGAGTACGATGCGGTGTCGCGGCTGCGGGATTCGCAGCTGGGCGAAGAGCGGGTGAAGGACATCCGCAACTACATCAAGAAGGGCAAACTGTGGGAAGCGTTCGAGTCCGATGAGCGGGTGGTCCTGCTGATCGACGAGATCGACAAGGCGGACATCGAGTTCCCGAACGACCTGCTGCAGGAAATCGACAAGATGGAGTTCTTCGTCTACGAGCTGGGCGAGACCATCAAGGCCAAGCAACGACCGGTGGTCATCATCACCTCGAACAACGAAAAGGAACTGCCCGACGCGTTTCTGCGCCGCTGCTTCTTTCACTACATTAACTTCCCGGATCGGGAGACCATGCAGCAGATCGTCGAAGTGCATTTCCCGAAGATCAAGCAGGACCTGGTCAAGGAAGCGATGGAAATCTTCTTCGACGTGCGCAAGGTACCGGGCCTGAAGAAGAAGCCGTCCACCTCCGAGCTCATCGACTGGCTCAAGCTGCTGATGGCCGATGATATTCCGGACGAGATCCTGACCAACCGCGATACCAGCAAGGCGATCCCGCCGCTCTACGGAGCGCTGGTCAAGAATGAGCAGGACGTACACCTGCTTGAGCGCCTCGCCTTCATGAATCGACGCGATTCCCGGGGCTGAAGCAGGACTGACACGAGCGAAGTAGCCAGATGCTCATTAATTTCTTCATGACCCTGCGGCGCTATAAAGTGCCGGTCACGCTGCGCGAACTCATGGACCTGCTCGAGGCGCTACAGCGGCGTCTGGTCTACGCGAACATCGACGAGTTTTACCTGCTCTCGCGCACCTGTCTGTGCAAAGACGAGAAAAACTACGACAAGTTCGATCGCGCTTTCGCCACCTACTTCAAGGGCCTGGACGATCTGCACGGGATGCTCGAGTCCATGATTCCCGACGAGTGGCTGCGCCGCGAGTTCGAGAACTCTCTGTCGGAGGAAGACCTCGCCAAGATCGAGTCCCTGGGCGGTCTCGAGAAGCTGATCGAGGCTTTTCAGAAAGCCCGGGAAGAACAGGCGAAGGCCGAGGCGGAAGCCGAGAAGGGCGAGAAGGGCAAGGACGGCGAGGAAGGCGAGGGCGATCAGGAGGGCAAGAAGGGCTCCGGTGGCGTCGGCAAGGGCAAGAAGAACAAGGCCAAGAAAACCTGGAACCAGCGCCAGTACAAGAACCTCGACGATTCCGTTGAGCTCGGCACCCGCAATATCAAGATGGCGTTGCGACGGCTGCGCAAGTTTGCGCGCACGGGCAAGGACGAAGAGCTCGATATCGACAACACCATCCGCTCAACGGCACACAACGGCGGCATGCTGGACCTGAAGATGCGTCCCGAGCGTAAGAACACGGTCAAGGTGCTGCTGTTTCTGGACATTGGTGGGTCGATGGATTCCCACGTCAAGGTCTGTGAGGAGTTGTTCTCCGCGACGCGCACGGAGTTCAAGCACCTGGAGAGCTTCTACTTTCATAACTTCATCTACGAGTCGGTCTGGAAGGACAATCGGCGGCGCATGAATGAGCGTTTGCCCACCTTCGAGATCCTCAACAAGTACGCGCACGACTACAAAGTGGTCTTCGTTGGCGACGCGACCATGGCGCCCTATGAGATCACCCATGCCGGCGGCAGTGTCGAGCACTGGAACGAAGAGCCGGGCGCCAGCTGGATGAACCGCTTCACCACGATCTATGACAAGGTGGCATGGCTGAACCCGACGCCCCAGGAGACCTGGGAGTACTCGAGCTCCGTGGCGCTGACCCAGGAGCTGGTCAAGGGGCAGATGTACCCTCTGACGGTGCGCGGGCTGGAAGAGGCCATGGGCCACCTCTCCAAGTAATCCGCTGGCGATGACGGTCGTGCCGGGCGCCGGGGCCCTGAACCTCGAGATTCCCGCAGAACTGCCGATCGCCGCCCAGGCCGAGGCGATCCGCAGCGCGATCGAGCGTTCCCAGGTGGTGGTCGTTGCGGGCGAGACCGGTTCCGGCAAGACCACCCAGCTTCCGAAACTGTGTCTGGCCGCGGGGCTGGGCGAGCGGGGCCTGATCGGACATACGCAACCGCGGCGTCTGGCCGCCCGCACCGTCGCCGCGCGAATCGCCGAAGAGCTGGGCACGCCGCTGGGCGCTCAGGTCGGTTACAGCGTCCGCTTCAGTGACGTCACCGGGCCCGAGACGCGCATCAAACTCATGACCGACGGCCTGCTGCTGGCGGAGGTGCAGGGCGATCGCGATCTCTCCCGCTACGAAGTGCTGATCATCGATGAGGCCCACGAGCGCAGTCTCAACATCGACTTTCTGCTCGGCTACTTAAAGGGGCTCCTGCGTCGCCGGCCAGACCTGAAGCTCGTCATCACCAGCGCCACGATCGACGTGCAGGCCTTTGCGGAACACTTCGATGCGCCGGTAATCGAAGTGTCCGGGCGCGGTTTCCCGGTGGAGGTCCGCTACCGGGAACCGGCGGCGGGCGAAGAGGTGGCCGATCAGGTCCTGGCCTGTCTTACGGATCTGGCGGCGAATCCGGTGGCCGGCGGGCGCGCCAATGATGTACTGGTCTTTCTGTCCGGCGAGCGCGAGATATTTACGCTGGCCCGGGAGCTACGTGGTCGCCTGGATGCCGGTTGGGAGCTGCTGCCCCTCTATGCACGCTTGCCGACCAGTGAGCAACAGAAAGTCTTCCGCCCCGGCAAGACGCGCCGCGTGGTGCTCTGCACCAACGTCGCGGAGACATCCTTAACGGTACCGAACATCGGTTACGTCATCGATCTGGGCCTGGCGCGCATCAGCCGCTACAGCTTCCGCTCGAAACTACAGCGTTTGCCGATCGAGGCGATTTCCCAGGCGAGCGCGCGGCAGCGGATGGGACGGTGCGGCCGCATCGCGCCCGGGCGCTGCTATCGCCTGTACAGTGAGGCCGACTTCGAGGGGCGCCCGGCCTTTACGGACCCGGAGATCAAACGCACCAACCTCGCCTCGGTCGTGCTGCAGATGGAAGTGTTTCGCCTGGGGCGCATCCAGCGTTTTCCCTTTCTGGAGCCGCCGGACCCGGCGGCGGTGCGCGCCGCAGTGAAACTGCTGGAGGAACTGCGCGCGCTCTACCAGGGACGGGCGACTCCTCTGGGGCGGGCGATGGCGCGACTGCCCGTGGACCCTCGGCTGGCATGCATGCTGCTCGAAGGCGCGCGCGTTGGCGCTCTGCGCGAGCTGCTTATCATCGTCAGCGCATTGAGCGTGCAGGACCCTCGGGACCGGCCGGAGGGCCAGCGCGGGCAGGCCGATGCGCGTCATGAGACCTTCGCGGACAAACGCTCGGACTTCATCGCCTGGCTGAACCTCTGGGCGTTCAGCGAACAGGAACGCGAAGGACTGACCCGGCGACGCTACGAGCGACTGCTGCGCACGCGGTTTCTTTCCGTGCCGCGCATGCGCGAGTGGCGCGAGCTGCACCGGCAGCTTCGCCTGGCCTGCCAGGCGCAAGGGCTCAAGGTCAATGCGGAGCCTGCGAGCTACGAGGCCATGCATCAGGCGCTCCTGTCCGGCTCGCTCGCGTTCGTCGGTCAGCATCAGGAAAAGGGCCGCTACCTGGGAGCATCCAGTCTCAGCTTTCGGATCTTCCCGGGCTCGGCGCTGTTCGAGGCGCGACCGAAGTGGGTGCTCGCCGCTGAAATCGCAGAGACTCAGCGGGTCTATGCGCGGACCGTGGCCGCCATAGAGCCCCGTTGGATCGAGGCGCAGGCCGCACATCTGCTCAAACGCAGCCATAGCGAGCCGCACTTCAGCGCCCGCCGCGGCGAAACCATGGCCTATGAAAAGGTGACCTTCCGCGGACTGGTGCTGGTCGAGCGCCGCCCAGTGCGCTATGCGCCCATCGATCCGGCGGTCGCGCGCGCCCTGTTCATTCAGGAGGCGCTGGTGGCGGGCGGGCTCAAGCAGCCGCCCGACTTTCTCAACGAGAACCTGCAGGCGGTCGCAGCGGTGCTGGATACGGAAGCGCGGACCCGGCGTCGAGATCTGCTGATCGAGTCGGAGCTGCAGGCGGCCTGGTACGACGAGGGGTTACCGCAAGCAGTGCTGTCGGCGCGCACTCTGCGCCGGGCACTGCGCGCGCAGCCGGAACTCGAGGCGGCCCTGCGGTGGTCGGCCGCTGACCTTGCGACGGTACAGTTGCCTGCGCTGGATGACTTTCCCGGGACGCTGACCATCGGCGCTGCGCGCTTCGACCTGCGCTATGTCTTCGCGCCCGGGGAGGAAGATGATGGGGTGACGCTGCAGCTGACCCTCGGCACGCTGAACGCACTGCCAGAGGCCGCGTTGGATTGGAGCGTGCCGGGGCTTTTCGAAGGTGTCTGCGAGGCCTGGCTCAAGACCTTGCCCAAGTCCGCGCGGCGCGCGCTGGCACCGCTCTCCGAGCGCGTGCCGGAGGTCGCACGCTGGTTGCTGGCGCCGCGCCGCTATCGCCAGGGGCAGCTGCGCAATGCGCTGGTCGACGCCCTGGTGGCGCTCTACGACTACAAGGTCGCGCCGGGCGAACTCAGTGCCGAGCGCGTGCCGGAACATCTGCGGGTGCGCGCCCAGCTCCTCGACAGCAAGGATCGGGTGCTGGCGACATCCCGTGACCTGCAGGCGCTGCGCCGCGAGTATGAAGCGCAGGTATCGTCACAGCTCGATGGCGCTGCCCCGGCGGACTTCGAGGCCGAGCATCTGGCCGGTTTTCCTGCTGATCAGTCCGTGCCCGAAATCCTGACCGTGGGTGGCGCGACCACCGAGCAGGTGGTCTATCCGGGCTTTGTCGACCGGGGCGAGAGCGTCTCGCTGAGGG
>JBCDIK010000222.1:0-5488 GCA_038749065.1 Pseudomonadota bacterium | reverse complement strand
GTCGGCGGTCGTGCTGAGCTCCTGGCCGAGGGAAGCCCGATAGGCCTTGAAGTTGTCCGGTGCATCGACCAGCAGGCAGTGGTCGTATTCCCCGAGCAGATGGTAGCTCTGCAGGACCTTGCACTCCCAGCGCTCGATGCTGTCGTGTATCGCCAACATACGCTCCGGAGACTCGCGCAGCGCCTTCACCCCGCTCGAGTGGTAGCGCAACAGCATGACGTACTGGCCCACGTGCGAGCGCCGCTAGCTGTCGTCGTCCTTGCGCGGCGGAGCGGCTGCCATGAGTTCCATGAAGTTTTTGATGGCCATCGCCGGCAGCGTCGTAATCTTGATGGTGCCCCGGGAACCTAAGTCCATGGAGATGCGGGCCATCACCTCGTTACTGGGAGCCTCGATGACGTTGACGAAGTCATAGCCCCCGAGCACCGCGTGCTGGGATACGACCCGCGCGCCCATCTTCTCGAGTTCCTTGTTGACTTCCTGCAGTCGCTCCGGTCGTTCCTTAAGGGTCTTGCGCCCTTCATCGGTGAGCGTGCTGAGCATGATGTAGGTGGCCACCGGCGTCTCCCCTTGCCTGCCGTGGCCTTCGACCCTACTCCGCTCGCTGGCCCTTGGCCAGCAGCAATCCTGATCGAGATCGCCGGGCGCGTGATTCGCGCCCGGCGTCGGCGCATCAGCCGGTGACGTACCGGCCCGGCGCCGCATCGATCGGCGGGAAGGCTTCAGAGCCGAGCGCTGCCGGCGCCGGCACTTCTTCCGGTGACTGCTCGCGCAGCCAGCGGGTCCAGTCATGAACCCAGGAGCCGGGATGCTCCTGCGCGAGCGGCGCCCACTCATCCGCGCTCTCCGGCAGCTCGTCCGCAACCCAGTACTTCAGATGCTTGTTGTCGGTCCGCGCGCAGATGGTTTGCGTGTGATTCTGGTTCGTCAGCACAAAGCGCACGTCGCCGCCGAACAGGCTGGTACTGCGGTAGCAGGCTTTCCAGGGCGTGATGTGATCGGTCGAGCCGGCCATGAGATACACCGGGTACTCGATCTTCGACAGATCGATGCGCTTGCCCAGCGCCCGGAACTCTTTCTTGGCAATGCGGTTGTTGAGCGACAGATCGAGGAAGTCCGTGTGCAGCCCGGCGGGTACGCGCGTGTAGTCCATGGACCAGAACAACAGCGGGTGCTTCAGCGGTGCTTCGCCCATCAGGTAGTTGCGGCGCAGGAAGCTCATGATGTTGTCTTCCCAGCGCAGCATGGCAAACATCTCGAACACGTCTTTCTCGTCGTAGATGCCCTTCGCCTGGACACGCTCCTTCTGTGCGGCAATGGAGCGCTCGGAGACGAACAGTCCGAAGTCGCTGTCTTCCGGGCGCTGATCGAGCACGTTGACGAACAGCGACAGGGAGTTGATCCAGTCCTGCTTGCGCTTGCGCATCACCCCGGCGGCAACGGCGGTGACCAGCCCACCGGCGCACAGCCCCATGAGATTGACTTTGCGATCGCCGATCACGTCGCGGACTGCGGCAATCGCCTCGATCAGCCCCTCGGCATAGGAGCCGAGGTTCCAGTCCCGTTGCGCAGCGGTCGGATTGCGCCAGCTCACGGCGAACACGGGAATCCCGGCATCGAGCAAATGCTGGAACAGGCTCCGATCCGGCGTCAGGTCACCCAGGTAGAAGCGGTTGACCTGACTGAACACGTACAGCAGCGGCTCAGCCTGCACGTTTTCAGTTTTCGGGCGGTACTGCATCAGTTCGAGCAGTTCGCTCCGAAAGATGACCGCGCCGTCGCTGGCCGCAACGTCCTTACCAACGACAAAACCGTCCCGGTCGGCGACGGACGGGTAGCCATGGTTGTAGCGACGGTCGTCGATGAAGTTCTTCACGCCGTCCACCAGCGACTGGCCGCGAGTCTCTGCGAGCTGCCGCATGGCGCCGGGGTTGCCCGGCAGCGTGTTCATGGGCGCAAGGACCTCCTTCAGCGCATCGAGTACAAACCGGGCGCGGGAATGATCAATGCCCGACAGGCCGCTTTGAGCGAGCCACTGGTCCAGGCTGTTCGACCAGGCGAGGTAGGCCTGTCCGAGCCGCCGGTACACGGCGCTGTGTGCCCAGGCCTCGTCGTGGAACCGGCCATCCGCAGGCTCCGGCGCAAGATCGCTGGTCCCCAGGGCAATATCGAACAGTTCGCGCTGCAGGGACCAGGCGCTTTCGAACAGCGCTCGCGGCTGACTGATGGCAGTGTTGAATAAGGATCGCCAGGTTTCCGCAAAGGACTCCCGGTCCACGCCCAGGGCCGCATTCAGCGGGACACCCTGCGTCCGCTCACGATAGCCCCGATGGCCGTCGGCGTGTTCGCCGGCGAAGGTAATGGTTGCGCCTGGCGCCTGTGCGCCCTCCGCAGAACCCGGCTGCTTGGTATCAGCACTCATGGTCGTCCTCCCTGAGAAAAACGGGCTGCGAGCCCGGAGAGCAGCCGATATGACCAGCGCGGCTGCGTTTGTGTCCAGCCGACAAAAGCCTGATTGAGCAGCCCGGGGATGGCGATGACTTCGCCGCGCATGCAGGCCCGGTAGCCTTGCTCGGCGACGTCGCGCGCTTGCCCAACGAACAACTCCGGCACCTCAGCGGCCATGTCGATGTCTTCCGTCATCTCGGTCTTCGTCAGTCCGGGGCACAGGGCGGAGACGGTGACGCCCGTGTGCTTGAGTTCTTCCGACAGGCTCTCGGTCAGCGACAGGACGTACGCCTTGCTCGCGCTGTAGACCGCCATGCTGGGCACCGGCTGGAACGCCACGATCGAAGCCACGTTCAGAATACGCCCGCGACCGCGTTCCACCATGTCCGGCAGCAGGGCCAGGGACAACTCGGTGAGGGCGCGCACGTTGAGGTTCACGATATCGAGGGCCCGGGCCGCGCTCATCTCCGCGAAGTTGCCGGAGTCCGCAAGGCCTGCGTTGTTCACCAGTGCATCGACGGCGATGCCACGATCACGCAGCTCCGCGACCAGCCGCTTGGGTCCTTTGGCCTTGCCCAGATCGACAGCGATCACATCAACGGTGCAGGCGTCGCCCTGGTCAGCGAGGATCTCTGCAGCGAGCGCTTCCAGCTTGCGCTCGCGCCGCGCGACCAGCACCAGATCATGACCGTGCGCCGCGAAGACTTTCGCGAACTCGCGGCCGATGCCGGACGATGCACCGGTCACCAACGCTACCGGGCGGCTCATGAGTCACCCCCCGCCTCGCCCTGGCCTGCGACCGGAACCATCGGCGGGACCTCTGCCACCGACGCTTCGTCGGCCCCTGTCATCGCAGCGGCCGCGGGCTTGGCCTTGGCTTTCGCCTTGGATTTGGCCTTGGTTTTGGTTTTGGCCTTCGCTTTTGCCTCGGTTTTGGTCGCCGTCTTGTCTTTGGCGGTCGCTTTGGTTTTCCGCTTCGTTTTCGCCTTGGGCTTAGGCTTAGACGCAGCCCCGGCGGCGTCCGCTGCTCCGCTCGCCTCGAGCGCTCGCGCGCTGGCAGAGAACAGCTCCGCTGCCGCATCGGCCAGGCAATCCACGAACAGATCCGGATCGGGAATCATGTCCCGGCAGGAGGTGAAGCCGATCGTGATCTGACCGCAATAGCTGGTCACCGGCATGATCAGCCCCATGCCGTGGGTGATGGGGCCGAGACCGAGCTGCGCTTTCAGCTCGCATCCCATGCTGTAGATGGGCTCCTGCGGGCCCGGGACATTGGTGATGCTCACGTTGAACGCGGGATTCGGCGCCTGCGCCATGGCCGAGGACAGGCGCCCGGCCAGCGCTGCGGTCACCGCGGGGACGAACTGGCTGAAATCCGTCATGGCGCGGGCCCCAACGGCGTTGTTCACCGCCTTGCTCGTTGCCGTGGCCGAGCGAATGCCCGCAAGCCGCTCCAGCGGGTCCGCGATCTGCGTGCCGATCGCAACGAACAGGGCGCTGACCTGGTTGCCCGCCCGCATGTCGCCGGGACGGCGGACATTGACCGGCGCCATCGCGATCAGCGGGTCTCCGGGCAGTTCTTTCTTGGCGTACAGGTAACGGCCAATCGCGCCGCCGCAGATCGTCAGCACGACATCGTTCACGGTCGCGCCTGGCACGGCCGCCCGCGGCCCCTTGAAATCGCTCAGTGCCACCGTATGGCCACCGATCACGCGATGACCGCTGACCTCGCCATTGAAGCGCGTCGCCGGGACCACCCGCATCGTCTGGGCGGTGAGCTTGCCGACCTGCTCGCCAACCTGAGAGCCCGCTCGCGCAAGCCCGCCCAGCATCCCCACCTGGCCACCGCTGGCGCCAAGACCCGCGGCGATGCCCTGCAGGTTTCTGCCAAGCGCCTGCGCAAACCGCAGCGGCTGCATGGCGTTGTTTACCCCGCTACGCATCAGAAGTTCCGCATCGCTCGGGGTCGCATCCGGGCGCCAGGGGCGCTCCGGGGCCGGGATCGGATCCGCCTTGGGCTCGCTGCTGTGCAGCGTCGCCATCATGTGCATCCCTGAAGTGCCATCGACCGCGGCGTGGTGCGTCTTCGTGAGCACCGCGAAACCGTCGTTAACAATCCCCGGTGCGCGCACGCCCTCGATGACGTAGACCTCCCACAGGGGACGGGTCAGATCGAGCGGCCTGGAGAAAATCCGCGCGGCGACCTGCTCCAAAGTCGCCCAGTCGCCGGGGCTGGGCAGCCCGATACGGCGCACGTGGTACTCGAGGTCAAACTCGGCGTCTTCGATCCAGTAGGGGTAATCGAGGTCCATGGGGACCCGCACCAGACGCTGCCGGGAGAAGGACCACAGATGCAGTCGCTCCTCGTAGAACCGCAGCACTTCGTCCTCGGTCAACCCCGACGCGTGCTTGCCGCCGCGATCGTAAACGTACAGTGAGCCGATGTGCATCGGCGATGCCTTGGTTTCCATGAACGCGAAGCTCGCGTCCAGGGTGCTCAGTTGCTGTAACACCCAGCCTCCTCCCGCAAGTTGGCTTGAGCCTGCGCCCGCCAGCTCTGATGGCGGCGTGGCCTTCGGCCCGGATTCTGTCCAATCCTATCCGGAACTTAAGCGCCGGATACAAAAAACTCGCCGGGCGGCGAGTTTTTCAGTGTCGGTGGAGCGGGCCGCTGCGACCAGCGACCCGGTTCCGACCATTCGCCGTTTAGGCTGCTTTGACGCTGTCTGCGACGTCTTCAACCGCATCCTTCGCGGCCTCGACGGTGCCCGACCAGGCTTCCTTGAGCGCGCTGCCGGTGTGCTCCACCGCTTCGCGCAGGATGGCGCCGTTGGTGCGCAGGTTCGACTGGGCGTCGGCCCACAGGGTCTGGCCGTAGTCGCGCTGCAGCTCAACGAAGCTGGACACGTCGCGGACTTCCGGCAGACGCTTGGCGAAAGCCTGGTTGGTTTCGAAGTACTGACGCACGCCTTCAGCTTGCGTTTCGAACAGACGGCGCATCGTGCTGCTGTTCACTTCAAACAGCTCGCGGCCGAGCTTC
>JBCDIK010000221.1:0-5513 GCA_038749065.1 Pseudomonadota bacterium | reverse complement strand
GCCAGGGGCCGCAGTTTAATTACGCCTTTGCCGAAGCCCAAGATCGTTTGCTAGGAATCTCTGCCCAAACCATTGGCACGGGGCCAGCGACTGCCGAAACGCTAGTGGCAGCGGCTCACTGTCTGCAAGCAACGCTGCCGAGTTACCACACAGAGCTGTTACGGATCTATCTGCGGTCACCGGAACAGCTCGAGGAAGCGCTGTCCTGCTACCACAGGACCTTCGACGGCTTCCCACCGCCGTCCGTGGTTCAGGGCGATATCTGCCGCGAAGCCCTGGTGGTCGAGATGGACGGTGTTTTTCGACTGGCTCGGGAATCGGCAGCCCCCGCCTGATTCGTTGAAAACGACCAGCGCTTTGCGGACAATCGCCCTGTTTTAACGGCTGCCAGTCCTCATGCCCCAGACCCCTGAACAGCAACGTATGGCAAAGCTCATCGTCGATGTGCTCAATCTCGAAGATGTCGCGCCGGAGAGCATCGATCCCGACGCCATCATGTTCGAGGACGACGGGCTGGGACTCGATTCCATCGATGCGCTGGAGATCGCTGTCGCGATCGCCGAGGAGTACGACGTGCATCTTTCCGCCGAAGACGAGGGCACCAAAGAGATCTTCGCGACTTTGGGTAACCTGACGCAGCACGTGACCGAAGAGGTGAACGCGCGGGCCTGATCCGCCAGGCGCCCGGGCGGTCATCGGCAGCTCATGTACGCGCTCGAACTGATCGCCCGGCCCGAGACGGCAATGATCGCCGCCGGTCCACACGGTGATCTCTCCGCCGGCCAGCTCGGTGCTGATGTTGCGACCCTTGCAGAGCAGTTGGCCCCGGCGCGCTTTCTGATCAATCGCTGCGAGGATCGCTACTGGTTCGCGGCCTCATTCCTCGCCGCGGCCCTGCGGGGCCAGATCACGCTGCTCCCCGGCCAACGCACCGACGAGGCCGCGGACGCGTTGCGCCGCGACCATCGGGATACGCGAGAGATCGCCGACCACGAACAGGCCCGCGACCAGCACGTCGCACTCGTTGCCGGTGGCAACGGCAGCGCGCGTGCGGGCGCCTTGGCAAGCGATCAGATCGTCGCCCGCGCGTTTACCTCCGGCAGCACCGGCGCTCCACAGGCACACGATAAACCCTGGGGACTCCTGTGCCAGGGGCGCGCCACCCATGGCGAGCTGCTGGCCCTCCCCGGCGCCGAGCTGGGCCTTGTCGCAACGGTGCCGAGCTGGCACATGTACGGTTTCGAATGGGCGTTGCTTCTAGCCACCGCGCACCCGGTGACGCTGTGGTGCGGGCCGAGTTTCTTTCCGCAGGATGTCGCCAGGGCCACCGCGCAGCTCGCGCAGTCGACGCCAGCCACGGTCCTGGTCACCACACCGGTGCATCTGCGCGCACTCTTGAAGAGCCTGCCGGACGCACTGCCCTTGCATCGGGTCGTCAGCGCCACTGCGCCGCTCGATCCCGAGCAGGCCAAGACGCTGGAAGCTCGCCACCGCGCCGAGGTCCTCGAGATTTACGGCTGCAGCGAGATCGGTTCCCTGGCCAGCCGGCGGACCGCGAGCGACGCGCACTGGTCCTTTTTCCCGGAGTTTGCCGTGCAGCGCGAAGGCGAGCGACTGCACGTGCAGGCCAGCGCCCTGCCCGGCCCGGTGACCCTCGCGGATCGGTTCGCGCCCACGCCAGGCAATCGCTACGAACTGCTTGGGCGCACGGCTGATCTGGTCAAGATCGGCGGCAAGCGTGAGTCTTTAAGCCGGCTCAACCGTGAGTTGTGCGCCCTGCCCGGGGTTGTGGATGGCGTGTTCTACGATCCGGAGCAACTCGGTCTGCCCGGTACCGGGCGTCTGGGAGCGCTCGTGGTTGCGCCACAGAGCACGGTCTCCGAGCTCAAGAGCGCGCTCGCCGGGCGCATTGATCCCGTTTTCCAGCCACGACCGCTGACGCTGGTCCAGGCCCTGCCACGGACCGGTACCAGCAAGCTGCCCCGGGCGGCTTTGCGGCAGGCGGTCATCGACAGCGTCGGTGGCGCACCGGTCGGTGCCTAAGACCACCGACCACTGGGCCGGGCGCCCGGAAGCGGGCTCGACCTTCGGCCTGCGTTTGCTGGCCTGGCTCGCTCGCCACCTCGGGCGCCGGCCGTTACTGCTCGTGCTATACCCGGTCACCCCGTACTTCTACCTGGTCCGCGCGCCGGAGCGGGCGGCCTCGCGCACCTACCTCCAGCGAGTGCTGCAGCGCCCGGTGCGTGAGAGCGACGTGCTGCGCCACTTTCACGCCTTCGCCCGCACGACCGCGGACCGCTTCTTCTTCCTGACCGGGCAGGAGGGCCAGATCCCGCTGACCTTCGTCGGCGGTGAAGACGCGCAGGCGGTGGTCGACGGCGCGCGCGGTGGTCTGTTCCTCGCGGCGCACCTGGGCTCTTTCGAAGCCGCCCGGGTTGTCGGGGCGCAGCTTGGCGGAATGGACCTGCGAATTGTGCTCGACCAGAAAATCGGCGGTCGCTTCGTCGACGTCATGCGCGAACTCAACCCGAACCTGGTCGCCAACATGATCGACGCCGGGCAGGATAGTGTCGCGCTTGGGCTCGAAATCGGCGCGGCGCTGAAAGGCGGTCGCTGGGTGGGATTTCTCGCAGACCGCACCCGCGGCGACGCGAGCGGCAACGACCGGGAAGTGACCATCCCCTTCCTCGGCACCCCAGCGCGTTTTCCCGCCGGTCCCTACCTGATCGCCAGCACCTTCCGCGCGCCCATCATCTGCGCCTTCTGCCGGCTGACCGCGGACGGCTACGAAGTGCACTGTGAAGTGCTGAGCCAGGGTGTGCGGCTCCCACGGGAGTCCCGGACAGAGGCCCTGCAGCTGCTGGCGACGCGCTACGTGGAACGGCTGGAGCACCACGTCCGGGCAGCGCCGCTCAGCTGGTTCAACTTCTACGACTTCTGGCAGCGGCCGTGACCATTCGCGACACCGTTGTCGTTCTCGCACTGCTGCTGCGACTGGCCTTCGCGGGCCCAGGACATGCCGGTGATGCCCAGCCATCCTCCAATGCTCGGGCGTTGCTTGCGGACTTGCGGTTCCCAGCAGATCGCCCACTCGCTTACGTCGAGCGACAGCGCAGTCCCATGTTCAAGCGCGCCGTCGAAAGCCGCGGTCGCGTCTGGCGCACCGCGGACGGGGCGCTGTACATGCAGGTGGAAACCCCGCGGCAGGAGTTGCGCTGTATCGAAGCGGGGTCCCTGACGATCCTGCGACCGGAGCAGGCACCACCGCCTGCGACCGTCCTGCCTGCAGCGGCTTTTACCCGGATCCGCCATCAGTTCCGGCTGACCCCGCAACGCCCGGGGCAGCTCCTGCTACTCACCGCCAGCGCTTTGCTCAACGGCGATCTCGCCTGGGTACTGCAGCACTTTGAGCTGAGTGCCGAGACCGAGCGCGAACCCGGGACAGCACAATCCCTCGTGCTGCAGCCCAAAGATCCGGGCACCCGGCAGGGCATGGCGAACATCACCCTGTCGATCGAGGGTGATCAGCTGCGAACAGTCGCGGCGGATCGTGGCCGCCGCGGCAGCCTGTCCCTAGACTTTTGGCCACTCCTGCCTTGAGGTCTGTGGACACGCAACCAATCACGCCCCATGGGCCACCTGCGGTGCGTCTCCTCGTGCTCCTTTTGCTGGTGGGCGCGTTGCTCGCTGTGGCGCTCACCCAGCTGCGACTCAGCTACGCCCTGACGTTCTTCCTGCCACAGCCAGCGACCGCGCCAGAGCAGATCCTCAGCAGCAGGCTCGGCCAGGGCCCGGGGGCTGCTCTGCTGTTCGTTGACCTGGGGCCAGGTCGTGGCCCGCTGCGCGATCGCCTGGCGCTGGACTGGCGCGACCGGGCGCCGGAAGGATTGACGGTGATCTGGCCCGCCCTTGGCAGCGCGCCCGAGATCCCCGCGGAGCTGCTGGGTGCACAGCCTTGGCTCGCGCCGCCACCGGCGACCGAGGCGGCCTGGCGCACGGTGTTGGACGAGCGCGCGGCAGATCTGGCCAGCGCCCCGGACGACACGCTCTACGATCTCGTAGCCATCGATCCGACACTTGCGACCGTTACCGCCCTGTCGCGCTTCTTGCCCCCAGTGCGCGCGCAACCGCGCGCGCAGACCACCCAGGGTCCGCTTGGCCAGGTTCTGGTGCTCCGCGCCGCTGGACCTGTCTTCGACACTGCTCGTGCCGGTCAAGTGCTGCGCGGGCTGGAGGCGGCCCTTGCGCAGGCGGGCGCGGCGGATGCGGCGATCTACGGCTCGCCCGCCTACGGTGCGCGCCTGCAGGAGACCGTCGCCTGGGAGTCCACCCTGTTCACGAGCGCTGCTGGGCTGGCCCTGGCCTTGCTCGTGCTGGCGCGCTTTCGCGCCGTGCAGCCGGTGCTGATCAGCGCACTGCCTCTGCTCACGGGCGCTGTGGCTGGGCTGGCCGTGCTCGCCATCACCGCAGAGCGCGTGCACGGCATCACCCTCGCGTTCGGCTTTACCCTGCTCGGGGTCGCGATCGACTATCCGCTACACGTACTCACCCACCGCCGCGTGGCACAGTCGCACTCGGATGCGCTGTGGCCCACGCTGGTCCTCGGCATTCTCAGCACGCTGCTGGCCTTCGGCGCCTTCCTGCTCAGCGGGACCCAGGGCATCAGCCAGCTGGGTCTGTTTGCGCTGGCGGGAATCAGCGCCGCCGCGCTCGCAACGCGCTGGCTCGATGCCCCGCTCCAATCTCCAGATGCGAGCGCACCCAT
The DNA here is from genome assembly GCA_038749065.1 of Pseudomonadota bacterium. Taxonomy (GTDB): domain Bacteria; phylum Pseudomonadota; class Gammaproteobacteria; order Pseudomonadales; family Azotimanducaceae; genus CALHVX01. The sequence continues at coordinate 748 of JBCDIK010000221.1, read as the reverse complement.
TGTCGATACCCCGGTTTCCTCGGTGCACGTCCTCAATCACGCGCCCTGGCTGCTGGTCCTGACGTTCACCCTCCCCGTGCTCCTGAGCCAGCCCCTCTTCAACGATGATCTGAGTGCGCTAACGCCAGTCCCGCCGGACCAGATCGCGGCCGACAACGCTCTGCGCAGCGATTTCGCCGCCTTCGATATGCGCTATCTGATCGCGGTCCAGGCCAGCAGCGAAGCGGCAGTGCTGGAGGCGACCGCGATGACTGCGCAGCGGCTGTCGCGAGCGATCGAGGCTGGAGAGCTAACGGACTTCAGCGCCGTCACTGCCCTGCTGCCCGCGCCATCGCAACAGGCGCACGCGCAGCGGTTGTTGCGGGCTGACCCCGACCTTGAGCGCGCTGCGTTCGCACAGGCTCTAGCCATGTCGCCCTTTGCACCGGAAGCGTTTGCACCGTACTGGCAGCGCCGCGCGCAGGCTCGGGAGGCAGCGTTGCCGGCGCTGACGCTCGAAAGCTTTTCCGCCGACGCGCCGCTGGGCATGGCGCTGCGTACCCAGCTTTATGAAGACGCGCAGGGGTGGACCAGCCTGATCTATCTCCGCGGGCTGACAGGTCCCGCAGCGCTGCGCAATCGCCTGCAGGAGAGCGCCTCAACCAGGCCAGGGCAGAGGGCGTACCCGCAGCCGTTGGCGTCCGTGTTGGTGGAGCCGGGCGCTTCGTAGGTGCTGAGCGTACCGAGGCCTATACCCAACGCGCTTCCG
>JBCDIK010000220.1:0-5517 GCA_038749065.1 Pseudomonadota bacterium | reverse complement strand
GCCTGTTCACCGGCGTGGGAGACCACATAGTCCATCGCCCCGCCCGCGTCCTGATGAACGCTGTCGACGAACGGTTGGCCGGCTGCTTCCCAGGCCGCCCAGCGCTCTGGATCATCGGGCACTGGCTGGAAGACGTCCGCCCAGCGGGGATCTTTGCGATTGACGGGTATTCCGCCGTGGCTGCGCACCCGTTCAGCGCGATCTTCGGCGGACACCATACCGACCACGTCGAGACCGGACTGCCGCGCGCTGCGCAGGCACTCCAAACCCGTGCCGGTGGAAGCACCTTCGACGAAGAGGCGCTTGCCGCTCTCGACATCTAAGGTGTTGAACAGCGCCCGGTGGATCGTCCCGAGCGTGAGCCCGTAGGAGCCGGCCTCCTCAATGGTCAGCCCGGCCAGCTTCGGATGCAGCTGCGGACCCTGTACCGTCAGGAACTGCGCATGACTGCCGTCATTGACCTCGTAGCCCTGGATGTGGAAGTTCGCAGCCATGGGATCCAGGCCCTGATCCGGTGAGACCAGCTCGCTTTGCCCGGAGTAGATCGTGACAAGCTGCCCAACGGACAGCCGGCCTTCCTGCAGCAGCGAATCCCCTAACCTCGCGATCAGCCCGATGCCACCGGAACCGGTGACCTGCAGATCGTCGTTGTCGCGCACGTCGAAGGGTGACACCGGAATGCCCGTGAGTGCCCAGATATCGTTGAAGTTGACCTCGGACGCCAGGATGTAGACCAGCGCTTCATTGGCGGCGGGCCGCGGCGTCGGGAACACCAGCAACCGCTCGGAATCTTTCGGATCACCGTGGCGCGGCAGGCCTGTGGCCGGATCCTTGTCGACACCCATACCGTATTGGTACTGCGGCACCGGAGTGATCCCGGGGTAGAAGCTCGCGTTCAGGGGCAGCAGTCGCCCCTCTGCCTCGAGCGCTGCGCGGGTCGCCTCGTTGGCATCCGGTGCAATCGCCGCGCGCTTGACCGGCAGGGGCGCGCTGCGCTTTTCTAAAAACGCCTTGATGCCCTTCGGGCCGGAATCAGGATCGCAGACCGCCTGGGCGAACTGCTCGGCCTCGAACGCGAGCCCCGCCTGCTGGCCGTGCGCCGCACCGTGCAGCGTGGCCTCGATGATACGATTCACGCTCGCCGAGCGGCCGCTGTGTCGGAGCTGCAGAATCGCAGCTGCGAGCGCGGGCTCTGCATAGGTTTCCCGGATGATCGGCAGCGGTCGCTCCCGCTGCGCCAGAGCTTCCTGCCAGCGCACCTGCGCGGCGGGTAGCGGCCCCTCGCCGTCGAGGTAGGCGCGCACCAGAGCGACCGCTCGCTCAACGACGCCCGCTTCCCGAGCGGGCACGATGGCATCGACCAGGCCCAGCGCCAGCGCATCGTCAGCGCTGATCGCACGCCCGTCCAGCAGCATGCGCAGCGCGCTGCTGAGGCCCGGCTCTCCGCCGCGTTGATGCAGGCGCCGAGGTAGCCGCTGGGTACCACCGTAGCCGGGCAGCAGATTGAGATTGATCTCCGGCTGCCCGAACCGGGCGTCGCTGGCAGCGAGCACGTAACTGCAGGTCAGCACCAGCTCATTCCCACCGCCGAGCGCTGGCCCGTTTACGGCTGCGATTACCGGCTTGCCCAGATTCTCAATGCCGGAAAACGCCGTGTGAGCGGCGTTCGGCGGCGTCTGGGCGCTGGACAGATCTCCGGCTTCGCCGACTTCCAGCAGTTCCTTGACATCAGCTCCCGCGACGAAGGCGTTACCCGCGCCGGTGATCACGACGGCCACCGTCGCGTCCTGCTTGGCAAGATGACCGATCACCGTGTGCAGCTCATCGAGCGTCCGTTCGCTGAGAGCGTTCACCGGCGGGCTGTTGATAGTGACAATGCTCACCTGCTGACTGGGGCGAAGAAAGTGGTTCTCCACGCGCAGATAGCGATAGCTCTGCACGATCTGCCGCGCTTCGCTGAGCTGCCCAAACGCTTTCCAGCGCGCGACGGTCTCGCGGATCTCCTCGACGATTTCCGGGTTGCGCAGGGTGGATAGATCACCCAGCGGCTCTTCCAGCAGCAATGCGCGCAGCGTTCGGCGCATGTACTTGCCAGAGCGTGTTTCCGGAAACGCGTTGACGATCAGAAAGTCTGACGGCACTGCGGTCGCGCCTTTCTCCGTGCGCACCAACCCGGCCAGACGCGCAAGATCATCGTCTTGGAGCCGAGAACCGGGCGCTGGGATCAGAAACGCCACGGGGGTTTCCCCCTTTTCCTCGTGCGGCGCGCCGACGACGACGACATTGCCGAGGGGGCTGTCCTTGCGCAGCGTCTTGTCCCGCAGGATGGCGCCCTCAATTTCTTCCGTGCCGATGCGATGCCCGGAGGCGTTGATCACGTCATCGCTGCGACCGTGCAGCGTGAACCCGCCCCCTTCGTGACCGCGAGCGTAGTCGCCCTGCGTGTAGGCCAGCCCATCAGACCAGCGGTCGAAATACACACTCTTGAAACGCTCGATATCCCCCTGCCACTCGGGCTGGCCCAGCCGCGCGACATCTCCCCAGAGCGTCCGCGCGAGGTAGGCGTAGGGCCGGGCGATGACCAGCTCGCCCTTCTCCCCCACCTCGGCAGGGCGCCAGCGTGTCGCTCGACCGTCCGCGTCCGTTTCCTCTGCGATACGCACCTGGGCATCCACCCAGGGCATGGCCCAGGTCTTGGCATCGGGCGCGAGCGGTTTGAAATCGCCCCAGGGGCAGGAGAACACCATACCTCCGTGCTCCGTCGCCCAGTAGGAATTGATGTAGCGCTCGCACACCTGCGCCATCGCAAATTCCTGAACCGATGGCGACACCGGCTCGGCGCAGAACGTTGCCGCCTTGAGGCCGGACATGTCGTGGGCTGCCATATCGGCGGTGCTCGCCGGATCGGTCATGACGGACTTGAGGAAGGTCGATCCCGCCTTGAACAGCGTCACCTTGTGCCGCTCGATGATCGACGAGAAGCGACCCGCATGCGGGAACAGTGGCGAGCCTTCGGCGACCAGCGATGTCATTCCAAGGGCCAAGGGCGCCGCGATCATGTAGGCCTGGCCGGTGATCCAGCCGGGATCCGCCACCACCCAGAGGCGATCTTCCGGCTTCGCATCAAAGATCATGCGCAGGCTGTGAGTGACGCCGGACAGCCAGCCGCCGTGGACGTGCACCACGCCTTTCGGCTTTCCGGTGGAGCCGGACGTGTAGATGATAAACATCGGCCAGTCCGGGTCGACCGCGGTTGGGGGATGGCTGGCACAGAGCGCGCGCCAGAGAACAGCAGGCGGCAGCGCCTCCAGCTCGGTACGATCCCGAACTTCGAAGCCGGCAGCCCGGGCCCGCTCGAGAATCGCCTCGAGCGCCCGCTCCGTTTGCTCGTGAGACCAGCGGTCGCGCGCATGCTTAACGATGTCCTGGCCGGTGTACCGGCAGACGACCACGTGCTCGACCGTGTGGGTCTCCGCAGCCAGCTCCCGCGCCACGGCCGTGCGAATCTCGGCGCTGCGCTCGGCCGCCATCTCCGGTTCCGCCGCCAGGGCGCGACCCAGCTCGCGCATCACGTCTCCGCGCTCCAGGGTAATCTCGCCAACAAGCGCCGCGGCCGCCTGCGACGTCAGGCGCTGCGCCAGACCGCCCTGGTCGTATTGGGCGAGCACCCGTTCGAGCGCGGCCAGCGCCGTGTTCCGCGGTAGGAAGTTATCAAGGGCCTGATCGCAGTAGCTTTCTTTGTAGCCGACCATTTCTGCGTTGCGATAGCCGCCATCTGCGGTCACCACCACCCGGGCACCGGCATCGCAGATCCGATCCGATAGCGTCTTGGCGGAAAAGCCGCCAAAAACTGGCGTGTAAATCGCGCCGAGCCGCTTGGCGGCCTCCGTGTAGAAAAGCTGTTCCGGAATGTTGGGTAGGTTGAACGCGACCCGGTCGCCCTTGCTGACTCCGAGCGCACTGAGCACCTCGGCCCGCAGTACCGTCTCGATCAGCAGCGTGCGATAGCTGATGTGGGCCTCGAATACCGGGCCACCCTTGCCATCAGCCTTGGAGGGATCCCAGCGATCCCCCTCGAAGATGAAAGACGTTCGATCGCCGTGACCCGCCAGAACATGGCGGTCCACCTCGTTGAAGCAGGCGTTGGTCAGCGCTCCCTGGAACCAGCGATAAAAGGGTGCATCGCGATCATCAAAGGCGCGCTGCCAGGGCCGCCAGCTCGCTGTCAACGCAGGTGGCGCGACGCGGTCTCCGGACTCGATGGCATAGCCGGACCAATCCCCGGATTCCGGTGCACGCGTGACCCAGCACTGTTCCTCCGGGCAATACCAGTGCAGTTCACTTGCGGCCACGTCACCGTGGTAGGCGCCGGGATCCGCGATGGCGCGTTCCCGTTGCTCCTGCTCATGCACGGCATCACGCAGGTGCCCATAGCTCAGATCCCCAAGGCTCGCCGCCATAGTCAAGTCCAGTATCCCCTCGCCAATTACCTAATCTCTCGATCCGTGAATTGGTAATGAAGCGCGCCAGATCGGCCAACCCGCTCTATCAATCCCCGTTCTAACGCACGTATTGCTGCAGCGCAGCATGCGGTATTGCTACGACCCTGACTCGCTAACGGGTCAACACACGGGAGTTGGCATGCTCGGAAACACCAGGCAACACGCCTTTGCGAATTTCCTGCTATAACCGCGCCTCAGGCACTGGCACAGAATCGCCGATTCGCGTCGGTGGTCGGAGGGAACGACACCATGAGCGCACACGACCAGAAGGATCCGGGCGATCGCCTGTTTCTCATCGCGGAGAGCCTCGCGGGGGATACATCCCTGTTCAAGGGGCGCCCCGGTGACCGCACCGAAGCGTTGCTGGACGGACTCCTGAGCAACGCCGCCGTCGACGAGCACTGCGAGACGCTGAACGAGCTATCGACCGACGGGTACTGCGAACAGTGTGTGGCCCCGGCCGAAGCGCAGGGCCGCGCGAGTGCCCGAGCGGTCATCGAGCTGCTTGGAACGAAGCCGCGCCAGGTGATCGACGCCGGACCGCTTTACGCTGCGGAAATCGAACTGACTTTCCGCAAGGAGACGCGGCAGCTGGGGGTTCTTGCCCAGAATCGCGAAAGCCGCAACGGCGTCTGGAGCCCCGAGCATCACCTGCAGGCCGCGACGATCGTCGAGCAGTGGAGCCGGCGCAACCTGCCAATTCTGACCTTCATGGACACGCCCGGCGCCGACGCTGAAGAAGCGGCCAATCGCAATAATCAGGCGCATTCCATCTCGCGCCTCATCGGCACCATGAGCAACCTGGATGTGCCAACGCTGGGCATCGTGCTGGGAATGGGCTACTCCGGAGGTGCTATTCCGCTAGCGACCACAAATCTCTTGCTGTCGGTCAGCGACGGGGTGTTCAGTACGATCCAGCCTAAGGGCCTGGCGAGCATCGCGCGAAAATACGACCTGTCCTGGCAGGAGTGCGCCAAGCGCGTCGGCGTCTCAGCGTTCGAGCTGTGCCGGCAGG
>JBCDIK010000219.1:0-5532 GCA_038749065.1 Pseudomonadota bacterium | reverse complement strand
CCCAGCTCATGGATCAGGCCGGAGCTTTCGGCAATGGGGATGAATTCCCCCGGCGAGATGGGACCCAACGTTGGATGCTCCCAGCGCAGCAGGGCCTCGGCGCCGAGCAGACGCTTCTCGCCCAGCGCCACGATCGGCTGCAGCACCAGCGCCAGCTCCCCGTCCACGCGCGCGCTGCGCAGCGCGCTCTGCAGCATGAGGCGGCGTTCCGCCCGCTGGTTGATTTCCACCTCGAAGTAGCCAACGCCGTTGCCGCCGGCGCGCTTGACCTCGCCTCGGGCCGCATCCGCTTTCTGCAACAGCTCGGCACCGCTGTCACCATCTTTCGGAAAGCTGACGATACCGATACTCACCTGCAGGAAAATCTCCTTGTCCGGCAGGCGAAATGGCTCCATGAGAGAGGCCGGCAGGCTGCTCGCGAGCTCCTGTGCGCGGCGCTCCGGATCCGCACACTCACTGAGGATCACGAAGGTATCGCCACCGACCCGCGCCACCGTATCGTCTTCTTCCGCACACATGGCCAACCGCATGGCGGCGTCCATCAGGATCTGATCGCCAAAGCTGGGGCCGACGGAGTCGTTGACTTCCTTGAAGCGATCAATGTCGATGCTCAGCAGCACACCGCGGGGCTGCTCGGACAGCAGCGTCCGGGACAGCCGCTCTTCGAGCATGATGCGGTTCGGCAGTTTGGTCAGCGGATCGTGGTGCGCCTGCCAGAGCATCAGCCGCTGCTGCTCGTCAGCCTGCAGCGACTCGCTAGATACGGTCAGATAGCCCGCCAGGCGGTCACCGCCGTCGCAGATCGCCAGCCGCACCACCTTGTTGGCATAAGCTTCGCCGCTCTTGTTCCGCATCCACAGCTCGCCCTGCCAGCGACCTTCCAGTCGCAGCTGGTCGCGCATCGCATCAAAATACGTCGCTTGTTGGCGCCCGGACTCGTTGAAGAGCAGCTCACGGCCGAGCAGTTCTTCCTCGCTGTAGCCGGACATTCGCAGGTAGGCCGGATTGATCGCCGCGATGCGGTCAAACTCATCGCTGTAGGCCATGGGCACGGGAGACTCTTCAAAGAGCTGCAGATCCACGCCGGCGTGCGGCCAGGGCCGGGCCACAGATTGACGCTCGGGCCGACGCGCCAGAAACACAGCGCCGAGGCCGACACTGAGCAGAACCCCAAACAGCGCGTACACCATGAGCGCCGCGGAGCGCTGGCCGCCGGCGAGGGAGCTGCGCAGGGTCTCCGCGAGACCGCGCTGCGCACTGTCCAGCCGCTCGATGAGCGCCCGCTGCTCCGGCCCGTCACCTAGAGCTCCGCTGCGCAGGTAGTGCGAGACCGCCTGTTCAACCTGTTCAACATAGCGATCCCCGGCGCGGCCACCGAGTGCGGTCAGCGCCGGCGCCAACTGCTTGGCGCGGATCAGATAGCGCGCCGTGACCGGTTCGTCCACGGGCACTGCCAGCGCCTGCAGACCCGCTAAAGCCGCCGCAGAGCGAAACTGCACCCGCTCGGTCTGCAGGGCGCCCAGGGCGAGGTACAGGCACAGCGTCACGCCCAACAGCGGCAGCACGAGGGGCCAAAGAGCCCGCAGGGACAAAGGAGGAAGATTAGCCTGGGCAGGCGTCATCGGATGCACGGAGCCTATTCAAGTCTGCTCCCTTACGGTAGTTCACCATCACTCAGGGCGACCCGTAGCCTGCTCAAACTGTGGCTGGGTTCTCCTGCACTGTCGGCCGCATCAGATTCGCGTCGATGCCTTGACGCCGCGGTGGCGGGGCACCGCCATGAATCAGCGTAGGGACCGCAGAACCAGCATGGGGGGCGTGCGCACCAGCTCGCGAGTGCTCACCACGCCGATCCCCATGATGAGTAAGGCGCCAAGCAGCGGCCCCCCCACCCAGAGCCAGCCATGCAGCGTTGCCGGTAGCCCGAAGACCTGATCATTGAGCACCGCGACGGCCAGCTCCGCACCGATGGCGGCGACCAGCCCGGCGAGCAGGCCGAGCGCGGCAAACTCGATGGCGAGAGACCCCGCGACCAGGCCTCGAGTCGCGCCCAGGGCCCGCAGCAGGGCATGCTCTGCCATGCGCGCGTCGCGGCTGGCCTGAATACTCGCGATCAGCACCAGTGCGCCCGCCGCGATCACCAGATAGAGAATCAGCTCGACGGCGCGGCTGACGCGCGCGACGATGCTTTGCACCTGGGCCATGATCGCGTCGACTTCGATGACCGTCACGGTCGGGTGCGCCCGCAGCAGCTCGTTCAGAAACGCCTTGCGCTCCCGCGGCAGGTAGAAGCTGGTCATGAACGTTGCCGGGTAGTCGTCGAGCGCGCCCGGCGAGAAGATAATGAAGAAGTTGGGCCGCATGCTCTCCCAGGACAGACGTCGGATGCTGGTGACCGGCGCCCTGAGCTGGGCTCCAGCAATGTCGAAGGTCAACTCATCGCCCACCTCGATGCCCAGCTCGCGGGCGTAGTCTTCCTCGAGCGATACCTCCGGCACGGTGCTGTCCGCCGCCCACCAGCGACCGGCGACCACGTCGTTGTCTTCCGGCAGCGCCTCGGCCCAGGTCAGGTTGCGCTCCGAGCCCAGCCGCGGGCGACCGTCGCTTGGTCGTTCCCGCTCGAGTCGCTCCGAGACCTCCGCTGCCGACTCGTCGTTCAGCGCCGTCACCCGTCCGCGAACGACGGCGTAGCCAAGCTCGTGGGGCAGCTGCTCGCCTTCCAGGCGGCCGCGAAAATCCGTCATCTCGTCCGGCGCGATGTTGATCACGAAGTGGTTGGGCGCGTCTTCGGGAATCTGCTGCTGCCATTCTTCGAGCAGCGCCGTGCGCAGCAGCACGAGCATCAGAAGCAGCATCAGCGCGAGCCCGAAGATGAGAATCTGGCTGGTGTTCTCGAGGCGGCGCCGCTGCAGGCTGGCCAGCGCAAATCGCCACTGACTCCCGGCCTGAGTGCCCAGCGCACGGCTACCCCGTAACAACGCGAAGGCCAGGCCACCGAACACCAGCAGGACCGCAGCGGAGATTCCAAGCGTCCACAGGGTTAGAGCGAGGCTGCCGGTGTACCAGATGAGCAGTGCCAGGATACCGGCGCCGGCAAAGCCCATGCTCAGGTAGCGCGATGGGGGCGATGCGCCGAGATCACGGCGAATCACGCTCATGGGCGAGACACCGCGCAGATGCAGGAAGGCCGGCAGTGCGAAGGCAACGGCGCAGATCAACCCGGTGACGGCACCGAGAACGTAGGGGGACCAGCCCGATGCGGGCAGCGCGACCGGGAGCAGCGCCTGCAGCACCAGTACGATCAGACCATGCAGCAGATAACCGGCAAGCAGGCCCACAGGCACCGCAGCCGCGGCCACCAGCAGCAGCACGGTGGTGTAACTCGCCAGGATCTGCGACGGCGGCGAGCCGAGCGTCTTGAGCACGGCCACATGATCGAAGTGCCGGCGCGCGTAGCGATGCGCTGCCAGGGCGACGGCGATCCCCGCCAGCAGCACCGCCAGCAATCCACCGAGCAGCAGGAAACTCTCGGCGCGATTGAGCGCACCGCCGATCGAAGGGCTGCTGTCACGGATCCCCACCCAGCGCTGCCCCTCAGGCAGTTCGAGGCTCGCTTTGAAGCGCTCGAGATCGGCCTCGGCGCCGCGCAGCAAGAGGCGGTAGCGCAGTCGACTGCCCGGTTGCACGACTTCCGTGGCCGGCACGTCCTCGAAGCGCATGAGGACTCGTGGGCCCATATCGAACATGCTGCCGCCACGATCCGGCTCTCGGGTCAGGACCCCGGCGACGGTGAGCTGCGCGAGGCCGACGTCGATTCGGTCGCCGAGTGCGATGCCCAGGGCCGGGAACAGTCGGCTCTCGAGCCATACTTCACCCGGTGCCGGCAGCGCATCGGTCGGCGCGCCCTGCTCGAAAGGCCCGGCGCTGCGCTGCAGTTCGCCGCGCAGCGGATAGCCGGGCGTGACCGCTTTGACGCTGGCCAGGGTGTTCCGGTCGTCGGCGCCAAAGACCATGCTCGGAAACAGCAGCGTATCGGCGTAACTCAGCCCGAGCGCCTGCGCCTGCTCGCGATACGCTTCCGGTAGCGCGCGCGATGCGCTGATGTAGCGGTCCGCTGCGAGAAAGTCCGCGGACTCATCGAGCAGCGCTCGTTGCAGCCGATCGACGAAGAGGCTGATCGCGGTCACGGAAGCGACCGCGACCAGCAGCGCCGCCAGCAATAGCCGCACTTCGCCACTGCGCCAGTCCCGCCAGGCGAGCCGCCGCGCCAGGCTCAGCGCAGCGCGGCGCGGGGGCGTCGGCAGCGGTGCAGCGCTAGGACGCGGCGCGTTCACAGGATGCGGCCCGCGGCAATCTCGATCTGCCGGGCACAGCGCGCCGCCAGCCGGCCGTCGTGGGTGACCAGCACCAGGGTCGTTCCGAACTCTGCATTGAGTTCAAACAGCAGATCGATGATGCGCGCGCCGGTGGCCGTGTCGAGGTTGCCGGTCGGCTCATCGGCGAACAGGATGCTCGGCTGCGTCGCAAATGCCCGGGCAATCGCCACGCGTTGCTGTTCGCCACCAGAGAGCTGGCGCGGGTAATGCCCGAGGCGTGCTGCGAGCCCGACCTTCTCAAGCAGCCCCGAGGCCCGTTCGCGCACGTCACTGCCGCGTTTCAGCTCGATGGGCAGCATGACGTTTTCCAGCGCGGTCAGGCTCTCGAGGAGCTGGAAGGACTGGAACACGAACCCGACCCGTTCGGCGCGAACCAGGGCGCGCTGCTCCTCGTCGAGCGCTGTGAGCTCGTGGGGCCCGAGGAACACACGTCCCGCGGAAGGGGTGTCCAGCCCCGCGAGGATTCCGAGCAGGGTGGTCTTACCTGACCCGGACGCACCGACGACCGCCAGCGTGTCGCGCTCGCTGATCGTCAGATCGATGTCCTGCAGGATGGTCAGCTCACCGGCTGCCGTCGGGACGATCTTTGCGACCTGCTCGGCGCGGGCAACGGGAGTCGACGGGGAATCTGCCATAAGCTGTCTCTTGCGCTACTGCGACGACGCACGTTGCGGGTCGACCTTTGCGTCACCGGCGCGCATCGCTCATGCTGCCTGTTTCTGACCGAGCCCGCGTTTCATGAGCCTGACAGCCCACCTTATGCCAGCGGCAGCCGCAGCGGGTTCATCCGCTTTGACCCGGATCCGGTGCGTCCTGTTCGCGTGCATTCTGATGGTCGGCTGCGGCGACAACGCCGAAACCACCTCGACCAACAAGACCGTCACCGCGGGCGAACCGGCACCGGTTGCCAACGGCTCACCGCGACCCGGCCTCGATGCATCGCGCCGTCTCGCACCCGGGTCCATCGCGACGCCGACCACCATCTTAGTGCTGGGCGACAGTATCAGCGCCGCCTACGGCATTCAACGAGACCAGGGCTGGGTCGCCTTGCTCGACGCTGAAGTGAAGCGTTTGGGCGGTGAACACCGTGTCGTCAACGCCAGCATCAGCGGCGAGACCACCGGCGGCGGGCTGGCCCGGCTGCAACGCGCACTGG
>JBCDIK010000218.1:0-5585 GCA_038749065.1 Pseudomonadota bacterium | reverse complement strand
GAGACGGCCTTCATCGCGGGCACCAGGGCCTCGATGCAGTCCGTCTCCCGCGGCGCTGTGGATCTGCCGCTGCGCCAGTACATTCCGATTCCGGACACCGGCGGCAAGCTCACCGCCATGCCCGGCTACCTCGGCGAGCCGCGCAGCTTTGGCGTGAAACTGGTCAGTAAGTTCCCGCGCGCGGCCGATGACCCGGCCGGCACGCACGAAGGCGGCGTGATGTTGTTCGATCCCGAGCACGGCGTGCCGCGCGCGCTGCTGCAGGGCGCAGAGCTGACCGCCATCCGCACCGCCAGCGCCAGCGCCCTCGCGACGCGCACTCTCGCGCGCCCCGATGCTGAGCACCTGCTGATCATGGGTGCCGGTGAAGAGGCGGCACATCACCTCAAGGCGCTGGCCGCGGTGCTGCCCCTGACGCACATCAGCGTCTGGGCCCGGCGTCCCGAGCAGGCGCAGGCACTGTTGGCGCAGCACCCACCGAGCGCCGGCGTCACCGCCTCCGTGGTCACGGATGCCGCCAGCGCGGTCCGCGCCGCAGATGTGATCTGCACGGTCACCAGCGCCGCAACGCCAATTCTGGAAGGTGCCTGGCTGCAGACGGGCACGCATGTGAACCTGGTCGGCGCGGCAATTCAAACCGCTGCGGAAGCCGATCCCGAGGTGGTCGTGCGCTCACGCTACTTCACGGACTACCGCGCGTCCTGCTTTGCCCAGGCTGGTGAGCTGGCGAATGCCATGGCAACCGGCCGTGTGGATGAGTCGCACGTGCTGGGAGAGCTCGGCGAGCTGCTCAGCGGCGCAGTCCCCGGGCGCCGCAGCGCGGAGGACATCACGGTCTACAAATCACTCGGCGTCGCGGCGCAGGACCTGGCCGCGGCGGTTGCCGCAACGAACGCCGCGGACGCGGCGGATCTGGGCGTGGAGGTCGACTGGTGCTGAAGGAACGACTCGGACAGCCGGGCCTGCTCGTTGCCCCCGGTGTCTATGACGCGCTGACCGCGGTGCTTGCGGTTCGCAGCGGCTTCGAGACGGTTTTCGTGTCCGGCGCGGCGCTCGCCTACACCCGGCTGGGTCGACCCGACATCGGGCTGCTGACCGCGGTGGAGCTTGCCGATGCGGTCAGCAACATCTGCGAGCGCGTGCACGCGCCCGTGTGCGTCGATGCCGACAACGGGTTCGGCCACGCGTTTCACGTCGCCCGCACCGTGCGCCAGCTCGAGCGCGCCGGCGCCGCGATGATCCAGCTGGAAGATCAGCGCATGAGCAAGGGGCTCGATTCCGATGTGCCCCGCCCTTTGGTCACCACCGAACTCATGGTGGGGAAGATCAAGGCCGCTCTCGACGCCCGCCATCACGCCAGCACACTGATCAGCGCTCGCACCGATGCGCTGCCCAGCCTCGGGATGAGCGCCGCCGTTGAGCGGGCGCACGCCTATCGCGACGCCGGTGCCGACCTGCTCTTTATCGAGAGCGTGAAGACGCTCGAGGAGATCGCTGCACTGGAGGCGCTCATCCGCGAAGTGGCCCCGACACCGGTCGTATTCAATCGGCTGGAAGCGATGAGAGCGCCGTCCGCGGCCGATCTCGACGCCCTGGGGGTGAAATTGCTGCTGCGGCCTGATGCCCTGATCAACGCCATGACCCGCGCCGGAGCATCACTGCTGAGCGCCGAGGCGGATGCGCTGCTCGGGCAGAGCCGAAGCACGCCGACCCCTGCGAGCGCCGCGGCGGCCATCGACGGCGCGCCCTATCTGGCGGACGGGCTGCGCTTTACGGACTCAAAGCCTGCGCTCTAGCCCGTCCTTTAGGACGCTCCTTTAGGATGCTCCTTCAAGACGCTCCTTTAAGGCGCTCCTTCAGGAGGCTGCCGGCCCGGCCTTAGCCAGCTCTTCCTCCGTCAGCCGATAACCGATCAACAGGAAGATCGCGATGACGCCGCACACTGCGGGCAGGTAGGACACGCCCAGCAGCAGGGCCTGCGAGACCGCGGGATCCTGGGCGGCCTCCGGTGGCAGTTCTTTGTTGAAGCCAGCAATCGACAGCGCGGCGCCAACGATGAGAGGACCGAACGCGGCGGAGAACTTCTCGACGAAGCTGTACAGCGATGTGTAAACCCCTTCGCGGCGGACACCGGTGCGGCGCGCATCCCAATCGATGATGTCCGTGAGCATCGACATCGCGAAAATCACATTGCCCGCAAAGGCAACGCCGACGATAGCTCCGCGAACGGCGAAGTACCAGGTGGGCTCACCGGGCACGGCCCAGATCCAGCTCAAGGAATAGAGCACGTTGGCCGTGGCCGCGACGAAGTAACCCTGTCGCTTGCCTACTTTCTTCGACAGCGTGACCAGCGCGGGAATCGCGATAAGCGACACGATCGTCGTACTGATGCCGAAGACGGCCAGGATGTCGAAGCTCTGCTGCAGGCTGTTGGTCAGGAAGAACAGCATGCTGGCCGTCACCGACGCGACCCCGGTGAGCTGCGCCAGCTTGATGCCGATCAGGCGCAGGAAATGCTTGTTCGCCCACATCGCACTGAACTCGCCGGCGAAGTTGGGCATCTCGCCGCCCTTGCGCGTATGCCGGGCATCGGCGGTCGCGTAGTAGCAGAACAGCATGCTGACCAAAATGACGCCGCCGCCGATCAGGCCGATGGTCGTGTAGCTGCTCCATTCCGTGCGCCCGAGGCGCTGCAGCAGCACCGGCATCAGGGACCCGGCGATGAAGGAGCCGGTGGTCACGAAGGCCATGCGGTAGCCGTGAATGGAAGAGCGCTCGTGATAGCTGTCGGTCATCTCCGCCGGCATGGACATGTAGGGCACGTTGAACAGCGTGTAGCCCAGGGTGTAGATCAGCATCGCGATCAGCACGTAGGTCGCCGTCAGCCACTGCGCGTCGAACATCGGCGTCGAGAAGATCATTACGAAGGAGCCGGCGCAGATGAACGCGCTCCAGAACAGGAAAGGGCGCCGACGCCCGCGCGGTGAATGCGCCTGATCACTCCAGTAGCCGACCAGGGGGTCGGTAACCACGTCGAACAGCTTGGACACAAAGATCAGCGCACCGGCCAGGAACGGATCCAGCTTCAGCACAGACACCAGGTAAAAAAGGATCAGCCCGGAGACGCCGTTCATGAGCAGGGCCACGCCGAGCGCACCGCTGCCCCAACCCAGCTTCAGGGATCGGGGCAGTTCACCGACGGTGGGGAGGGCGGCATCCGCGCCGGGACTCAGAGTCGAGCTCATGTCGAAGCCTGCTGGGAGCGTGACCGTCATTCTAGGGGCAGCACGGTCATTGCCGCGCATAGCGATGCGTCATGGAGGCATCTGCCGAAGTGATGGCTGTGCCATTGCGCGGCGACCCGCTCGTCACTCATGGTGGACTGCCGTCAAGGAGCGGCCATGGCGACACCCCTGGAACTCACGCAGCGCTGGCCCATCGTGGTCGCCTGCCACTTCGGTATCGCAACCGGCGTGACCGGTCTGCCGTTCTACACGCTCGGCCTGTTCGTCGGGCCCCTCGAAGCGGAGCGCGGCTGGTCCCGGGGCGAGACCCAGGTCATGTTCACGCTCTTTACCTTCGTCGGCCTCGCCTGTGTGCCCCTGGTCGGCACCCTGGTCGACCGCTACGGCGTGCGGCCAGTCGCACTCACGAGCATGCTGGGGGCGAGCATCGGCTTTGCACTGCTCGGCTACGGCAGCGACAGCCTCAGCGGCTATTACCTGTGTGGTGCCCTGCTGGCCGTGCTCGCCGCCGGCACCAGCCCGATCAGCTGGACGCGCGCCATCGGCGGCTGGTTCGATCGCCAGCGCGGGCTGGCGCTGGGGCTGGCACTGGCGGGCACTGGCCTATCCGCCTTCCTCGCGCCCGCCTACGTGGCCTGGCTCACAGCGCAGTTCAGCTGGCAGACCGCCTACCTGGGGCTCGCAACGCTGCCGCTTCTGGCCTGGCCGGTGGTGTATGCGCTGCTGCGGGAGCCACCGCCGGTATCGGCCATCCGCACCGGCGCGCAGAGCAGCGCATCGGAGACGGATCCGGATCTGCCAACGGCCATGCGCAGCTATCGCTTCTGGGTCATCGCCCTCGGGTTCTTTGCCGTGTCCATGGGCATTGGCGGCTCGATTCCGAACCTGGTTCCGCTCATGACCGATGCCGGGATCGCGCGGGCCGACGCGGCCGCGCTGGTCGGCGGCCTGGGGCTGTCGGTCATCGGCGGCCGCCTGCTGGCCGGCTGGCTCATCGACCGGCTCTGGGCGCCCGGGGTTGCTGCGGTGATGCTGGCCGTGCCCGCGGTGTCCGCTCTGTTGCTGGCGCAGGAGACTCTGGCGCCGGCGACGCTGCCGCTGGCCGTCGCGCTGATCGGTCTCGCCGCCGGTGCCGAGTTCGACCTGATCGCCTATCTGGTCAGTCGCTACTTCGGCATGACGCACTACGCCAAGATCTACGCGTTGCTGTACATGGTCTTCATGTTTGGCGCGGGCATTGCGCCGCCGCTGTTTGGTTATTGGTATGATGCCGCCGGGAGCTATCGAGACATTCTCTACGCCGCAGCCGGGGCCTTCGTGCTCGGCGCGAGTGCGCTGCTGACGCTGGGCCGCTATCCGGATCCTCGGAGCGCGCAAGCGCAGGCATCGATGTAACACGCGCTTCCGCCTGCGACAGCCCGCGGACGCACCTGGAGACCAGCACCATGGATCTGCGTCAGCTTCGCCACTTCGTTGCCGTTTTCGAGCGCGGCAATCTGTCCAAGGCCGCCGAGGCCATCCCGATCAGCCAACCGGCCCTGACCCGCAGCGTGAAAACCCTCGAGGATCAGCTCGGCGTTGAGCTGTTCGAGCGTCACGCCCGCGGCGCCACGCCGACAGCCGCCGGCGAACGCCTGTATCACCATGCCAAATCAATCCTGGCGGAGTGCGCCCGGGCGAGCCGCGATGCGGCGGCGCCGTTGGATGAGCTGTCCGGCAGCGTCGCAGTGGGTGTCGGTGCGCTGTTTTCCACGCACATCGTCGACCAGATGGTAGTGCGCTTCACCCAGGACAATCCCAAGGTCAAGCTGCGCGTGCATCAGGGCTACTTTGAAGACCTGATCAAACTGCTGGACTTAGGCGAGATCGAACTCGCCTTCGTAAATTTCCCGCTGCTGTCCCTGCCGGAGAACATGGAGTTCGAACCGCTCATGGCGGTGCATACCAGCGCCTTCGCCTCCGCCGAGCACCCGCTCGCAGACAGCGAGACGGTCGCCATGAAAGAACTCCAGGGGGCGCGCTGGGCAACCGTTGATCAGCCGCACGCGGTGGACCTGTTGGAGGCCATGTTCGTCTCCGAAGGTCTTGCCGCGCCGCTGATCTCGGTCCAGACCAACTCCTTGAGCCTCATCAAGTCCGTGGTGCTGTCGTCGGAGTTCATCGGGCTGCTGCCCGATCACATGTTCGAAGCAGAGCTCGCGGAAGGGCGTGTGGTGCGCGTTCCGCTACCGAATATGCCGCTGGTTCGCAGCGCCGGTTTGATCACACGCAAGGAAGGGTTTCAGCGTCCGATCACCCGCGCCGTCGAGAAAACCATCCGCGACTTCGTGATCGAGCTGG
>JBCDIK010000217.1:0-5616 GCA_038749065.1 Pseudomonadota bacterium | reverse complement strand
GCCGGGCTTCGGCGCTCGTCGCGCTCCCGATGTCTGCGCGGCGCCGGCAGTCGGTTGCCCCGCAGCCCGTAGTAGCGATGTCGGTCGACACCGTAGGGGTGGCGCCAGTAAAACGGATCTGGGCGACCGCGAAAGCGGCTCCGATCGCGCCAACCGTGGGCACCGCCATAGAGCCAGCGGTCCTGGTGTATCCAGTACCGATCGTAGGCCAGTTCGTTCCAGCGCGGATCAGCATCGATCCGGCGGCGGTGCGTCCCGGCGAGCACGGTGCGGGCCGCGTCCAGAGGCAGCAGCCGCAGGCGCAGGCCGTGGGCCCGGCCGGCAGGGCCGAGCTTCAGTTGCCAGCGGGTACTGAGAATGGCGGGCACTTCCAGAACCGTCGCGTGATCGCGCAGGGGCGTGCGGCCAAGCCGGGTCCGGCCGACGGTCACCTCGGCGTAGGCTCGGCGGCTGCGGCGCTCGACGTCCGCTTCGACAATGACCTCATAGAGCAAATACTCATCGAGGGGCAACTCGTAGTGCTCATCGAGCAGCTGGTCCAGACGTACCTGCGCGCCCGGCTCGAGGGCGACCGGCAGGTGGACTTCCACAACGGGCGATGGGACCGGCTGTGGCGTCTCGCTGGCACCTGCAGTCGTGCTCAGGCTCAGACACAGACCGAACACGACGCTTGCCAGCCATGAATGATCGGGGCAGCGCATGGGATGCCTCCTGATGACTGGATTGTCAGCATAACGGACAGTGCTGAACGCGTTCTGAACGCTTCCCCGGCCCGCTTCTGGCGTGTCCTCACCAGGTTCTGCAGGCGTTCTCAGCGCGATCTGTGAGACGTCGACTCGGCCCGCACGGGTCGCTGACATCACCATGGTATCAGGCGTGAGAGGTCGGCCCGCGATCCGAGGTCGATTGACGATCACCGCTTGTTCCTGCCGCCAGCGGTGCACAGGATATTTACGTCAACGCGGTCTCGGGCCGACCGGCCCTCGGCTGTCGTTGCGCGAGTGTTTCGATCCCTATCTGTTTCGCCCTGGAGGAAGTGCCATGACCGATGATCTGAGTTTCGTTCGCGATGCCCGTTTCCCCAATGCCCAGATCCCGAACGCCCCGATCCCCAATGATCCGACGGCGCCCGGCCGAGCGCTGTTACCCGACGAACTGGCCCTGGTCGCTGGTGGCCTGGGCAGCTACGAGCGCTCCCTGACCACTGCGGTCAGTTTCGTCGGGCTTGCCGCGGCGACCGCAACGGCCGCGCCGGTCGTCGCCGGTGCTTTTGCGATCGGCTCACTGGCCGCGAGCGGGCTGGCGATCTTCACGGCGCTTACAGACGATGAGCGCAAAACGTCCCAGTGAGCCCTGTGCAGACCTGGCTCATCACCGCGCTCTCCGTGGGTCTGATGCTCGGCTGGCTGCTTGCCAGCCCGCTGTACGGGCTGGCAGCCGGGGCGGTCGTCGGTGCTCTGCTGCGCTGGCTGCTGCCGCGCGACTCAGAGGGTGAGGAATGAGCGCAGGGCCCGGGGCACACTGCGAGCGGTCTCGATCGATTCGCAGCCCTGGGCCTGCGCGAAGGCCGCCAGCGCCTGCTGCAAGGGCTCGCGCAAGTGCTCGCTGACGGGCTGGTCCAGATGGAGGGCCCGCAGCTCAAGCCGCTGCCGCGCGCGGTCGGCCTTGCAGTCCATCTGGCCCAGGAAGCGGTCACCGTACAGCAGGGGCAAGCAGAAATAGCCAAAGCGTCGCTTCGACTGCGGCAGATAGCACTCGATCTGGTAGTCGAAGCCGAACAGCGCGGCCGTCCGGCCGCGCTGAATGACCAGCGGATCAAACGGAGAGAGCACGTGTACCGTGCGCATGATGCGCGGCGTCTGTGCCTCCGCGGCCGTATCCAGCCAGCGACGGCTGCCGTCACGCAATTGGATCTCGCGCACGGTCCCCGCTTCCACGCGCGCCGCGAGTTCCGCGCGCAGCGCCTCGCGTAGCCTTGCACTGCGCCGCAGATAGCCGGCCTCTGGCACCGTGGTGCTGGCGAACAGTCGCAGCGCATGATCGATCAGGTGCCGGGCATACTCCTGATCGCTGGGCGCGCGCGTATCGATGTCCGCAGGCAGGACCCGCTCCGCCAGATCGTAGCGCTTTTGAAACCCCTTCCGTTCCGCCACCATCAGATCGCCCTGGAAGAACAGGATCTCCAGCGCCTGCTTGGCGGGCTTCCACTCCCACCAGCCACCGGGGCCTCGTTCGCCGTCGAAGTCGGCAGCGCTCAAGGGCCCTTCGGCGCGGATCCGGTCGTGTACGCGGCGCATCAGCTTCTCGTCCCGCGGCCCCTGGAAGTGCATTTCGCCCCGGCGCACGGCGTCCATGCGCGGCCGTGCGAAACGGTAGTCGCTCATTGGCAGATAGGCAGCCGCGTGGAACCAGTACTCGAAGACTTCCCGGCGTGCGACGAGCGCATCCAGCAGGGCCGGACGGTAGCCGGGAATGCGGCTGCGCAGCACGTGGTGGTGCGCGCGCTCCACGACTGAGATCGTATCGATCTGGGCGTAGCCGAGCTGGGTCAGCGCCTTGAGAACACCGTTCCTTCCGCGCCCGAACGGCGCCTGGCGATGCAATCCATGGGCCGCGAGGATGATTCGCCGCAGCCGTCCTTCGTCGATACTTGAGGCGCTATCGGGCACGGGTCAGAATTCTCGCGAAGGTAGGCAACACGGGCTGGGAGTCAGAGTGATTCGATCGATGATGGCGATGACGGTGGCGGTCGTGCTGATGAGTTCGACGCTGGTAGCGCCGACGCTGGCGGTCAGCCCCGAGCCAGTTTACGGCAAAGGCGGCATGGTCGCGTCCCGCTCTGCTATCGCCTCGGAAGTCGGTGCGGAGATCCTCGCGAAAGGCGGCAACGCGATTGATGCTGCAGTGGCCACGGGGTTTGCGCTGGCGGTGACGCACCCCTCGGCAGGCAATCTCGGCGGTGGCGGTTTCATGGTGCTCCGACTGGCGGACGGGACGGTCATCACCAACGATCACCGGGAGCGTGCTCCGGCCGCAGCAACGCGAGATATGTTTCTCGATGCGGACGGTGCGTTCGTGCCGGAGCGATCGACGCTGACCCATGCCGCGTCCGGTGTGCCGGGCACCGTTGCCGGGCTCCTCGATGTGCTCGAGCGTTATGGCACGTTGTCCCGTCGCGAGGTCATGGCGCCGGCCATCACATTGGCCAGCCGCGGTTTTGAGATCAGTCACGACCTCGCGCGCGACCTTGAGCGCTACCGCGAGCGGTTCGCCCCCCATGCGGCCAGCGTCGAGGCCTTCACAAACAAGGGCTCCCCCTACGTTGCCGGTGAGCGTCTGGTCCAGAAAGACCTGGCGGCGACCCTCAGCCGAATCAGCAAGCGCGGCCGTGACGGGTTCTATCGCGGGCGCACGGCTGACCTGATCGTTGCAGAGATGCAGCGTGGGAACGGCCTGATCAGCGCTGCCGACCTCGAGGCCTATCGCAGCGTGTGGCGTCAGCCGATCCGCAGCCGTTATCGGGGCTACGAGATCGTCGGCATGCCGCCGCCGTCTTCCGGCGGTGTCCTCATCGCGCAGATGCTCAATGTGCTCGAAGCCTACGATCTGAAGCGCATGGGCTTTGGCAGCAGCGAGCTGGTGCACCTGATGATCGAGGCGGAGCGGCGCGCCTTTGCCGACCGCGCAGAGCATCTGGGCGACCCGGACTTCTTTGCGGTGCCCGTCGAGCGCCTCATCGCCAAGGACTATGCCCGCGAGCGATTCCAGGACTTCGAGCCAAAGCGAGCGACACCCTCGAGCGCCGTGGGCGCAGGCCTGTGGCCGGAGGAAAGCCCGGATACGACACACGCTTCCTTCGCGGATGCGCTGGGCAATGCGGTGGCCTACACGACCACTCTCAACCTGTCCTACGGATCCGGAATTACCGTCACCGGTGCAGGCTTCCTGCTGAACAACGAAATGGACGACTTCTCGGCAAAGCCGGATACACCGAATGCCTACGGTCTGCTGGGGCGGGCCGCGAACGCCATCGAGCCCGGCAAGCGCATGCTCAGCTCCATGTCCCCGACGATCGTGCTCAAGGACGGTAAGCCGTTGCTGATCACCGGTTCTCCGGGCGGTAGCACGATCATCACCACGACCCTGCAGGTGATCCTCAACGTGGTCGATCACGAGATGGATCTCAGCGATGCCGTGGGCCAGCCGCGCTTCCATCATCAGTGGCAGCCCGACCGGGTTCTCTACGAGCGCTTTGGCCTGTCGCCGGACACGCTGGCTGCGTTGCGGCGCATGGGGCACGAGCAACTGACGCTGTTGCCCTGGGGACGTGGCCTGGGAGATGCCAATTCGATTCTGATTAGGGATGGGCAATTTCACGGGATGTCGGATCCGCGCAATGACGGGGGCGCTGCCGCGCCGCGTTGAGCAATCGCGGTGTCTCGGATCCAATCGGCGGCTGAGCGCGACGCCGTGTATCGGATCACGCTCTAGACACCCTCTATCCACCGTCCTGTGGATGGAAACTTTTTTTTCAAGGCCTTTAAAGGCACGCAATTGGACGCACTAAGCGGGTGTCGCAACGAAAACTGGCCCGATCAGCGGGCCGCCAACAACCCGTGGAGGCAGCGATGACAACAGTGACCCGATGGAACCCGTTCCGTGAGTTTGATGAGCTCTTTGCCCAGTTCGGCAGCGTGCCTGCTGCGGCGCGCACGATTTCGCGCGCGAAATCGCGCAGCGCCTGGGTACCGGCCGTGGACATCAGCGAGACCGAAGCCGCCTATCTGATCGAGCTGGACATCCCCGCGGTCCCGATCGATGCCGTGTCCGTGCAGGTCAAGGATGGCTTGCTCAGCATCAGCGGCGAGCGCCGCCACGAGCGAGCTGTCAGCGAAGACGGCGAGGATGGCGATAACTCCGGCCGGGGCCCGCGCCGGCATCGCGTTGAGCGTCAGTACGGTCGCTTTGCCCGCAGCTTCCAACTCCCGGAGGATGCCGACGAAGAGGCCATCGAAGCCACTGCCCGGGACGGGGTTCTGACCCTGGCCGTCAGCAAGCGCGAGAAGGCTTCGCCGCGGCAGATCGAAGTCAAGGTCCACTAGCGCTGAGCCCGGCGACCCGACCTGGCCAGGCCGACCGACGGCCTGGCCAGCATCCGCCGCCCATTCGGGTGGTCGTTACAAAGTCGATTGGAGCTCGAGAGCTAGCGGGACCTGCGGAGCGGTAAAATAGCCCCCGCCGCAGCACCGGATCGCAACCCTTGAGCACCATTTGTTCTCTTAGAACAGCAAGTTACGCTGGTCTTCTGATGCTACTCGCTGCCCCTGGCGTGCTGGCCGAGATTCGCTTTGATGATGTCAGCACCGTCTCCGGCGTCGATTCGGTGCGCTCGGAGACCTGGGGCGTCTCCTGGGGTGATTACAACGGCGACGGGTTTCCAGACCTGTTCGTCAACAACCATCGCAATACTGCCAGCCTGTTCCAGAACAATGCCGATGGCACTTTCAGCGATGTGGCCCTGCAGGCTGACACGGATCGCGGCTGGACCTTCACACCGAAAGACACGCACGGCGCCGCCTGGGCGGATTTCGATGGCGACGGCGACCAGGATCTGGC
>JBCDIK010000216.1:0-5644 GCA_038749065.1 Pseudomonadota bacterium | reverse complement strand
GCCCCCTGCCGTGCCCCCCCCCCCCCCCGCACGTATACCCCTGCCAATCCCGAAGCTTGTTTTGAAGTGCGACCCCAAGCAACACCCCCCGCGCCCCCATGAACACCACGAGCGCCAGCCACAACCCATGATTGCCCAGCACATCCAGCGCCAGCCACAGGCACAGCGCGTAGAGCGCGAAGGAGACCGCCATGGCGTTGCGCATGGTGAGTGCCAGGGTCATGCCGATGAAGATGCCATCGAGCTGGAAGGCGCCGACGGCGACCAGCGGTAGCAGCAGCAGCCAGGGGAGGAAGCGCGCCGCTTCTGCAGCAACGTCGGCGTTGCTGGTCAGCAGCGCGATGAGCGGGTCCTGGGCGAGCCCGAGCAGCACCGCACTGAGCGCTGCAATGGCGAACGCCCACTGGCTGCTGCGCGTGGCAGCGGCGATGAGGGCCGGGCGGTTGCCTGCGCCGTAGGCGGCGCCGCACAGCGTCTCTGCGGTGTGTGCAAATGCATCCATGGCGTAGATCATCACGAAGAAGAACTGCATGAGGATCGCGTTGGCGGCCAGCGTCAGATCACCCAACCGGGCGCCGATGGCGGTGTAGCTGAAGAACGGCGCCTGCACGAAAAAAGAGCGAATGATGAGGTCGCCGTTAAGGGACAGCAGCGCACCGAGCTTGCTGCGCGCCCAGGTCCCCGGCTGCGGGGCCAGGCTCGCACCTTCGGCGCGCAGCGCCCGGGCCACCAGCCACCAGGCGGCCGTGGCCGCGAGCGTCTCGCTGATTACCGTGCCCGCGGCGACCCCGCGCACATCCCAGCCCAGTCCGAGCACAAAGAACAGATCGAGCAGCAGGTTGGTCAGGTTGAAGCCGAGGCTCAGATAGAGCGTCGCACGCATCTGCTGAAGTCCGAACAGAACCCCGAGCCCCGCGAGGTACGCCAGCGCGGCCGGAGCGCCCCAGATGCGGATGCTGAAGTAGCCCTCCGCCAGAGCTCGGACGCCCTCGGAGCTGGACATCAGCGCCAGCGACAGCGCTTCGATGGGCACCATGGCGAGCAGCAGGACCGCCGCGATCGCCAGCGCCGTGGCGAGGGCGCGCTGAGCGATCGGCCCCAGCTCTGTAGCGGCGCCGCTGCCGAACGCCTGGGCGATGAGCCCGGTCGTCCCCATGCGCAGAAAGCCGAACAACCAGTACAGGGCGCTGAAGATCGTTGCGCCCACGGCCACGGCGCCGATATAGGCGGGGTCCGGCAGACGCCCCATGACGGCGGTATCGACGGTCCCCACCATGGGGATGGTGAGGTTGGCGAGGAGGACCGGCCAGGTCAGGTCGAGGACGCGCCGGTGCGACGGAGCGTCGCTGTGCGCGGCGGAGCGATTCATGGTCTGACCAGAAGGCGTGGCTGTCGCTGCAGTGTACGCGACAAGGCGCCGTCAGCGGGGCGGCGATGGCGATGCGGGGCGGCAAATTCGCGGCCGTTGCGGTAACGTGCGCGGCCCATCCAACCACTTAGGAGAAAGTCGTGAAGGTCATTGCTACCACCGACGAGTACACCATCTATCAGAAGCGCAACGAGCGCTACGCCATCCGCAAGAGCGACCGCTCCTGGGTCAATGGCGAGGACAAGGTCGCCATCCTGCTCGAGCACTCGCTTATCAAGGCGCCGCCGGTCAAAGCACCGGAACCGGAGCCGGAAGCAGAAGCGAGCGAGGATGACGCCGCCACTGCCGAAGCGGATGGCGACGCCGCTGAAGGCGACGCCGGCGAGTAGCCGGAGCAGGGCGCGATGACGCAGCAGGCGAACCGCTTTGAGGTCCGTTCGGACTTTGAGCCGGCGGGTGATCAGCCCGGCGCCATCGCGTCCCTGATTGATGGCATCGAGTCGGGTTTGAGTCACCAGACGCTGCTCGGCGTGACCGGGTCTGGCAAGACCTTCAGCATTGCCAAGGTGATCGAGGCCCTGCAGCGCCCGACCATTGTGATGGCGCCCAACAAGACGCTGGCAGCGCAGCTCTACGGCGAGTTCCGTGAGTTCTTTCCAAAGAACGCTGTCGAGTACTTCGTCAGCTACTACGACTACTACCAGCCCGAGGCCTACGTGCCGTCCTCGGACACGTACATCGAGAAAGACTCTTCGATCAACGCGCACATCGAGCAGATGCGCCTGTCGTCGACCAAGGCGCTGCTGGAGCGGCGCGACACCATCATTGTCGCTTCGGTGTCCGCGATCTACGGCCTCGGCGATCCGCAGTCCTACCACCAGATGGTTCTGCACCTGGATCGCGGCGATAAAGTGGACCAGCGGTTTGTACTGCAGCGCCTGGCGGAGCTGCAGTACACGCGCAACGACATGGCGTTCCAGCGCGGGACCTACCGCGTGCGCGGCGACGTGATCGACGTGTTCCCGGCGGAATCGGAAAAGGAAGCGGTGCGCATCGAGCTGTTCGATGACGAAATCGATAACCTCGCCGTGTTCGATCCGCTCACCGGCGAGGTGATCAACCGCGTGCCGCGCTACACGGTGTTTCCCAAGACCCACTACGTCACGCCCCGGCAACGCATGCTGTCGGTGCTCGATGACATCAAGGTGGAGCTGCAGGATCGGCTCAAGGTGCTCACGGATCAGCACAAGCTGGTGGAAGCCCAGCGGCTGGATCAGCGCACGCGCTTCGATCTCGAAATGATCCAGGAACTCGGCTATTGCAGCGGGATCGAGAACTACTCGCGCTACCTCTCGGGGCGCGCCGCGGGCGAGCCGCCGCCGACGCTCTTTGATTACCTGCCCACGGATGCGCTACTGGTGCTCGATGAGTCGCACGTCACCGTTCCCCAGATCGGTGCCATGTTTAAAGGCGACCGGTCCCGCAAGGAAACGCTGGTGGAGTTCGGCTTTCGCCTGCCGTCTGCGCTCGATAACCGGCCCCTGCGTTTTGACGAGTGGGAACGACTGGCGCCGCAGGCCATCTTTGTCTCAGCCACCCCCGCCGACTACGAAGCGCGCATGGCCGGTCAGGTGGTGGAGCAGGTGGTGCGGCCCACCGGGCTGGTCGACCCACAGATCGAGATCCGCCCGGCGTCAAATCAGGTCGAGGATCTGTTCGGCGAGATACAGCTGACCGTCGACAAGAGCGAGCGCGTGCTGGTGACGACGCTGACCAAACGCATGGCGGAAGACCTGACCGACTATCTGGACGAGCACGGTGTGCGCGTCCGCTACCTGCACTCGGACATCGACACGGTCGAGCGCATGGAGATCATTCGCGATCTGCGCCTGGGCGAGTTCGACGTGCTGGTCGGCATCAACCTGCTCCGAGAGGGGCTGGATATGCCTGAAGTCTCGCTGGTGGCGATCCTGGACGCGGACAAAGAAGGCTTTCTGCGCGCCGAGCGCTCGCTGATCCAGACCATCGGACGGGCGGCACGCAACGCCTCCGGACGCGCGCTCCTGTACGCCGATCAGATCACCGGCTCCATGCAGGCGGCCATCGATGAGACGGAACGCCGCCGGGCGAAGCAACAAGCCTTCAATGAGGCCAACGGCATTACCCCGCAGACGATCCGCAAGAACATCGCCGATGTCATGGAAGGCGCGCGCGCGCCCGGCCCCGGCGCGGCGAAGAAAAGCAAGGGCAATCGGCGTCGCGGGGTCGATGCGATCGAGATTCCAGACAATCCCAAAGCCATGGGCAAGTTGTTGAAATCTTTAGAAGATAAAATGCTCGAACACGCTAAGAATCTGGAGTTCGAGGAGGCGGCGATGGTCCGCGACCAGATCCAGGAAGTCCGCGAGAAGCAGCTCCTCAGCAGTGCCTGAGCGAATCGACGGCGCCGTCAGCGCTGTTCCCGTTGTTCGCCCCCAGCGCCGCCTCTGGCGCAGCATCGAGTAACGCCTGATCCAGCCAGGCGTCGGCGAAGGCTGGGGTGATAACTTTCGGCAGGGGACTGCTGCGGGTGCTCAGACCGATCCTGGGGCTCAGGGCCGGCGCTGACCCGGTGCTGGCTTCGAGGATCGCGCGGGTGTCCTCGGCCAGCCGCTGCGCCACCTGTTGGGCATCGCCGCTGGACGTATCGCTCAGCAACAGCAGGAACCGGGTCCGATCCAGCCGTGCGACCAGATCCTGCCCGGCTCGGCTGCCCGCCTTGAGCGCGCGGGCCAGGGGCTGCAGGCGCGGATCGTTGCCGTCGATGTGAGCGTCATGCTCCGCCTTCAGAGCCACCGACAGCAGTTGCATCGGGCTGCCGAGCCGCGCCGCCCGCGACAGCTCGCGGAATAGGGCTTCCCGCAGCCCGGAGCGGTTCAGCAGGCCGGTATGTTCGTCTACACCGAGCTGCGCCCGGAGCTGATGCAGCAGCTCCGCCCGGGCGCGATCGCCCTGCAGGGCCTGTCGCGTGCCCAGGGCCAGTGCCAGCAGGGCCAGCGAGGCGGCAAAGGGAGCCGGCGGCGCTACTTGGCCCACCACAAAGGCGGGCGACCCGGCGCTCGACGGGAGCAGGCATAGTCCAATCACGAGTAGGCCCCACAGCCCGGCGGTAAGTAACCCCAGGCGCACCCCGCCGATCTGCACAGCGATGACCGGCAGCAAGGGAATGAAGACGAGCGCCGGGCTGTGCAAACCACCAGAGCGGGTCAGGAGCGCGGTCAGGACCGTCGACAGCGTGGCGATCAGGAGCGCCGGGCTGGTCCCGGACTGGCGCGCCTTCGGCAGCCGGAGGGCGAGGGCTGCGGCGCTGCCGAGTGCCAGCAGGAAGACATCGCCAGGGTTGCCGACGCCGACCATGGTCGCAAGTGCGGCCAGACTCAGGACCAGTGCGGCCTGCAGGCTGTAGCGATTGGTGAGCGCGCTGCGTTGCGTCAGTTCGGAGGCGCTGGGGGGCTGCATGGGGATGCGGATACTGCTTGCATGAGCGCAGCTTAGCGGGGCGTCGCCTGCCAGTCCGCGCAGGGGTTCGCGTTGCGCGATCTGCCCAGGCGCCAGGGCACCCGTGCGCTCTAGCAGTCCGCTGTGACCACCGTCACTGTGCACTCCGGATCCCCGAAGGAGTCATACACCAGGTAGCAGCCGCTCGTGGTGTTGCTGGTGATCTCGAAGCCGATCCGTGTGAACTGGTTATCGACGGTCAGGGTCATGTCGCTGCTGAGGCTTAAGGACATGTAGTCCGCCATGTCGATCGCATCGCCGAGCTCAGCGCTGCTCTCCGGGCACAGGTTGCGGAAGTCGAGCTCGGAGGTCCCCCCTGGGGTCTCGATGATGTACGCCGACTGGCCGGTGCCGGGGTTGGTCGAAACCGGTTGCAGGCCTTCGGCCCGGGCCTGGGCCTGCACCAGCGCGATGGTGGCGCGCATGCTCCCGGCAACGCCCTCAAGCGCCGCGATGCGGGCTTCCGTTGAGAGGTTGATGAAGCGTGGCAGGGCAATGGCGCTCAGAATGCCAAGCAGAATGATGACAACCACGAGCTCCACGATAGTGAATCCGCGACCGGTCCGCTTCGTACTGTAGAAAACGGGCTGCACGCGCAGCTCCCCAGCAGGGTATCCCCTGAAGGCTAGCTGGGATCTGCCGCTACGCAAGCGATCGCGCATCCTTTCGGGACATGCCGGATCAGTTCTGGCAATTGTCGATGTGGCAGGGTGAGTCTCGGGCGCTGGTGCGTTCGCT
>JBCDIK010000215.1:0-5660 GCA_038749065.1 Pseudomonadota bacterium | reverse complement strand
GGAACCGCTTCTCCAACTCAGAGTGCCGTTCCGGATAGCGATCCATGGGCCGGGCGATAGCGATTGCGAGCGCATCATCCTCCCCTTCGGGACCTTCGCCAAAGTCCAACCCCGTAAAGACCCGCGCCAAGCCAGTGACATCGTCATTACTGTAGGCCTCGATCGCTTCACCGGCGCCATCGCGCTGCACCGTGCCATCGGCATTCAGCAGGACCGTCCCGATGCTGAACAGCTGTAGCAGTTCCCGAGCGTAGTTTTCATCGGGGACCCGGCCCGTGGCCGGATCTCCCTTTTCATTGCCCTGATACGTCAGGAAATGACCCATGGCCGGGGCATAGGTCACGACTTCCAGCAAATCCCGATAGTTGCCGAGGGCACCCTGGGTGAGCAGGTCCATGTAGTACGCAACGCCCGTGGGCACGTCTGTGAGAAGCTCACCGCCGCCGTTGGAGACGACCAGAATCTGCGACAGGGCGTAGGCGATTCGCTGCCGAAGCTGGTCCGGTCCCGTGAAGATGTTGCGCCAGTAGGCCATGGTGCTGGTTTCGCCGGAAAAGCCACCGAGCTCATCATCACTGTAGAACTGCTCGTACTCGGCCATGCGCGGCAGCACCAGCGACACAGGTTCGCTGAGCTGGGCGACAAACCAGTCCGCAGCGTTCGTGCCCGCGAGCGCATTCAGATCCGCTGGCGTCGCGCCGAAGGTCGCACGCGACAGAAAGCGCGCGGTGGACTGCCGGGTCGCGAAGAAGGCGTCGGGTGCACTCTGAGGCGACGGCGTCGAAACGGGCGGCTGCATGGGCGTCGGTCCTTGCAGGACCTCGGGGCTCGAGCTGCCGCTGCCACCGCCGCCACAGGCCGACAGAAGCAGTAGCACTGCTGAGAAGATGGCTCTGATCACGGGCTGTCCTCAACGCGATGCGACGGGGTCATTCAAGCCCGAATCAGAGCCACCGTGGTTTACGTTTGCCGCCGCCCAAGCATACAGATCCGTAAGGACTAGGCCGCTGGAAACGTGAGATCGATCACACACCCGGGCTGAGCGCGATGCAGAACGTAGCTCGCCTGGTGCACGCTCGCGATGCTGGCCACAAGGCTCAGACCGAGCCCGTTGCCCGGCTTGCTGCGACTCTTGTCGACCCGATAGAAACGCTCGAACACGCGATTGTGCTCTTCCGGGGGTATGCCCGGCCCATGATCGCCAACCTGCAGCAGCGCACCATCACTGTGGGGTTGGAGGCGAACCCAGCCGCCACAGGGCGCCGCCGTATGCTCGAGCATGTTCTCAAGGAGATTCGAGAGCAGCTGAGCGATCAGATCCCGATCACCGACCACTTCGAGGTTCGGCACCACGGAAATCTCCAACGCCCGCCCCTGCTCGGAAAACACGGGCTCGAAGGTCTCGGCAACGTCCTGCACGAGTTCACTCAAGCTGAGCCGATCGAACGTTGCCCGCAGCCGTCCGGACTCGATCTCCCCCAGCCGCAGCAGCGCGTTAAACGTGGTCAGCAGGGTCTGAACGTGCTGCCTGGCAGCATCCACATGCGCGCCGACCCGCGCCGGATCGGACACCTCCTGTGCGATGCTCTGCAGCCGCTGATCCAGGCGCGTCAGCGGCGTTTTCAGATCGTGGGCTGCCCCGACAGAGACTTCCTCGAGGTTGCGCATCAGACGCTGGATCTGCGCGAGCATGCGGTTGATCTGGGCAGCGACGGCGTCGTACTCGTCGCTTGCAGGGCTGACAGACACGCGGGCCTGCAGATCACCGGACGCCATCTCCACGATGGCACCGGACAGCGCGGAGACCCGGGCCAGCGCGTAGCGTGTCGTCACCCATACCGCTGACAGGGTCGCAAGCGCAAAGACGCCGAGCAGCAGAGCCAGATTCCGCAGCGCTTCACGGGCCCGCAGCTGCGCGAGCGTCGGCGGCAGCGCACCAACGATGGCGAGGCTCTCGCCCAGATCAACACGGCGCGCCAGCAGCTCGTAGGTTTCCACGGCCCCAAGCTCCCCAGCGACGGCGAGCGGCTGGTGGTGCCAGCCCGCGGGCACTTTCAGTTCGGCAAAGCCCAGGACCGGCGTGCCCGCCTGAAGCACGAGGAGAAGGACCTCTTCTTCTTCGATCAGATACCCGGCTTCCGCGAGCGGCCACAGGGGCCCAAATTCCTCGCTGTAATCGTCGATGACCTGCGTGAGGCCATCCTCCCGCAGCTGCTCGGCGAGCTCGGACAGCCGCTCCTCGATCTGTTCACGCTGGTCGAGCTGTGCTTCGCGAAGCTGATTGACGCCCAGACCAAGGACCACAACCGCCAGCGATAGCAGCACCGGGAGCGCGTAGATCGCGCCGCGGCGAAAGGTCCGGCTGCGCAGGACCTGCGCCAGGCTAGTCGATGACATAGCCTGAGCCACGCACGGTCCGGATCAGTTCCCGCTCGAAGGGTTTGTCGACTTTGCTGCGCAGGCGGGACACGTGCGTTTGGACGATGCTCGTGCGCGGGTCGAAGCCGTAGCCCCAGACACGCTCGAGAAGCATGGTTCGAGTCACGACCTGCCCCGCATGCTGCATCAGCAGCTCCAGAATCTGGTACTCCCGCCGCGCGAGCTCGAGCACCTGCCCCGCGCGGCAGACCTTCTGTGTTACGCGGTCCATGGTCAGATCGGCCACCTGCAGGCTGGTCTCTTCCGCCGTCATCGGCTGGCGGCGCAACAGCGCCTGCAGCCGCGCGTACAGCTCACTGAATGCGAAGGGCTTTACCATATAGTCATCGGCCCCGGCCTGCAGGCCCGCAACTCGGTCGTCGATCCCGGACAGGGCTGTCAGCATGATGATCGGCGTCTGCACATGGGCTTTACGCAGGATGCGCACGGCATCCATACCATCCATACCCGGCAGCAGTCGATCACAGACAATCGCGTCAAAGCGCTGCTGCGGCGCCAGCAGCAGCGCTTCGTCGGCGTGGGTCGCCAACTCGGCGCTGTCCCCCTCTTCCGCGAGTCCGCGGACGAGGAATGCGCCAGTCTCGGCATCGTCTTCGACGATCAGTACATGCATAGCAAGATGTCCGCTCTGACGCTGTCATCATAGGCGGGTTCGCGCCGGGAACAGCATACGGATCCGTAAAGTTGTGCACCGGCGCGAGCCTGGATCGGGTGGCGGGTCTTCGCGATCACATTTGTGCGAGGCTCCGTCTCGCCCAGTATCTCCCAGACGCGGTTACCTCGTGCGCGCCGAGCGTGGTACCGTCGTGACCGGAGCGTCAGCAACACCCACGGGACACGGTCAGCGCCTTGTCAAGCAGTCCAGACAACCTTGCACAGCGCGACTTGCAATGCGCGCGCTGCACGAGCGACGCCGTCACCCCGACTGAGCAGACCGAAGCGGCGTGGAACGCAAAGTGGCGCTCGCTGTATGCGCGCCGTGCGCGAGCAATTACCGCGTCCCTGCGCCGCGTCTTCGGCGACGGCCCCCCTGATCCGGAGGATGTCACGCAGCAGGCCTTCGCCAAGCTGATCGCCGCGCCGAACCGGGACAAGATTGCCAATGTCGACGCGTTTCTATGGCGAACCGCACGCAACATCGTTCTCAACGAAAAGCGCGCCGCGAAGACGGCAGCGCGCTATGAGACTGATCTGACCGCCACCTATTTTTCCGCCCGGAGCGACACTTGCGACCCTGAAAGTGTCGTAATGGCAGAGAAAACCCTGGTCGCGATTAACGCGCTCCTGCTGGCCATGCCTGAAAATCGCCGGCGAGCGTTCATGCTGCACCGCGTCGAGGGACTCAACGTTTCGGAAACCGCCCGCCGACTGCAGCTCAGTCGGTCCGCCACGCACAAAACGCTGGTACGCGCGTTCGCGGACCTCGATCGCCTGCTGGAAACACTCGAAGACCCATGAAGATCGGATCTGGCAATGACGAAGAAGGCCTGGCGGTTGCGCAGCAAGCACACGACTGGCGCTTGCGGCGCAGCGACCCCGCAGTCCGGTCGGATGAAGCCGCTTTCGAGCGCTGGCTTACGGCGGATCCCAGGCACCGGCGGGCGTTCGAGCGCGCGGTTGCCGTTGACCACGTATTGGCAGGCCTGGACCGGGGGATGTTTGACGCGCGCTTGCACGAGACGGCCGCAGACGTTAGACCGCAGCAGCACACGCCCAATCCCAAGCCACTGCGCAGTCCCGGGCTTTGGGCTGCGGCCGCAGCGATTCTGATCTGCGCACTGGCACTGATCCTGCGACCTTACGCGAGCGAACCGCAGGCTGACGCCGCCCCTCGCGTCACCGAACGCGTGCTTGAAACCGGGATCGGAGAGATCGCGCAGGCGGTGCTCGAGGATGGCACGCAGGTCACCCTGGGCGCGTCCACAACGCTAGAACTGACCTTCAGTGCCCGCACCCGAACGCTGCAGCTGCGTCATGGCGACGCGCTCTTTGACGTTGCAGCTGATGCCGACAGACCCTTTACGGTCGCCGCCAACAACCTTCGCGCAACGGCCCTCGGCACCCGATTCGAGGTGCGGCACAACGGCGGGGTGGCGCGGGTGGCCGTGGCGGAAGGCATCGTCGAGGTCACCCATCCGGTGATGATCGGTGGGCGCACCAGTGGGATTACCAGTCAGGCGCGGCTGCAGGCGGGGCAGCAGGTGCAGGCAGACCGGCGCGACGGGCTCGCAGAAGCGCAGTCCGATTCGCAACACAAGATTGCCACCTGGCGGGAGGCACGCCTCGACTACCTACAGGCGCCCCTGGAAGAAGTATTGGCGACGGCCAATCGGTACACCCCGGCGGAGCTTCGGTTGCACGATCCCGAGCAGCGCTTGGTGAACGCCACGGTGTCCGGCTCCTTTAAAAGCAATAATATTGACAATCTGATCGATAGCTTGCCACAAATTCTGCCGGTCACCGTGGATCGCTCGATGGCTGGACGAGTCCTCGTGCAGGCGCAGCCCCTGCGCTGACCGCACAGCAAAAAAAATCCCCGCACAGGGGTGAAAACAGCGGTCGTGCGGTGTCATACCTCTATTAATGCGACTGAAACGCATTCGCAGCTGAGTAGAGGAACCACCGACATGGCACGCGCTATCCATCCACGAATCAGGCTGGGGCACGCTGCTGCCTGGGCTGTCCTACTCATGCTGGTGGCGATGGGCGCACGGGCGGGCGAGGGCCAGATCGAACAGGAGCTGCGCATCAGCGCCGGCCCCCTGGATGCCGCTTTGATGGCCCTGGGCCGCGCCTACGATGTGGATGTGATCGCTGCCGGGGGACTGGTTGCGGGCAAACAGGTCCCCGCCATGAGCGGCCGCATGACGGCCCCGGTCGCATTCGACCGGGTGCTTGCGAATTCCGGGTTGATCGCCAATCGCGCGGCCAACGGAGCCTACGTGCTTGCCACCGCGGCCAGCAGCACCAACGATGTGGCGCCGGTCACACAACGCTACGTGGTCGAAGAAGAGATCGTCGTGATCTCGTCACGATCGCAACGGATCTTAAAAGAGCTGACCCGCTCTGCGCTCATCCTCTCGAGCGACGACCTGGAGAAGTTCAATGAGCAAACGACCAGCGTTCAGGAAATCCTCGGTAAGACGATTCCTGGTTTCGCACCGCCCGTGACCGAAGGCAGTGCGGGCTCGCTCACGCTTCGGGGGCGCGACCCCCTGTTT
>JBCDIK010000214.1:0-5739 GCA_038749065.1 Pseudomonadota bacterium | reverse complement strand
CGCGCGCAGCCACTGTCAGACAACGAAAAGGCATAACGTGCTCCGGTCAGGTCTTACTGTGACCGGCGTTCGCCGGGGTCGTTCACTCCAGCAGCGCTTTCCAGGCCGCGCCGCCCACGGCACTCCCGGCCGCACCGGTCATCGGGGTCACGGTGACCGACGCGTACAAGGGCCCGGCCATGTAGGGGTCCGCGTCCATGACCACCTGCGCAGCAGACAGTGACTCACCGCGCAGAATGAACAGAGAGCCGATCACCGCGTCGGTGTTCGGCGCCTTCAGCGGGCCCGCCAGTACATAGGCATCCAGATGGGCTTCCACGTGAGCAAGATGGGCCTCGAGGTGTGTCTCCCGCAACGCCTGATGCGCCGGGTCATCCACACAGTAGAAGGTATAGAAGGTCTGCATGAGGCCGCTCCGTCCTGCAGGAGGTTACTGGCGCCGCACGGCTCGATCGACCCAGATCGCGCCGGTGACGGGGTTATGCCGAGCGTAGAACGGCCGCGGCCGGGACTCGCAATAGCTGCGCATTTGCGCGCGAGCATCGCGCAAAGAGGTGGCCACGAAGTACAGGGGCTGATAGTCGGTGATCGGGTAGTCCTGCACTGCTGCTGCCGCGGGATCCCACGGCTGAAACTCGGGCCCGCTGTCTGCCGGAGACGGCCGCGCACAGGCATGGGCAAGCTCACCAAAGCTCGACAGCAATCCAGCGCCATAGGCTTTGCGTGCGCCCTCTTCCTCGACCAGGCCGAACTCGACGGAGTGCCAGTAGCAGCGCGCCAGCCGCTCGATCTCCGCATCGCTGGCGCCGAGGCTCGCAAGGCCGATCTCTTGCGAAAAATCGGCAAAGGCGGGGTCGGCGAACATGGGCGCATGGCCGATCAGCTCGTGGCAGATATCCGGCTCCGGGGTATAGAGCGGCTTGCTGTGATGACGGATGTACTGTGTGGAGAAAAACACCCGGAACGCCAGCGCGTTCAGAAAGTCGCGGGAGCTGAGCAGGCCAGCGACGGGCCGCAGGCGAAAGCCGGTCACCGACTGCAGATAGTCGCTGACCGCCCTGGCCTGCGGGATCTCCGCACCGCCAAAACCCGTGTGACGGCGGAGCTCCTCAGCAATGTGCAGGTACTCGCGGCAGGCATAGCGCAGATGCAGATCGTGCAGCCGGGCGTACACCTGCCGCCAGGTGTCCTGTTCGGCGGCGGTGTAGCTGACCAGGGGCACCGGATCGCCGTAGCGATGTTCCCGGGCCAGTTGATCGATGTGGGCGCGCCGCTCCCGGTAGGCGCGATCATGAAAGCCCGGATGATCGGCGGTCAGGTCCGTCCCCGCGTCCAGCACATTTGCGGCCATGCGATCGAGCTCGCTGGCATGGCGCGGAAACCAGGGCACTTCCCGGTGGTCGAGCACCATCAGTCGGTCGGTCAGAGCGCCGAGCGCATCAATCGCCTGCTCGACATCGGCCTGCCCCCGCTCTCCGGCGCAGTTCACATAAAAATCGAAGCGTTCGTCCTGAGCCGGTCGCGACTCGATCTGGGTGAGGTTGACGCCATGGGCCGCGAACACATTCAGCACCGGCAGGAGCGCGCCGGGCTCATCGCGCAGCTGTAGCAGCAAGGACAGTCGCGGTTCCCGGACCGACGCGGGTGTTCGGGGTGGCACCTCGGCGGCCGCCGGGTCGCGCAGGCTGACGGCGCCCTGGGGGCCAACGCCGGTCGCCGAAGGTCCATCCTTACTCATCGGCCAAGCATAGCGCAGTGGCAAAGCGCTCGAGGCCACCGGCGCCACTGACAGTCTCGGCGTAGCGCGGGACCGCAGCAATCGGCACGGTGTTCTGCGCAGCGGTCCAGCCCGCCATCGCGGCCTGCTGGGCCGCCGCGAGACTTTGCCAGCGGCGGGCACAGGCGGCCACCGCAGCGCTGTCCGCTGCGGGTACCCCAGCTGCCGTCAGCGCCGCAGCGTCCGGCACCGCCGCGCCGGTATCGAGCTGGAGCACCTGATTGAAAATCAAGCCATCGAGGCGCATGGCCTCGCTCTCCAGCCGCTTCCGAAAGGCCTGCGCCCGGGCGAGTCCCTCTGGCTGCGGCAGGAGCACCAGCACAAAGCCGACGTCGTCACTGCGCAGCAGGCGCTGCATGGTGCGCGCGCGCTGCTTGAAACTGTCGATCACGGACTCGAAGACCTCGTAGAAGCGGGTCAGGTCCAGCAGCAGCCGATGGCCGGTCAGCTTCTCGAACAGCTTCGCAAACTGTTTCTGCCCCTGACCTAACAGTCCGAAGCTGAAGCGATTGGCGATGCTCGTCGTACGCAGTAACAGCCCCAGGCCGCTGCCATCGAGGAGCGTCAGCAGACGCTCCGGCGCGTCCAGAAAGTCGAGCGCATGCTGTGCCGGTGGCGTGTCTACGATCAGCAGCTCGAAGGCATCGCTGGCCGCCAGATCATGCAGCTGCTCCATCGCCACGAATTCCCGGGAGCCGGCCACCGATGCCGAGATCTGCTGATAGAAGGGATTCGCGAGCAGCGTTTCACGAATCCGCTCGCTCGGCGCGTGGGCGCTGACAAGCGCATCCACAGACGCTTCCGGATCGAGCATCATCAGGTACAGGTTCTCGTGCAACGCGGTCCGGGTGGGCTCCGGGCCGATGGCCGGCAGGCCCACGGCGTCGGCCAATCGCCGGGCTGGATCAATGGTCAGTACCAGGGTGCGGATGCCCAGCCGGGCGGCGGCCAGGCCCAGCGCCGCAGCGGTGGTGGTCTTGCCGACGCCTCCGGTCCCGCCGCAAAGGAGGATCCGGCGCTGCCGCAGGAGCGTCGGCAGTGACAGAGGCGCACTCACGAGGCCACCGTCTCCAGCGCGGCCATGAAGGGCGAATCCTCTTCGGCGATGACTTCCGGCAGCTCGATGATCCGCTGTGTGTCCGCCTCGATCACGGCCCGCAAGGCTTCGACCTGATCCGCCTGCTCCGCGGCGATGCTCCGCTCCAGGGTGACGGCGGCGTGCGCCAGCGCGATCTCATCGCCCATCGGCGCGTCCCGCAATCGTTCGACGATGGCCAGACCCCCGGCACCGGCAAAGCGCTGCGGCACCAGCCGGTTCACGAGTAGTGCCGGCACACGCACCCGAGCCGTCTCCCGGGCGTATCGGGCGAGCATCGCGGCTTCGCGCACCGGCGTCTCTTCCGCCAGCGTGACGATCAGCAGCTCGGTGATCTCAGGATTCTGGAGCATGGCCTGGATCTGCAGGGCGCTGCGGTGCACCGGCCCGGCCAGCAGCGTGTCCGCAGCGACACCGGGAATGTTCAGCAGGATTTGGCAATGCCCGGTCGCGGGCGCATCGAAGACGACACGGTCGTAGGGGCTCCCCGGATCGGTGGTCAGATCGTAGAGCTTGCCCAGGCACATGAGCTCTTCGAAAATCGGCAGTGCTGTGAGAAAACGCCCTACCAGCGGATTCTTCAGCGCTGTCTCATAGACCAGAGAGAAGCTCATGCGCCGCCGGACATACTCCAGCAGCGCCTCCCGGGCATCGACACAGGACAGGGACAGGTGTTCGCCAACCGACGCCGGTTCATAGGCGAGCACCCTGTCGAACAGCGGGTGGCGGTGTCCAACCGGGTCGAAGGAGACCAGCAGGGTCCTGTCGCCGCGCGCCGCAAACTGCCGCGCCAGCGCTGCTGCCACGTAGGTCTTGCCCACCCCACCCTTGCCGGAGATCAGGTGCAGGGTGGCGTGGCTGGCCACGGTGTCGCCTCGATTGTGCTCATGGATGCTGTTCTGTCCGCACGCTACGGCGAGCAGGCCCGCCGGGCGCCGCATCTTAGCCTGTCCGGCCGTCAACGGGTGTCAGCCTGGGCACGGTCGCTGTCGGTGCCAGCGCTGTGCGAAGATGAGGCTCCCCTTCAAGGCCCGTTCCAACATGACCTTCCTGACCCTGTTGATCCTGACCGCGATCGCCCTGTGGTTCTACGGCCGCAGCCTGGGCGAACCGGATCTGGCCCACCTCGACCAGCCCCGGCCAGCGCCGCTCAATGCCGGAGCGCCGCCCAGTGCAGCGCTCGATGAGGTGCATGCGCGTCTGCGGGAGATGGCGAGCAGCGGCGGCA
Source organism: Pseudomonadota bacterium (assembly GCA_038749065.1). Classification (GTDB taxonomy): domain Bacteria; phylum Pseudomonadota; class Gammaproteobacteria; order Pseudomonadales; family Azotimanducaceae; genus CALHVX01. The sequence continues at coordinate 1,638 of JBCDIK010000214.1, read as the reverse complement.
GCTTCAGCGGCAAGGGGATGGCGGCGCTTCGCGCGCGCATGGACGAGCTCGGCGCTGATGTGCCGGTTGATGACTTCAGAATCGAGCCGGTAAGCGCCCATGGGGTTGACGGCGAGTGGGTCCGGGCCGCCGACAGCGAGCCAGACCGGCGGCTCCTGTACCTGCACGGCGGCGCGTTTACGGTGGGCAGCGCCGTGAGCCACCGGCGCATCACCACCGAGCTGGCACGCCGCCTGAAGGTCAGCGTACTCGCAGTCAACTACCGACTCATGCCGGAGCATCGCCGCCTTGAGGGGATCGCCGATTGCCAGCAGGGTTACCGCTTCATTCTCGAGAACGGGCCCGATGGGCACAGCGCGCCGCCGACGGCGCTCTTCGTCGCCGGTGACAGTGCCGGTGGCAGCCTTACCCTCGCCATCATCGCCTGGGCTCGCGACGTGGGCCTGCACCCGGCCACTGCCGCCATCGCCCTCTCACCGACGACGGACAGCACCTTCAACGCCCCCAGCTTCGTGGCCAATGCGGACCGCGATGTCATGCTCGGACCGCTGCTGAAGCCCCTGCTCAAGGTACCGCGGCCCATTGCCCTCCTGATGACCTGGCTGAGCAATCGGGTCAAGCCGAACGATCCGCGCATCTCGCCGCTGCGTGGCTCGCTGGCGGAGCTGCCTCCGATCCTGATTCATGCGAGCGAGGTCGAAATGCTGCTCGACGACGGCGCCCGCTACGTGGCGAAGGCTCAGGCCGCCGGAACCGACGCCGTCTTGCAGACCTGGGACCATATGGTCCATGTCTGGCACATCTTCGCGCCGGAGCTGCCCGAAGCGGTCGCAGCTTTGGACGAGATTGAGGCGTTTGTCGCCCGGGTCGAAGCCCTGGGCGACCGTGCGGCAGACCAGCCCGCAGACTCCGGGCTGGCCGCAGCCGGCGGTTAGGCCGCGCTCTTCGCCATATTGATCACCTTGAGCTGGGTGAACTCTTTGAGGCCATCCTCGCCCAGCTCCGTGCCGATACCCGACTGCTTGGCACCGCCGAAGGGAATCGTCGGGTCGAGCTCAGCGTGCTTGTTGATCCACACGGTGCCCGCATCCATCTCGTTCGCGAGCGCGTAGGCCCGCTCTGTATCCGCTGACCAGATGGATCCGCCGAGCCCGTAGTTGGTGGCATTGGCTCGCGCGACCGCGTCCGCATCGTCGCTGAACTTGATCACCGGCAGCACCGGTCCGAACTGCTCTTCATCCACAATGCGGCTGCCTTCGGCCACGTCCTTCACGATCGTTGGTCGGATGAAGTAGCCGGGCTGGTCCGGCACTTCGCCGCCGGCCACGATGGTGCCGTCCTGCGCCGCGGCTTCAAGGAGCTCGCAAACACGCTCGAACTGCATCCGGTTCTGCAGCGGGCCCAGCTTGGTCCCCTGCTGCAACCCATCGCCGACGACGGCGTCCTTCGCGAGCGTTGCCAGCTCATCGACCACTTCATCGTAGATCTTCTCGTGAACGTACAGGCGCTTCATGGCGATGCAGACCTGGCCGCTGTTCTGGAACGCGCTTTCGAACAGCTGGGGCGCGACCTGCTTGGGATCAACGTCGTCCAGCACGACTCCGGCATCGTTGCCGCCCAGCTCCAAAGTGATGCGCT
>JBCDIK010000213.1:0-5799 GCA_038749065.1 Pseudomonadota bacterium | reverse complement strand
GTGTAACCATCCCGGCGACGTTTCACGTGGGACACAATGTCCTGGCTGGTGATCTCGCTGATTGGCAGGCTGGCAAGCTGGGAGCGTGCCAGGAGCGCCAGGTCCTTGCCCACTGTCCGTCCGAAGCTCGCGGAGTACTCAGCCCGGTAGTGATCGATCACAGCGCGAAGCGGCATGGTGCGGTTGCGCTCAGCCTCGCCCGTAGCCTCCTTGAGCTCCAAGTCTCCGGCGTCCACCGCCGCCACCAGCTCTTTGTCCCGTTTCGCGCCCCAGGTCACGGCGTCGCGCCTTCGAGAGAACGTCTTGCCCTCCCGGTATAGAATCCGGCCGTTCCGCTTGATGGTCACCCGGGCGCGGTATGACATTCCCCGCTTTCCCTGGCGATTCTCGATCTGATAGGACAAATCGGTACCCCAAATCGTTGTCTGGTACCCCAATTTGGGGTACTTTCGACACGTGCACGAGTCTGCACCGACATACACTGTCGATCAAGCTCATGCACTCAACTGAGGCTATGCCCTTGATCAGAAACGAAAAAGCCGCATGAAAACTGGCCTCCTGCCCGATGCGACCCTCTGCGTCGCGCCGATGATGGCTTGGACGGATCGTCACTGCCGGACCCTGCACCGGCTCCTGAGCCCGCGCGCGCTCCTTTTTACAGAGATGGTGACGGCCAACGCCCTGCTCCATGGCGATCCGGAGCATCTGCTGCGCCATGGGGCCCACGAGCACCCCGTCGCGCTGCAGCTGGGCGGCAGCGATCCGGCAGATCTGGCCCGAGCGGCGCAGCTGGGCGCAGCGGCGGGCTTCCAGGAGCTCAACCTGAACGTGGGCTGCCCCTCGGACCGGGTCCAGCGCGGGCGCTTTGGTGCCTGCCTGATGCGCGAGCCGGCGCTCGTCGCTGACTGCATTGCGGCCATGATGGCTGCCACCCCGCTGCCGGTGACCGTGAAGTGCCGGCTGGGCGTCGATGAGCTCGACAATGATGAGTGGCTGTCCGCGTTCATCGAGGCGTTGCTTGCGGTTGGTCTGCCGCGCCTGTATCTGCATGCGCGCAAAGCCATCCTGAAAGGGCTCAGCCCGGCACAGAACCGGCACATCCCGCCGCTACAGTACGAACGCGTGTACCGCATGAAGGCGCAATTCCCGACGCTGCCGATCATCATCAACGGTGGCATCGACTCCGTCGCCGCCACCCGAGCGCACCTGGCACAGGTCGATGGCGTCATGATCGGGCGCGCGGCCTTCCAGCACCCCGCGCTGCTGGCAGCCATCGAGCACGACCTGGCGACGGTCGATGCGTCGGAGACCACGCTGCCCGGCCCCGGTGGCGCAGCCGCAACCGGGGCCACCGTCCGGCTGACCCAGGATGAGCTGCTGGCGGTCCTGCAGGAGTACCGCAGCTACGCGATCCAGGAGCTGGCACAGGACATCCGGCTCGCGGATCTCACGCGTCCGCTGCTGGGGCTGTTTCACGCTGTGCCCGGTGCGCGCCGCTACCGACGCCTGCTCAGCGACAGTGCCCGCTTGAAGACCGGTCACATCGAAGTCCTGGACGAGGCTTGCAGCGCCATTGCGCAGGGCCGCCGGGCCGCATGAAAGCGTTTCTGCAGAAGCTGGCGGAGCAGCTGCGGCCGGATGCAGAGGACGCGCCGGAGCCCGGGAGCGCCCTGGCGCTGGCCGCGACCGCCCTGCTCTTTGAGGTGGCATTCGCGGATCGCACGGTGGCGCCGGCGGAGCTGGCCCAGATCGAGCGGGCGCTGCGCGGGCGCTTCGACCTGCCGGAGGCCGAGCTCCAGACCATCATCACCGAGGCCCAAGCCGGCTATGAGGACCGGGTGGGTGTGCAGTCCCTGACGCGCACGCTCACGGAGCACTGGGAAGAACCGGAGCGCTTCGAGCTGGTTGTGGCCATGTGGCAGGTCGCTCTGGCGGAAGACGGGATCGATGCCTTCGAAGAACATCGCATCCGCGCGATCGCCGATCTGCTCTACTTAAGCCACAGCCGCTTCATCGAGGCCAAGCTCCAGGCCCGGCAGCGGAGCTAAAAGCTCGCTAGGAGCTAGCTAGGAGCGATGCCCCGCCTGAGAGCTCGCAGGGGGCTCGGCGGGCGCGCAGTCCGCTTCGAGAGCGGCCACCAGGTCGCGAAAGGCGACCCGGTTGTCCTCATTCAGGCCCATGAGGATCTGGTGGGCCTCGAGGACGGCGGCGCGAAGTTCCTCCTCCGGCACATCGACGCGCGGCAGAGGCCCCAGCTCCGCAGCGGACCGCGGCGGCTCCGGGACAATCTCGAACACATCGTCGAACCCCATCGAGCGCAGCAGCCGCAACATGTCCGGCTCCCGGCAGATGAGCGTGGGCTTGAAAGAGAACCGTTCCTGCGCCCGCAGCGACAGCTTGGCCATGAGTCCGAGGGAGGTGCTGTCGACGCCGGACGCACGGGTCAGATCGACGGCGACAGAGCGGAACTCAGGGTCCCTGAGCATCTGGTCCAGGAACTGATCCACCGCGGCGCAGAGCGTCAGGCGCACATCCCCTTCGAACCGCAGCAGATAAACGCCCTGATGCGCGCCGGCGAGGATCTGCCCCATCTCAGTGCTCCCGGGAAACCATGAGACAGGTGACGTCGTCGGGCACCGTCTGCCCGTCGATGTCCGCCGCGACCCACAGCGCATCCACGCTGTCATGAGTGATCGCGAGTTCGCGCAGGCGCGCTTCCTGCGCCGCCAGGTCCGCACCTGGCAGGACTTCGAGGATCCCATCAGAACAGATGGTCAGGCGGTCGCCGGGGCCGAAGTCAATACAACCGCTGTCGTAGCTGACCTCGGGAAACAGGCCGATCGGCTTGCCGGGCAGATCGAGGGCCGTGCCGCCCTGCCCGCTCACATGCACCGCCGGCGGAAAGTGTCCGCCGTTTACGTAGCGCAGGGTGTCCTCTTGGAGGTCGCCCACCGCCAGGAACACAGCGACATGCTTGTCGATCCGTTGTTCCAGCAGCTCTGCATTCAGCCAGCTGAGGATTTCGCCAGGGTGTTGCAACATGCTGCGACGATACTCCCGCCGCAGCCGCCGGGAAAAGTTCTTGAGCAGGACTGTGACGAAGGCCGACGACGCCCCGTGACCTGAGACATCCGCAACGTAGAGCAGGTAGTGGCGGTCCGTCAGGCTGAAATAATCGACAAAATCGCCACTCAAGATCAGCGACGGATCGATCCGGTGTTCGAATCGGTAGCGGCCGATCGCCATGGGGTTGGGCGGCAACATGCCCATCTGCACAAAGCGACCGGCGCGCTGATCGCGCTCCAGGTCCGCCAGATGCTGCGCCAGCACCTGCTCCGCTTCGAGAGCGACCGCCTCCCGCCGGTGCCGCAGCAGGCTCGTGCGCGCTGCCACCTCGTCCGCATCCTCCGGCCACTGCCACAGATCTGCGACGCCCGCGCGCCACAGGGATAGCAGCTGATCGCGCGCCAGGGGCGGTGTGTCGATATTGCACATCACGACGGGGACCCGGCGCTCCTGCGCGGCCACGCTTTCCGCAAGCTCCCGATCGCTGACGATGACCAGCTCCGCCTGGCGCTGCTGGCACAGGTCCACCGCCAGTCGTGCGCTCGCAGCGACGACCAGCTCGTAACCGAGCGATTGGAAACATGTTGAAAGCGCCTCAGGAACACGGTCACTGCTGACGACTACCACCAGGCTCATCGAATCCGACCTGTCTTCGGACGCGCGACGTGGCGCAACTTACTCCGATGCCTCGCCCATGACAATAACGAACGCTGCGAGCAACCACGGGGTCAGACCGGATCCACGGCTGCAATGGTCGGCAGAGCGGTGCCCAGGACCACCTCCGCCTCGCGCAACGTTTCCAGCAGGTCCAGCCCCGCCGCTTCAAAGGTCTCCCGGTCATCCGCAGGCCCCGCCTCTGCGCGACGCTGCGCCCACAGCTGCGTGAGGAGCACTGCGCCGGCCACCGGCGGTTCCTGCGCGAGCTGCTGCACGAGCGCGAAGGCTGCGGTACTCAGCTCGCGAAAACGGACGCGATCGCTGCGATCACGGTAGACGAGCACCAGTGTCGGCGCTGGCGGCGCCGCGGTGGGCACCGCGCCCGGGCGAATGTGGGGCACCGGATAGCGATACTGCAGCGACCACAATAGCGGGTTGAGCACTACGGGGAACGCCGCCAGATCGCCCGCAGGGTCGACACCCGCCTCCGGCAATTCCCGCTCATCCACCTTCAGCGACAGTTCGACCCATTCGTAGTGGCACAGCTCGAGCAGGTAATCGGGCGCCTGCTCGGGTTGGCGATCCGCCAGAAACGCCAGAAATTCCTGGCTGATGTCCAGAAAGTAAGGGGATTCACTGGGGTGCTCGTGTACGAAGCGCCGCGCCAGTACATGCCAGAGCCGCTCGCCGAGCACGCGTTTCGCCACCGGAAAGGTCTCGGCCAGAAAGCGTTCGATGTTGTTGTAGAACAGATCCAGATAAATCTGCATCCGCCGCGGTTCAACATCGGCCGGTCGCTCGTGCACCTCGGGATTGCGGATGTGGGCCGCGAAGGCCAGCTGCGTTGACCGGAACGATGGGAGGTTGTTCCCCGGGCGGGTATCAGCCATGGCGCTGCTGCCGCTGACGAATCACGTCGACCTCTGCCAGTAGCTCCGGCAGGGGCGGGAAATTGAAATCTCGCTCGAGGAGTGTCGGCTGCACCCCGTAACGCTCGTAAGCTTGATCCAGCAGGTCCCAGACAGGATCGCTGACCGCCGTACCGTGTGTATCGATCCGCAGATCCTCTGCCTCCCGATAGTGTCCGGCCACGTGCACGTACACCGTGCGCTGCGCGTCGATGCGCTCGAGAAAGTCCAGCGCGTCGTAGCCGAAGTTAATGCTGTTCACGTAGATGTTGTTCACGTCCAACAGCAGCGCGCAATCAGCTTCCGCCAGGACCGCGTTGAGGAAGGTCACCTCATCGAGCACCTGCCCGGGCGCCGCGTAATAGGAAATGTGCTCCATGCCGATACGGCGACCGAGTACGTCCTGGACCTCGCGAATACGCCCGGCTACGTAGCGCACAGCCTCTTCGGTAAATGGCATGGGCATCAGGTCATAAAGGTGTCCTTTGTCGTCGCTGCAGTAGCTCAAATGTTCCGTGAAGGTGGAGATACGGAACCGATCAAGAAACTCGCGCAGCTCCTTCAGAAATCCATGATCCAGCGGCGCCGGTGCACCGATGGACAGCGACAGGCCGTGCGCAACCAGCGGCATTCGCTCGGCGAGTGCCGCAAACTGCCGACCGTACACGCCGCCCACACCGATCCAGTTCTCTGGCGCAACTTCCAAAAAGTCCACCGCGTCTTCCCGCAGCGCGAGCAGGGGTTCGAGCAGCGCGCGGCGCAGACCCAGCCCGGCGCCGTTGGGGACGCTGTCGAACGCGACGGCAGTCACGGCTACGCCCTCGACCTTACGCTGTCACAGGCACAGCAACGACTGGGATAACGACCGAAAAAAATGGGGCCGCAGGGCCCCATCTCTCGACCGCGATGGCCAGGTTCAGCATCTAGCCGCCACACTTGCCCTCGCCACACTTGCCTTCGCCACAGCTGCCTTCGCCGGCGCTGGCTTCACCGCCTTTGGCCTCACCGCATTTGCCTTCGCCACATTTGCCTTCGCCACAGCTGCCTTCGCCAGCGCTGGCTTCGTCACCCTTGGCCTCGCCGCACTTGCCTTCACCACACTTGCCCTCACCACAGCTCCCTTCGCCAGCGCTGGCGAGCTGATAACCGCTGCCGAGGCTGCCGCCGC
>JBCDIK010000212.1:0-5904 GCA_038749065.1 Pseudomonadota bacterium | reverse complement strand
GTTGTACTCGTCGGCAGTCTGCACCACCTGGCGCCAGATGCTGCGGCGGATAGGTTCTGGGAATGCGGGGTTGTTCTCTGGATCGTCGATGCTGCCCACGAAGCTGCCCATCATCGCCGCGGCATTGCCCGAGGCGACATCGTCTGCCCAGCGGGCACCAATCGCGCTGTTCCTGACGCGCGGATCCCCCACGGTGAAGCCGTAGTAGCCGGCCAGGTACTCCGCGTGATCGGAGACGATCAGGAAATCCAGTGGCCGTCGCAGCGCAACCGGTTGCCCCTGATGATCGAGTACGGTTTCCCCGCGGGCAAAGCGATAGGCATCGGCCGGGGTCAGGTTCTGATTGCCGAGCGAGTAGGCATCGGCGCTGTTGCGCGTGTGCAGGTGCGTATCGCCCCAATACACGGTGCGCGGTATGGGCGAGGTAGTGGGCTCGTCAGCTGCGAGTGCCGAAGCGCTGGACACCGCTGCCAACAGCGCGCCCAGACACAACCGCAGGGCGCGCATCAGACCGGATCCGGCGCGACGCGCACCATGCGCTTACCCCGGTTTTCGCCGGCCAGCAGGCCGATGAGTCCAGCCGGGGCCTGGTCGAGCCCGTCGACGATGTCCTCGACCACCTGCAGCTGGCCCTGGGCCGCCCAGCTCGCGAGGTCGTGCTCGGCATCGGCGTCGAGGTGCGCGAAGTCCGAGACGATGAAGCCTTCGACCTTGAGGCGCTTGGTGACGATCAGTCCCGGCACACCGAAGGGGCCGGGCTGTGGCTTGCCGTCGTACATGGAGACGGCCCCACAGCAGGAGATCCGGCCCTTCATGCGCATGGCGAACAGCGCGGTCTGCAGGATCTCGCCACCGGTGTTGTCAAAGTACACATCGATCCCTTTGGGCGCCGCTGCAGTCAATGCGTCGCGCAGACTGGTCTGCTCGCTCTTGTAGTCGATGCAGGCATCAAACCCGAGCGTGTCGGTGACCCAGGCGCACTTTTCCGGGCCGCCGGCGACGCCGATCACCCGCGCGCCCTTGATCCGACCGATCTGGCCTACCAGTGAGCCGACGGAGCCCGCGGCCGCCGAGACCAGCAGAGTTTCTCCGGCATGAATCCCTGGGACGTTCAGCAGCCCGTGGTAGGCGGTCTTGCCGGCAACGCCCAGCAGGGAGATGCCGTGGCTGAGCTGCGCCAGAGCGGCCGGGACCGCGGCCACGGCTTTCGCCGAGAGGCTGGCGTAGTCCTGCCAGCCCAGATCGCCCCAGACCAGGTCTCCTTCTTTGAACCGCTCGCTGCGTGAGCGCACCACCTGACCGATTCCGCCGCTGGCCATCACGTCGCCCGCTTCGATGGCGCTGCGGTAGGTCGCGCCCTGCATCCAGGCGCGATTGGCCGCGTCCTGGGACAGCAGGATCGTGCGCACCAGCACCTGGCCGTCCTCCGGCTCGAGGATTGGTACTTCGTCCATGGCGACGTGCTCTGGCCCCCGTTTCCCTTTGGGCAGCTCGCTGATCAGGATGCGCCGATTGCGGTCAGCGTTCTGCGTGGATGGTTGCGTCATGGTTCCCCCTCCAGGAAGTCATTGTGTGCCGACGACTACAGTCCGCTCTTGCCGGCCTCCCGGATCATCGGCTGGTAGTCGGCGAAGGCCGGCAGGTTCGCGGTCGCGCCTGTGGTGGCTCCGGCGTCGGTGGTCAGCGTGTGGCCGTTGGTGTAACCGGACTCATCACTTGCCAACCACAGCGCGGCGTTGGCGACGTCCTCTGCGACCCCGGCGCGATTGAGCAGGGGCGAGGCGGCCGCCAGTGCGTTGGTCGTGGCGTCGAGCGCATTCGGGTCGCCGGTCATGACGTTGGCGACCATCGCCGTGGCCATGCCCGCGGGCGCGATGGCGTTGACGCGAATCCCGAAGCGGCACAGCTCAGCGCCAACGTTCTTGGTGAGGCCAACGACCGCGTGCTTGGCAGCGCAGTAAGCGTGTGGGCCGAGGCCGCCGAGTATGCCGGCGGTGCTGGACATGCTGACGATGGCGCCGCTTTGGCGTGGCTTCATCACCCGAGCAGCGTGTTTCATGCCGTAGTAGACGCCGTTCAGCAGCACGTCCAGGCTGGCCTGCCACTCCTCGCTCGGCGTCGTGTCGATCGGGCCGACGGCACCGACGATGCCGGCATTGTTGAACATAATGTCGAGCTGGCCGAACTGGGAGACGGCGCGGTCGACAAGCGCAGCGACCTCGTCCTCGCGGGTCACGTTACACAGCTGGCCGACGGCCGCATCGCCGAGGCTGCTGGTAATCTCGTTCAGCGGCCCTTCCTGGATGTCGCCGAGGACCACTTGCGCGCCCTCAGCGACGAAGCGCCGTGCCGTTGCCGCGCCAAAGCCGCTCGCGGCGCCGGTGATGACCGCCACCTTGCCCTGTAGTCTTCCGCTCATCCTTGCTCCCCTCGCTGTCTGTGAGTCTGTTCGTTGCCTGTTGTTAGCCTGTGGCTGGTGGCCCCTTAGCTTTCGCTGGCCTGCAAAATGCTGTAGTCACGGCGTTGGAAGTACCAGCGGCCATCCCGTTTGATGTACTGATCCTCATAACGCCCGGTGATCGAACGCTGGCTGCCATCCTTGCCGTGCAGGAACTCCTGCTGGTACCAGGTGCCCGTTGCGGTTTCCCCGTCGACAATAATCGGGCCCGCGGAGGCGAAGAACCCGACGAAGCTGAACGCGGCCATCGCCTGCTGCCAGGCCGGGAAGAAGTTCTCTTTGCCCTGGATGTCGCCGGCGCCGGGCAGGTTCCAGGTCGCATCGTCGGTCCAGTTGTCCTTCCAGGCATCACCGTCGAAGCGCATGACGGCATCGTTATAGGATTCCACCAGCTCGCGGATGGCGAGCCGGTCTTCAATGGGGCCCTGGCTGATCATAGGCGTTCTCGCTCGGTCCTGGACAAGGTCCGCTAGTGTACCCCTTGTCGGGCCACCGGATACCAGGGGGCGGCTGCTCCTGCACGCCGCAGGTTTTTCCCGCCGCACGCCGCACCCCGCACGCCTTACGCCGCAGGCGCTTTGCGCAAGTCACGCGATAGTGAGACATTGCGCACCGGGAAACGAGAGGAGAGCAGGGGATGAAAACCCGAGCTGCAGTCGCTGTCGCGGCGGGCGCGCCGCTGGAGATTCATGAGGTCGATCTGGAGGGTCCGCGAGCCGGCGAAGTGCTGGTCGAGATCAAGGCGACCGGGGTCTGTCACACCGATGCGTTCACCCTCTCGGGTGACGACCCGGAAGGCGCTTTTCCGGCCATCCTGGGGCATGAGGGCGCTGGCGTGGTCCTTGAGGTGGGCGCCGGTGTGACCAGCGTGGTCCCTGGAGATCACGTGATCCCTCTGTATACCCCGGAATGCCGGGAGTGCGAGTACTGCCTGCACCCCAAGACCAATCTGTGCCAGGCCATCCGGGAAACCCAGGGCCGCGGCGTCATGCCCGACGGGACCAGTCGGTTCAGCCTTGGGGGTGAGCCGCTGCTTCACTACATGGGGGCATCGACCTTCGCCAATCACACGGTATTGCCGGAGATCGCGGTCGCGAAGGTGCGGCAGGACGCGCCTTTCGACAAGATCTGCTACATCGGCTGTGGAGTGACCACCGGCGTTGGCGCTGTGGCTTTTGATGCCAAGGTTGAGCCGGGTAGTCGCGTCGTGGTCTTTGGCCTCGGCGGGATCGGCCTGAACGTCATTCAGGGCGCACGCATGGTCGGCGCGGCGCAGATTGTCGGCGTCGATCTGAATGAGGGCAAAGTGCCCCTGGCCCGCCAGTTCGGCATGACCGACTTCCTGAATCCGCGCGATGTGGACGATGTGGTGGCGGCGCTCGTTGACCTGACCGGTGGCGGTGCGGATTACAGCTTTGAGTGCATCGGCAACGTCGACACCATGCGTCAGGCGCTTGAATGCGCGCACAAAGGGTGGGGCGAGTCCATGATTATTGGTGTGGCCGGCGCCGGAAAGGAGATCTCGACCCGGCCCTTCCAGCTGGTCACCGGGCGGGTCTGGCGTGGCACGGCGTTTGGTGGTGCTCGCGGCCGCACCGATGTGCCCCGCATTGTGGACTGGTACATGGACGGCAGGATCGAGATCGATCCGCTCATCACGCACACGATGCCGCTGGAGCAGATCAACGACGCCTTCGAGCTTATGCATCGCGGCGAGAGCATCCGCTCGGTGGTGCAGTATTGACGGCAACGATGCCGTGAGTGATGACGGCGCACCCGAACTCTTAGATGAGGCCGCTTTTCTCGCCGCCTGGCGTGAAGCGGGCCTGGCCGACGCGTCACCGGCAACGGCGGCCTACGAGGGTGGGCGCCTGGCGGATCGCCCTGCCTGGGTGTTCGTGGCCGGCTATCAGGCGGCCATTCGCGCGCGCTTCCCGGAAATCGAGTGCGCCGGCTGGCTGGCGTTTGCCGTGTCTGAGGATCGCAATGTCCCGGAAGATGCCGTCGTCGCGACGGCGGACGATGCGGAGTGGTCCCTGTCCGGCTGCAAGACCTGGGTGGCGCAGGTGGATCATGTGCAGGAACTCATTGTCTCGGCGCGCAACCACGCGCGTACGGAGCTCTTTCGAGTGCCCGTCGATTTCAAGGGGGTGCAGCTTGAACGCCGCGCTGATCCAAAGTTCCTGGCGGCGTTGAGCCAGGGACAGGCGCGCTTTGATGAAGCGCCGGCCGCGCGTCTCGACGATCCGCAGCGCCGTCGCAGTTTCATGGCGGCGGAGGCGCTGGCGATGATGCTGGCCGCGACCGGCTACGCGCACCGGCATAGTCCGGACGACGCTGACAGCGCGCTGCGATCGCTGGCTGCGGTGGTCCCGCGTCTCGAGGACGCGCTTGCGGATCTGGATGCCCTGCGCGCCACGGATCTGCTGGCACTGGATGAGCAATGGCAAGCGCCCTTCGAGCACTGGTGCGCGGCAGCCAACGCGGCGACACTGCCTGAGTTTGAAGCGGACGGACGTCTCTTCCAGCTCTATCGGGCCGGCATCGCCCAGCAAGCCGAGCGTGAGCAGACCAAGATGACGGGCGGCGGGCGATGACTGAATCTGCGGCGGCGCTGGAAGTCTGTAGCGAAGCGCGACTGTTCGACGGTTGGCAGCGGACCTTCGCTCATGACAGCACTGACCTCGGCTGCCGCATGCGCTTCGCGGTCTATGAGCCGCCGGCGGCCGCAGCTGGCCCGCGACCGACGCTGCTGTGGCTCTCCGGACTGACCTGCAACGAAGACAATTTCACGCAGAAAGCGGGAGCTCAGCGCCTGGCGTCGGCCCTGGGGTTGACCCTGGTCATGCCGGATACGTCGCCGCGCGGAGACGAGGTCCCGGACGATCCCGATGGTGCCTGGGACTTTGGCCTGGGCGCGGGCTTCTACGTTGACGCGACGCAGGCACCCTGGAGCCAGCACTACCGCATGCGCAGCTACCTCGAGCAGGAACTGCCGGCGCTGCTTGCGGACCGGCTGCCGGTAGATCTGGCCCGGCTGGCGATCAGCGGCCACTCCATGGGCGGGCACGGTGCGCTGACGCTGGCACTTCGTACGCCCGAGCGCTACGCGAGCGTGTCGGCCTTCGCACCGATCTGTGCACCGCTGCAGTGTCCCTGGGGCCACAAGGCGCTCGGGGCATACCTGGGAGAGGATCGCGCAAGTTGGCGGGCCTATGACAGTTGCGCGCTGATCGAGGACGGTGCTCGGGTATCCGCACTGCTGGTGTCGCAGGGCAGCCCCTCGACTATCGGTTGTGCAACGGCTACGACCACAGCTACTTCTTTATCGCCAGCGAGATCGAAGTGCATCTGCGCTGGCATGCGGAGCGACTCGGAATTTAGGCGTATCGCCCATCTTGGGGTGGACGAATAGTGCCGAATCCCCGATCGGCAACGGTCGACAG
>JBCDIK010000211.1:0-5910 GCA_038749065.1 Pseudomonadota bacterium | reverse complement strand
TGCAGCTCTGGGCGCGCCCGACCTGACCAACGACATCTGGCTCTACGGCGGCGACCTGGGGCAGATCGGGTTCACCCTTCGCCACGGCCGCAACGGCGCGATGCCGGCGCACGCCGATCTTCTGAGTGCGGACCAGATCCGGATACTCGCCGCCTATGTCGCCGGGCTGAGCAAGCGCTGAGATGCGTGTGCTCGCCAGCCCGAGGCCACCGGAGCGGATCCCGACCGTCGAGCTTGCGACCGATGAAATCGGCAACGTCGATGGTTTCGCCGAGGTGGACCTCTACCAGCGGCGCGAGAAGATCTTTACCCGCTTCGTGGGCGGCTTCTATCAGCGGCTGCGCTTCTTTACCGGCTGGCCGCTGCTGACCGGCTATTTTCTGCTGCCTTGGCTGCAGTGGCAGGGGCGCCAGGCCGTCCTGTTCGATCTGCCTGCCCGGCAATTCCATATCTTCGGGCTGACCTTCTGGCCGGAAGATTTGTGGCTGCTGGGCTGGATGCTCATCATCAGCGCCTTCGCGCTGTTTACCGTCACTACGATCGTCGGTCGGCTCTGGTGCGGCTACACCTGCCCGCAGACCGTGTGGACAGCGATTTTCATGTGGATCGAGCAGCGCTGCGAAGGCACGCGCAACCAGCGGATCCGCCTCGATCAGGCGCCGCTCAGCTGGAACAAAGCAGCCCGGCGTAGTGCCAAGCACACACTCTGGCTCGGGGTCGGCCTGCTTACGGGCCTGACCTTCGTCGGCTACTTCACGCCCATTCGCGAGCTCAGCTGGGCGCTGCTGACACTCAACGCTGGCGGCTGGGCACTGTTCTGGGTTGGCTTTTTCACGTTGGCCACTTACATCAACGCCGGCTGGCTGCGCGAGCAGGTCTGCACCTACATGTGCCCCTATGCGCGCTTTCAGTCGGCCATGATCGATAAGGACTCGCTGGTCGTGACCTACGACACGAACCGCGGCGAGCCCCGCCGCCTGCGCTCGGAACGGCGCCGACACGCGCACAGGCTGGCGCAGGTCCCCACCGCTGGCACTGCCGCACCCGGTGACTGCGTGGACTGCAGCCTATGTGTACAGGTGTGCCCGACCGGCATCGACATTCGCGATGGCCTGCAGTACGAGTGCATCGGCTGTGCGCACTGCATCGATGCCTGCAACCAGGTCATGGCGAAGCTGGACCTGGCGCAGGGTCTGATCCGCTATAGCACGGAGCGGGCCCTGACCGGGGGCCAGACCCGGTGGCTGCGGGCACGAAGCGTGGGTTATGCCCTGGCCACCGCAGCAATGGGTATCGCTCTGCTGATCGGCATCGGTGCGCGCTCAACGCTGAGCATCGATCTCAACCGGGAGCGGGGGGCCCTCGCGCAGACACTGGCCGATGGCACGACCCGCAACGACTTCACCCTGAAGATCACAAACAAGGGCGCCGACACACTGACGCTGCGCACCGCGGTTCGGAGCCCCGGGCACATCGCTCTGACGACCAATGCCCTCGCACCGCTCGCGCCGCGCAGCTTTGCCCACTACGAAATGACCCTGACCGCACCCACGCAGGCAGCCAGCGCGGGCGTCGCACAGCCAGTGATCATCGAGATCTGCGCGCGGTCCGTCCTACGGCCCGCGGCCTCGCAGTGCGTCACCGAAGAAACCACTTTTTTTGGATCCCGCTCATGAGCGACAGAAAGAGAGACACCGCCAACTCAGGCGCGCCCCTGAAGCCGCCGGCTTTCTATCTGATGATCGCGGTCCCGCTGGCTGCGGTCCTGATGGGTTTCGGCATGCTGACCATCTCCTTGAGCCGCGCGCCCCAGCCAATCCCCGCGGCGCAGACCACGGACAGCGCGCTGGCGCCGCTGTCGAAAACCAGCTGGCGCGGCGAGCAAGCGCCATGAGCAGTACCGCGATCGCCATTGACGACATGCACTGCGCGGCCTGCATTCGAAAGGTGCGCACCGCTATCACCGAGCTTTCGTTCGTGCAGGGGTTCAGCGTCAATCCCGTGCGCCGACAGATCCAGGTTGAGCACGCGCTCGCGGACGGCGATTTCAAACTGCTCGAGACTATTGAGGCCCTGGGTTTTCACCCACGGCTGACGCGTCAGGCCAGGGCGGATCATCGCACCGAGCGGCGCACAGCACTCAAACGTCTGGGCATCGCCGGGATCTGCATGATGCAGGTCATGATGGCCACGCTGGCGCTGTACTTTGGCGACTTCTGGGGCATGTCCGCGGGCGCAGAGCTGATGCTGCGCTGGGCGCTGCTTGCGTTCTGCCTGCCGATTGCCGGCTACTGCGCGGTCCCTTTCTATCGCAGCGCCATCGCCAGCCTGCGCCAGGGCATCAACATGGACGTGCCGATCGCGCTGGCGATTGCTGTGGCCTTCACCGTGAGCGTCCAACACCTGTTCACCGGAGCGCCCCACCTGTACTTCGACAGGGTTGCAATGTTCACTTTCCTATTGCTTGGCGCGCGCGCCATCGACAGCAGCCTCAAGCGCACCATCAGCACGGACGATGAGCGCTTCGCAGCGCCACCAGAACAGGTCCATCGCTGGGACGGCGCCGGTTGGGTCAGCGCGCCGATCTCACAGGTGGCACCGGGAGACTCACTGCGCATTGATGAAGGCGCGGCGTTGCCGGTGGATCTGACTCTGACATCTTCGCAAGCGCAGCTCGACAAGGCCACGCTCACCGGCGAATCGCAGTGGGTTGCCCACCGCGCCGGCGATACGCTCTACGCCGGCACCTTCAACCGCGGCGCGCAGCTCACCGGGATCGCGAACTCGAGCGCGACCGATAGCCGCGCATCACAGATCACCCGACTCGCCGAGCAGGTGGCGTTGTCCCGCTCGCCGCTGGCACGGATGGCGGACCGGGTCGCCGCAGTCTTCGTGCCCGTCGTGCTGGGGCTGGCCGGTCTCACGGCCCTCGGCTGGGCTCTGGTCGGCGACCGTGACCCGGTCAGTGCAGGCCTCGCGGTGCTGATCGTGAGCTGCCCCTGCGCGTTGGCATTGGCGGTACCGGCAGCGTTGTCTGCGAGCATGGCGACCCTGCGGCGCAAAGGGCTCCTGCTGGGTGACAGTGCAGTGCTCGAGGCCGCGCCGGAGATGACTCAGCTGTATTTCGACAAGACCGGGACGCTCACGCATCCCAGGCTGCAGATCACCCATCAGGTTGCCCTTGGCGACTGGCCGATCGATCGGTGCCGGTTGCTGGCGCAGGCGCTGCAAAGCCACAGCACGCACCCGATCGCGAGCGCCTTTACCACCGCCGACCGGTCAGACGGGGCAGCCTTTGAGCTGACCGCCGTTGAGACCGTCACCGGCGCCGGAATTCGCGGACACTACGCGGGGCGCGAAGTCCGCATGGGGCACGCCGCCTTCTGCAGCCAGAACGCGGCCGTTGAGCCGTCAGGGGCCGAGGGCCCGGACGATGCGCAGGGGATCTTTCTGTCCATCGACGGGAGAGCATTGGCGCGCTTCCGCCTGGGCGCTGCGCCGCGCGCCGACTTTGCGGAGACCCTCGAGCGCTTGCAGCGCCAGGGCGTGCGTATGACGCTGCTGAGCGGCGACGCGGAGCAACCCTGCCGAGAACTCGCCGCACCGCTTGAGCTGGCCTACGCCGCAGCGCTGAGCCCGGAAGAGAAACTGCGCTACATCGAGTCCCACCGTGGCCCCGATGACAAGGTGATGTTCGTTGGCGATGGGATCAACGATGGCCCCGCATTCGCCGCGGCGGACATTGCCGTCGCCACCCTGGAAACCAGCGACCTGGTACGGGCCCGAGCCGACGCGACCCTGCTCAGTGCGCGGCTGCTCCCCCTTGCGGCGCTGTTCGAGCAGAGCCAGCGGACGCGGACGGTCGTGCGACAGAATCTGGCCTGGGCCGCCGGCTACAACCTGATCGCCATTCCCTGCGCGATGGCGGGGCTGATGCCGCCCTGGCTCGCCGCGGTCGGTATGGCGAGCAGCTCGATGCTGGTGTTGCTGAACGCCACCCGGCTGCTGCAGCCAATGCCGAGCGGACGCGTCTGATGGAAGTCCTCGCGCTTCTCATTCCGCTGTCCATCGTGCTGGTCGGCGTGGCGCTCGCCTGCTTCAACTGGGCGGTCGACCACGACCAGTTCGAAGATCTCGATCGACAGGGCCTGGCCCCACTGGAATCCCCGGAGGACCCACCGCTATGAAACCGCTCGTCCAGGCGCTCGGCCTGCTGTTCGCACCGCAACGCTACTGGCCACAGATCGCCGAGGAAGACTACTCGCTGCCGCAGGTATTGCTGCAGCAAACGCTACCCCTCGCCCTACTGCCGCCGCTGTGCTGGTTCATCGGCGTCTCCCAGACCGGTTGGCTGATCGGCGGGGAGACGATGCGACTCACCGCCAGCAGCGCGCTGCCGCTGTGCGTGCTGTTCTACGGCGCCATGATCGCCGGCGTGCTGTTCATGGGCTTCATGGTGCGCTGGATGTCGCAGGTCTACGGCAATCCAGGCTCCCTGGCGACCGGCGTTGCACTGATCAGCTTTACCGCGACGCCGTTCTTCGTGGCTGGCGTGATCGGTCTTATGCCGACACTCTGGCTTGACATCATGATCGGCATCGCTGTCGCCTGTTACAGCATCTACCTGCTGTATCTGGGCGTGGGACCCATGATGCGGGTCCCCACAGATCGTGGATTCCTGTACGCCAGCGCGCTGTTCGCCGTGGCACTGGTGGCGTTCGTTGGCGTTCTCACCGCCACCGCGCTGCTGTGGGAGTTTGGGCCGGCACCGCAATACACCTATTAGCGCCTACCAGCGCCATCGCAACCGGGGAAGCAGAGCATGGGCATCACCGAACTGGCCGTTATCCGCTGGCTGCACATCATCGCCATGGTCTACTGGCTCGGCGGCGAGTGGGGCGTGTTCCAGACTTCCTATCACGTCACCAATCCACGCCTCAGCCTGGCCGAGCGTCGGCGACACATGGAGACCGCCTACCGCATCGACATCCTGGCGCGCACGGGCATCATCCTGCTGCTGCCGCTGGGACTGCACATGGGCTTTCTGTGGGGGATTCATCCCTGGGGCGGATGGGCGCTCGTTGCACTCTGGACGCTGTTCGCTGCCTGGCTGACCCTCACCTGGACCGCGTTCGTGAAGCGGGAGACGGACACCGGCGTGCGGCTGTCGATCATCGACGAGCGCATTCGCTTCGCGCTCATTCCGGTGCTGATCGTTGCGGCCGTCGCCTCACTGCTGGGGCAGGGACCCTTCCTGGCCGTACACGGCTGGTTTTCCGCGAAGCTCCTGATCTACGCCCTGCTGCTCGTCATCGGGCTCAAGCTGCGCTTCATCATGCGGGAGTGGACGGCACTGTTCCGGGTGCTCGAAGCTGCGGAGACCGGGACCGCCGAGCGCGCAACGGCAGAAGCCACGCTCACCCGCTCGATTCGCATCGGGCGGGGGCTGGCGTATCTCTACTGGGCAGGCATTGCGGCCGTCGCCTTTCTAGGCGCGACCAAGCCCTTCTAGCAAACGCGGCTGAAGCAGCGGCGGCTGAAGCAGCGGCGGCTGAAGCAGCCGTGGCTGAAGCAGCCGTGGCCAAAACGGCCGGGGGTGCTTAGCGCGTTGGCCCTTCGACGCTGCTCGCGAGTTGCCGCAGGATACTCGCAAAGCCTTGCTTGCTCACGATCTGCGCTTCCGCCGCCTGCTGTGCGGCGATGGCCCGTTCATGCATCTCGCGACCGGCATCGCGCAGCCGCTCTTCGATGCGCTTCATGCTGGCGCTGCGGGACTCGGCGATCGCCTCGTCCAGACCGTTCCGGGCACTGGCGAGTTCCGCGCGAACGCGTTCGAGCATTTCCGTCTCGGCGCTGACCCGCTCGGTCCGCTGCTCACTTAAGTAGTTCTGCACCTTCAGGAAATTGTCC
>JBCDIK010000210.1:0-6079 GCA_038749065.1 Pseudomonadota bacterium | reverse complement strand
CCGTCCTGCTGCGCGGTCTGGGTATCAAGGCTGAGCAGCTTGAGGCGCTGCAGACACGCGTGCTGACGGGGTTCAAGCAATCGCTTGAGGACGATGCGGGACGCTGGCTGCTGAGCGGCGACCACACTGAGGCGGGCTGCGAGGTCCCGCTCGCCGGCCTGATCGATGGCGAGCTGGTCAACGCCGTCGTGGACCGCACCTTTGTCGATGCGGAAGGTACCCGCTGGATCATCGACTACAAGTCCGGGCAGCACGAAGGGGGCGGTCTCGAGCGCTACCTGGCGGATCAGAGCGAGCGCTATCGCGAGCAGCTCGAGCGCTACCGTGCCCTGTATGCGGGGCTGGAGACGCGCGCGACCGTGACTGCGCTCTATCTACCCATGCACGGTGCACTGCAGATCGTCAGCGACGAGCGGACCCACTAGCCACGCTCGCAACACGTCTAATCCGCAAGGCGCGCAGCAAAGGCCGCCTGCATGGCTTGCAGCCAGGCCCAGTCCGCCTCCGAGTCCGCAGCGTCATTGGCGCTGTGTACCGCGATGACCAGATTGCGGTCGGGATCGATGTAGATGCTCTGGCCAAAGATTCCAGACGCCCGGTAGGCGCTGCCCTCCGTCAGCCACCAGAAATAGCCGTAGCCGTCGTAGCCGGGTGACGGCGTCGTTGACTCGGCCATCCAGCCTGGCGGCAGCAGGCGCACACCCTCGGCGGTGACACCATCGGCGAGGGCAAAGAGCCCGATGCGCGCGTAGTCACGCAGCGTAGCGTTGATACAGCACCCGCCAAACTCGCCGCCCCCGGGCTCCGTCAGTAGCCAGTACGCATCCGCTGCCATCCCGAAGGGCTGCCAGATCCGGTTCTGCAGGTAGCTCGAAAGGTTGTTACCAATGGCGCTGCGCAGCAGCGTCCCGGCGAGATTGGTTTCGGCGGTGTTGTAGTTGAAACGCTCGCCAGCGGGAGCGGTGCGGGGCTTGTTGCGCAGATGCTCGTAGAGCGCGAGCGTCTCATAGCTGGCACTGGCAACATCCGACTCCGGATCGGCGTAGTCCTCGTTCCAGGCCACGCCGGAAGCCATCTGCAGCAGGTGGCGAATCGTGGCCGTGCTGTAAGCGGAGTTCTTGAGCGCCGGCAGATAGTCGGTCACCGGGTCATCGAGGCTGCGGATGAGACCGTCCTTCACGGCAACGCCATAGAGCAGCGACACCAGACTCTTGGCCACAGAGAAGGAGACCCAACGACTGTCCTGGTCGTTGCCCAGGGCGTAGCGCTCGTAGACGATGGCGCCGTCCTTGACGACCACCAGACCGGCGGTGTTCTGCTGCTCGAAGTACTCATCGAGCGTGCGCGTATCGGCGCCGAGCTCGATACTCAGGTCGTCCAGGTCCTGCAGCGCGAGCTGTAGTGCCAGTGGCTGTGCCGAGGCCCGCACCAGGCGGGTTGGAGCCAGCAGCTCCTGATTGCGGAAGGCGTAGAGTTTCGCTTCGCCCTTGAGGAACAGCACCGAGCCGCTGTCCACCGCGGGGCGCACTTCCGAGTAGCCGCCGGCCGCCGGATCAGCGGTGTTGCTGTAAGCGGGCACCGCGTCCGGCGGGTCCGGCGCAAGCTGGGCCGGATCGACGGCGGAGGCTGCGCAGGCGGCCAGCAGTGGGGCCAGCAGCGCACCCAGTGACAGACTGCGTCGGTCAGTTTGATTCAGCATGTGTTCTCCCCCCGGATCAGCCCCGATCATCGGTCAGGGCCCAGGGTCCTGCAATGACTGCGCGACTATGGCCTCCTGCAGCAGGCCGGCGACGGCAGCGATCCGCGGCACATGCTGTGCGCTTTTGGCACAGACCAGCACGAAGGTCGCGGGCGGCAACACCACCCGCATGGGCACCGGCACCAGGGTCGTCGGGTCCGGCCACCCGGTTAACGGTGCGCCAGTAATGATCGCGCCGAGGCCCGCCTGGGCCGCCGCCCGCTGCACCAGGAAGTCGTCGGCACAGAACACCGGCGCGAAGTCCTGGACCACACGTTCCAGCATCGGCCGCGGCGGGACCCCGCGGCGATCCGCAGACCAGGTGATCCAGTCCAGATCGGGCCAGTCGCAGGGCGGTGTCAGCCGCGCCAGATAATCCGGAGCGGCGTAGACACCGATCGGGCTGGCGGCGGTCAGCAGCACCTGCAGATCCGGGGCCGTGGGGACCTGGGTTCGAATCGCGAGGTCGGCCTCGCCACGTCCCAGATCCAGATAGTCGACCGCCGAGCGGATCTCGAGCGCAATGCCCGGGTAGCGCTCAAGAACCTGCGCGGCGAGCAGCGGCAGATAGTCCACGGCGACCCCAGGCGGCGCCGCGATGCGGACCACGCCCTGCAGGTGCTGCTCATAGCCCGCCCCCGCTCGCTGGAACTCCGCAGCCCAACGTGCCATCTCCCGGGCGGCGGGGAGCAGCGGCGCCGCCTGTTCCGTCAGCGCGGCACCCTGCCGGCTGCGGGTGAAAAGCTGGCACCCAAGGCGCGTCTCGAGCTGCGCAACACGCCGGCTGACCGTGGGCTGACGCACTCCCAATGCGGCCGCGGCCGCACTGAAGCTGCCGTGCTCCGCCACGGCCAGAAACGTCTGGGCGGTTTCCCAGTCGAGCGCTTCGGAAGATCCATACATTTGCGTATTTATACATGCCAATTTTGGCAATTTCTATTCGAAATCTGACGATCAAGACTACAGGGGTTCACCAGGAGAGCCCCTCATGACCCGCTACATCCGCCTGCGCACGCTGCTGTTCACCGCCCTGCTCGCCAACAGCGCCTGCTCGCTCACTGACCACCCAACCAGCGCATCGCCTTTGGGCGAGCCGATCAGCTTGGCCGAGTTCGACGCAGCGCTGGCGGCGGGGCCGGGCCAGCTCGAGGTGCGCTCCGTGCCCAGCGCCACCTGGCAAGTCCCCCGCTCAGGGCTCATCAACCTCGAGCATCCCCGAGCCCGGGCAGCCGGGCTGACCGATACGATGGAGCCCATCGAGATCTCCGTGCACGTGATCAGTCACCCGAGCGCCGGCACCTTCCTCATCGATAGCGGCGTGGCGGCGACCTTCAGCGACGGTCCGAGTGAGGACCTGAGCTGGGTGGTCCGCAGAGCCATGGACCTCTCCACCCTGACTGTGCGCCAGAGCACGCGTGCACTCCTTACGGAGCTCGGCACACCGGTGGCGGGCGTGTTCCTGACGCATCTGCACCTGGACCACATCATGGGGATCGGTGACTTGCCACCGGGGGTACCCCTGTACACGGGGCCGGGCGACGCAGCCGCGCGTGCGTTCGAGCACGCGTTCTCCCGCGGCACTAACAACCGCCTGCTCGCCCGCGGCGGCGACATCCAGGAGTGGGCGTTCGGCGCAGAGAGTGATGATCTCCGCGCCGTGGACGTTTTCGGCGATGGGCAACTGTTCGCGCTATCCGTGCCCGGCCATACCCCCGGCTCAACGGCCTATCTCGCCCGCGCTGTGGACGGGCTGCATCTCTACGTTGGCGATGCCAGCCACACGGTCTGGGGCTGGGAAAACGGCGTGGAGCCTGGTCGGTTCTCAGCCGATATTCCCCGCAGCGCCCGCAGCCTTGCGGCGCTGAAGGCACTGGCGGCACGCTATCCAACGATTCACGTCTACCCCGGACACCAGAGTATTCCGCGATCGCCGACCTCCGTGGCAGACTTCGGCGACGCCTCCTGAACGAATTCGCCATGAACCGATTGCCGCTGCCCCTGCCCAGAATCCTCGCCCTGATCCTGCTCACCGCATCGACGGCAGCCGGCTGCGCCGCTCAGGCGGACGCACCCATCGGCACGCACGATGATCCAAGCGGCGGCGCCGCGCCCTACTCTCGCTCCGTGCAGCTGGGCGACACGATCTACCTGGCAGGCGTGCTGGGCACCAAAGATGGCAAGCTGGTCGAGGGCGGCGTAGCGGCCCAGACCCGCGCCGCCTTCGCCCAGATCGAAGCGGGCCTCGCGGCGCGCGGGCGCGGCCTTGAAGACCTGGTCAAATGCACGGTGTTCCTGGCTGATATCGGCGACTTCGGCGCCATGAACGACGCCTACAAGTCGGTGCTGCCGGCCCCGCGCCCGGCGCGAACGACGGTCGGCGCGGCACTGGTGTTCGGCGCCGCCATCGAGGTCGACTGCATCGCGAGCGCTCAGCCCTAGCGGCCCCAGCGGGCAAGGCGCGCAGCGCTTCCTATACTCAAGACAGCCGTTCCCACCGTCCCGCTGTTCGGAGTTGCATCGTGCAGGCACTGGCCTATGGAGATCACAGCCGGCCCCGTGCCGGCACCCTGCAGCGACTGCTCGGGAACCATCCGGCCTTCAGCCACTGGCCGGGCACACAGATCGCGCTGCTGGAAGGGCACACCCAGCTCCGCGAGCTGGCGCCGGAAGAGACTCTACTCTCCCTCGGCAGCACGGAGCCCTTCATCCACTTCCTGCTGCAGGGCAGCGTTGCCCTGACAGCGAACGACGGCGTCGAGCGCCTGGTGACAGAGGGCAGCCCGGATGCCGCCCACCCGATCGCCCGGCTGCGGCCAGCGATGTACGCGGTCTGCGCACGTGCGCCAAGCCTGCTGCTCTGCGTGGAGCAGGCGGTGTTGCACCGCCTGGCGGAGGCGGCACCGAAGGCGCGCTCGCGGGCGCGCTTTGATCTGTTCTGCGCCAGCGTCGGGGGAACCTGGCAGGATCACCCACTGGTCGCGGAGCTCGATGCGGCAATCGCTGCGCAGCAGCTCGCGTTGCCCGCGATTCCCGCCGTTGCGCTCAAGGTCCGCAAGGCGATCGCCGATGAGAACTTTCAGCTCAGCGACTTAGCCCGGGTCATCAGCGTCGACCCGGTCATCTCGGCCAAGCTCCTGCGCCTTGCCAATAGCGCCCTGTTTCGCGGCGTGTCCGACTGCGACTCGCTGCAGGCCGCGGTGGTTCGCCTGGGCGTGAACAAGGTCCAGAACCTGGTCCTGGCTCTGGCGACCGCCGGGCTGTTCCAGGCGCAGGACCCGACCATCAAACGACTGCTGGCGGGTACCTGGCGCCACCTGCTCGACATCGGCACCCTCGCTGCGGCTCTGGCCCGCCTCGGGGGCCGGCTGGATGCGGACGTCGCGCTACTCGCCGGACTGCTGCATGAAATCGGCAAGTTGCCGCTGCTGGAGCGGGCCGCCCGCCACCCCGATCTGCTGGCGCACCCGGGGCTGCTCGACGACATCATGGCCGGCATCGGGCCCGTGGTCAGCGTCGCCACACTGCGCCAGTGGCGCCTGCCCGAGCCACTCATCGACGCCGCCGAGCACCAGCACAACTGGGGGCACGAACACGCGGGCGATACCAGCTACACGGACCTGCTGATCGTCGCGCACCTGCACGCGAGCACCCACGACCGCGAAGCCCACGGCATGCCGCGACTCACAGAAACGCCGGCGTTCTCACGGGTCACCGGCGCACGCCTGTCCGCGAGCGAGAGCCTGGGCGTGATTCGCGAGGCGGCGCAGGCCACCGGGGACCTGAAGGCGCTGCTGCGCTAACGGTGCATCCGCATCGCCTATGATGCACCCGCCGGGAGGGCATCATGATCGAACCATTGCACGGCGTTAGCATCTACGAACATCGCCTGCCGGTGCCGCTCAAGCACAGCGAGCCAGCTGGTGAGACCCTGACGCTCTACGCGCGAGAGCTGCGCGCGGATCGTGCGGGCAGCGCCAACGATCCTTGCCTCGTCTATCTGCAGGGCGGCCCGGGCTACGAGGCGCCCAGACCGCTCGCGATCAGCGGCTGGCTGGCCGTTGCGCTGACCCGCTACCGGGTCATCCTGCTCGACCAGCGCGGCACCGGCCTGAGCACGCCGGTCGACGCCACCACCCTCGCGCGACTGCCATCGGCCCAGGCTCAGGCCGACTACATCGCCTGCTTTCGCGCCGATGCAATCGTGGCGGATGCGGAGCTGCTGCGCGCGCAGCTCAGCCCCGAGCGGCCCTGGACCGTGCTCGGCCAGAGCTTCGGGGGCTTCTGCACCTTAAGCTATCTGTCCCTGGCCCCCGAGGGCCTTGCCGGGGCGCTCATCACCGG
>JBCDIK010000209.1:0-6100 GCA_038749065.1 Pseudomonadota bacterium | reverse complement strand
GCCGCGCAGCGCCAGGCGCACCAGCATGGCCGTGTCGGGTACTCCTTTGGGGCTTTCCTCCGCCGCGACCAGAGCCGCTTCCTGCACCATGCGCTCCGCTTCCGCCGGCCGGTAGCCAAGGGCCTTGAGCGCGTCGAGCGCGCCGGCGCGCGCCGCGTCCGGGCCCAGCGGTGCCACGCTGATGCCGCTGACCGCGGCCGCTGCGCTCACCGACTCGAGCCCGGCATCAACCTTGCCTTTGAGTTCGACCAGCAGACGCTCCGCGGTCTTCTTGCCGACGCCGCTGATGCGCGTCAGCGCGCTGACGTCGCCGCGGTTCACGGCCTGCGCAAGTTCGGCCGCGGTCAGAGCCGAGAGCAACGCCAGCGCGAGTTTGGGCCCGACGCCGTTCACGCGGATCAGGCTGCGGAACAGATCGCGTTGATGCCGGCTGTCAAAACCGTACAGAAGCTGCGCATCCTCGCGCACGACCAGATGCGTATAGAGAGACAGGGGCGCGCCGCTCGCGGGCAGCAGGCCGAGCACGCCGGTGGTGACATCGAGTTCATAGCCAACCCCGCCAACGTCGAGCAGGACCTGGGTATCGGTGGCCTCGATGAACTTGCCGCTCAGCCGACCAATCATGGGGCCGCAGTATTGACGTGCGTCAGAGCGATCGCAAGGGCATCGGCGCTGTCGCTGCCAAGCGCTGCCTGCTCCGACAGCCCAAGCAGAACGCGGACCATGTGTTGCACTTGCGCCTTGCTTGCCGCGCCGGTCCCCACCACCGCCAGCTTGACCCGCCGCGGCGCGTACTCGGCTACCGGCAGCCCGTGGGCCACAGCCGCAGCAATCGCCACGCCACGCGCCTGGCCCAGTTTCAGCGCCGATTGCGGGTTGCGGGCGAGAAAGACCTCTTCGATCGCGAAGGCCTGCGGCCGGTGCTCTGCGATCAGCGCATGGACGCCGCGATAGATCTCCGCGAGGCGTTCCGGAAAGTCACCGCTGCGAGGCCGGACACAGCCACTGGCCAGGTAGCGCGCTGCACCGCGGCCCCCGACCTCGATCAGCCCGTAGCCGGTGCGCACGGATCCCGGGTCGATCCCCAGCACCCGCTTTGCGGCCGCGCTCACGCGAGTACCGGGTCAGCCCAGCGCGCCGTCGGCGAACTCGGCATTGCTGTACACGTTCTGCACATCATCGAGATCATCGAGCACATCGATCAGCTTCAGGATCGTCTCCGAGCCGGCCTCATCGCAGGGCGCCGACATGCTGGGAATCATATCGACCTCGGCGCTGTCCGGGGTCAGGCCGGCGGCCTTCAGGGCATCGACCACGGCGCTCAACTGCTCCCAGGGCGTCGACACGGTAATCGCGCCCTCAGCGTCGGTTTCGAGATCCTCAGCGCCAGCCTCCAGGGCCACCTCCATGACCTTTTCCTCGTCGGCACCGGGCGCGAACACGATCACTCCGGTCCGGTTGAAGAGGTAGGCAACGGAGCCGTCGGTGCCGAGGTTGCCCCCGTGTTTGCTGAACGCGTGGCGCACCTCGGCGACGGTCCGGTTCCGGTTGTCGGTCATCGCTTCCACCAGGATCGCGACGCCGCCAGGGCCGTAGCCTTCGTAGGTCAGCTCCTCGACATTATCGCCATCCTGCGCACCGGCCCCTCGGGCGATGGCCCGGTCGATGGTGTCCCGCGGCATGTTGGCGCCCAGCGCCTTGTCCACGGCCAGTCGCAGCCGCGGATTGTCGTCCACCACACCGCCGCCGAGCCGGGCCGCGACGGTCACTTCGCGGATGACCTTGGTCCAGACCTTGGCCCGCTTGGAGTCCTGGCGCGCCTTGCGGTGCTTGATGTTGGCCCATTTGCTGTGTCCGGCCATGACTGTCCTCCTGCCCGGTCCTAACGCACCTTGATATGCAGATCGCGTAGCTGATGATCGTCCACGGGGCTCGGCGCCGCCATCATGAGGCAGGCCGCGGTCTGGGTCTTCGGAAACGCGATCACGTCGCGGATCGCCGCGGTGCCCGTCATCAGCATGACCAGCCGGTCCAGGCCCAGGGCGATACCGCCGTGGGGCGGACACCCGTAGCTCAGAGCATCCAAGAGAAACCCAAACTTGCTGTTCGCCTCCTGTCCCATCTGCAGCGCGTCGAACACCGCGGCCTGCATCTGCGGATCATGGATCCGTAGCGACCCACCGCCGATCTCGTAGCCGTTGAGCACCACGTCGTAGGCGGCCGCCCGCGCTGCCAAGGGCTCGGCGCGCACCGCGTCCGGGGTCCCCTTGGGTTGTGTGAAGGGATGATGCATGGCCGTCACCGCGCCGTCCCGCCCGGCTTCGAACATCGGCCAGTCCACCACCCAACAGGGGGCCCACTTATCCTCGATCAGCGCGAGCTCGCGCCCCAGCTCATCGCGTAGAGCGCCCAGCGCATCATTCACGATGCCCGCCTTGTCCGCGCCGAAGAACACCAGGTCACCGTCCACTGCGCCAACCCGGTCCAGCACCGTGGCAACGACTTCGTCGGGCAGAAACTTCAGGATCGGCGACTGCAGCCCTGCGGTGCCCGCAGCGCGGTCGTTCACCTTGATGTACGCCAGGCCTTTGGCCCCATAGCGGGCCACAAAGTCCGTGTAGCCATCGATCACCTTGCGCGAAAGCCGGGCACCCCCCGGCGCACGCAGGGCGACCACCCGACCGTCGGGATCGTTGGCCGGTCCCTTGAACACCTTGAAGTCGACACCGCCCATCAGGTCCGCGATGTCCGCAAGCTCCAGCGGGTTCCGCAGGTCCGGCTTGTCGCTACCGAAGCGGCGCATGGCCTCATCAAAGGACAGGATCGGAAACTCGGGCAGCGTCTCGCCAAGCACGTCGTCGAACACCTCACGCAGCATCTGCTCCGTGATTCCCATGACCTCCGCTTCGCTGGTAAAGGAGGCCTCGACGTCGATCTGGGTAAACTCGGGTTGCCGGTCGTGCCGCAGGTCCTCATCCCGATAGCACCGGGCGATCTGATAGTAGCGGTCCATCCCCGACATCATGAGCAGCTGCTTGTACACCTGAGGCGACTGGGGCAGCGCGAAAAACTCGCCCGGATGGGTCCGGCTGGGCACCAGGTAGTCGCGCGCACCTTCCGGCGTCGAGCGGGTCAGGGTCGGTGTCTCGACCTCCCAGAAACCCTGGGCCTCGAGGCTGCGCCGTACCGCGCTTGAGATCTTCGCCCGCTGCCGCAGCCGGTCCTGCATCTCCTCCCGGCGCAGATCCAGATAGCGATACTTCAGACGCACGTCCTCGCCCGCATCGGAATGCTCATCGAGCTGGAACGGCGGCGTCTGCGCCGCGTTGAGAATGGTGAGCTCATGACCGAGCACCTCGATCTCGCCGGTTGCCATCTCCGGGTTCACTTTGCCGGCCTCGCGGGCGCGGACCCGGCCCCGGATCTGCAGCACGTACTCGCTACGCACCCGCTCGGCGGTCGCGAAACTGTCCCGCGTATCGGGGTCGTAGACCACCTGGACGATCCCCGTGCGGTCGCGCACGTCGAGAAAAATCACTCCACCGTGATCGCGGCGGCGGTGGACCCAGCCGCAAAGCTGCACTGTTTCGTCGATCTGGGCCGTGCCGAGGACACCGCAGTAATGGCTGCGCATGGACATGGAAAAGAGTCCGTTCAGGTCAGGGATGGGACGTAATTCTAAAGGCGGAGCACGCCGGTCTCAGTCTTTTTTGGCGCTGCTGCCAGAGCTGCCGGTTCCGGCGCTGGTTCCGGTGCCGCTGCCAGAGCTGCCGGAGCTCCCGCTGCTGCTGCCGCTACTACCGCTACTACCGCTGCCGCCACTGCTCGCACCGGCGTCGCTCTTGCCGCCACTGTTCGCACCGCTGCCGCCTGCGTCCTTGCTGTCGCTGCCGGAAACATTCTTCTTAGCGCCGCTCTTGAAGTCCGTTTCATACCAGCCACCGCCTTTGAGCCGGAAGCCGGCAGCAGAGATTTTCTTGATGACGGGGCCACCCGCACAGCTTGGGCACTGCTCGGGCAAGGGATCGCTCAAGCGCTGAAAGCTCTCGAACTCATGCCCACACTGCTCGCAGACAAACTCGTAAATTGGCACGCGAACCTCCTTCAATCATCCCGGTGCTGGCTCAAGCGGCGGCGCATAATCGCAAAATGCCAATGAAAATACAGTGTTTTCGCGCAAATTCGGTTGCCGCCGCGCGATCCGCTCTGCTATAAATCGCGCCATTGGAATGGGGGACTGCTCGTCGGGCTGGAAGTTCGGTGCGAAAACCGCGGGTTTTTCCGTATTTTTCGCCTCCCGGGCCCGAAAACTCATGCCAAAAAGTGATCTGGGGAAAACCCGAATCCAGTATCCCGAGCATCGTTGAATGGCTGACCGCGCCCTGCGCGCCCACCACCCAGCGGCCCCGGGACGGTTCCGGCAACGGGTAAAACGCGTGCAATCGCCAGATCGAACCGAAACTGAAAGGAATTAAGTTCATGGCAGCAAAAAAGAAGGTAGCGAAGCGTAAGGTCGCCAAAAAGAAGGCACCGGCCAAGCGCCCGGCAAAGAAGAAGGCCGCTGCGCCCAAGCGTAAGCCTGCGATTCGCAACAAGATGACCAAGACGGCCATCCTGACCGCCATCGCAGACGAGACCGATCTGACCAAAAAGCAGGTTGACGCCGTGCTGGAAGAGCTCGAGTCGCTGATCGAGCGTCACATCCGCAAGGGCGGCGCCGGCGAGTTCACTCTGCCTGGCCTGCTCAAGGTACGTGCCGTCAAGCGCCCGGCCACCAAGAAGCGGATGGGTCGCAACCCAGCCACCGGCGAAGAAATCGTCATCGGGCCGAAGCCGGCTTCGATCCGCGTCCGGGCCACCGCCCTGAAGCGCCTGAAGGAAATGGTGGGCTAAGCACCCCCATTACCGACGAGGGCCGCTGGCGGGAGACCCTGCCAGTCGGCCCTTTTTTTTGCCGGCAGGTTTTTGCCGGCAGGTTTTTGCCGGCAGGTTTTTGCCGACAGGTATTTGCCGGCAGGTAACCTCCGCCCTCATATCCTGCGCTTCTTTGCAGCGCAGGCCCCGTTCACCGGTAAACGCTCAGGAGACACCGCATGCGCCAGAGCACGCTGCTGATTCCCACCATGAAGGAAACCCCGGCAGACGCCGAAGTCACGAGCCACCAGCTCATGCTGAGGGCGGGGCTCATCCGGCAGCTGGCGAGCGGGCTGTACAGCTGGCTACCACTGGGCGTGCGGGTCCTGCAGAACATCGAGGCCATCGTGCGCGCGGAGCTGAACACGAGCGGCGCGCAGGAGATTCTCATGCCCGTCGTGCAGCCCGCGGAGCTGTGGCAGGAGTCGGGACGCTGGGACAAGATGGGGCCCGAGATGCTGCGCATGCGCGATCGCCATGATCGGGACTTCTGCCTCGGCCCGACCCACGAGGAAGTGGTGACGGACATCTTCCGCAGCGAGATCCAGAGCTACCGGGACCTCCCCTGCAATCTCTACCAGATCCAGACCAAGTTCCGCGATGAGCGCCGGCCGCGCTTTGGGGTCATGCGCGCCCGCGAGTTCCTGATGAAGGACGGCTACTCCTTTCACGCCGACCAGGATTCCTTCGATGCCACCTATCAGGCGATGTACGATTGCTACAGTCGTATTTTCCGACGCATGGGCATCGAGTTCCGCGCCGTGGAAGCGGACACCGGCGCCATCGGCGGCGCTAACTCCCATGAGTTTCACGCGCTCGCCGCAGCCGGTGAGGATGTGATCGCCTATGCCACCGAGGGCAACTACGCCGCCAACCTGGAGAAAGCGCGAGCCGCAACGCCGCCGCCCCGGCCCGCTGCGCAGTCGTCGATGACCGAAGTCGCGACGCCGGGGCAACGCACGATCGCCGCGGTGGCAGCCTTCCTGGACGTGCCGGTAACCGGGACCGTCAAGACCCTGCTCGTGGCCGGTGCCGATGACAGCGGGCCGGTCGCTCTGGTGCTCCGCGGCGACCACGAGCTCAACGAGGTCAAGGCCGGCAAGCTGCCCCGGGGGGCGGCCCCGGGGGGGGGCGCGCAACAAGAACAAGTACACCCCGCCCCCCGCCGCGAGCCCGGGGGCCCGGG
>JBCDIK010000208.1:0-6144 GCA_038749065.1 Pseudomonadota bacterium | reverse complement strand
TTCCTCGATGCTCAGGCTCTTGTCGTCGACCCACTGGCCGATGTGGGGATCGGCGTGCCAGGGTGGCATGCGCTTGGTCCGCACCACTTCGCGAATCATCGGCGCAAAGCCGCGAATCATGTTGTAGCTGGTCATGGCCCAGGGCCCGATGCCACCAGGACGATGGCAGACTGCGCATTTCTCCTGCAGCAGGGGCGCGATCGTGTCCGTATAGCTGATCGATGCATGGTCGGCGTTGCGCGCCGGGAAGTTGATCAGGCAGCCGACCGCGTCGCGTTCAGCGACAGCCACCGGTTGATCAGCGAGCACCGCCCGCAGCGCGTCCCGGGCATAGCGTTCGCTCGCCTGTTTCTTCTGCCGCTCATAGTCGAGTCGGTCATCCAGGGGGCCGCGATACACCAGTTCACGACGCGCCGGGTCGATGATCAGCACCTCGCCGGTCCGCACCAGCTTCAGCGCCTCGCCGATGAGCTGCGTGCGATCCTCCAGAATCGGGACGTCGATGGCCCACTCCGCGGCCTCCGCGGCGATGGTGTCACGATCGTCCTGCAGATTGGCGTTGAGCATGGCAAAGCGCACGCCCTTCGGCTCGAACTCGTCGCGCAGTGCCTTGAAGTCGGTGATGGCGTTGCGAACGATCGGGCAGCCATTGCCGTGAACCATGAGGACGATGGCCTCGTGCTCGCCGTAGTACAGCTCCTGGGCCTTGCCGGTGTGGTCGAGCAGCACGAAGTTGTCTACGGGGACGGCTGCGGCCGGCATGCTGGCGAGAATCAGTGCCGCGAGCGTAGCGCGCAGCACCTGCAGGCAATGGGGGAAGTCGAACCTGCGGGGCAGGCGGAAAAGCGGTGCGGACATGGGATCACTCCAACGACGACAGGCCCTTGCGAGCATGCCACAAACGCGGCTTTCCTTCAGGTCGGGGCCGCACTGGTCGCAGCATCTACGGCGGCCACCAGCACGTCCGCCATCCGCTCCAGCTCAGCGCTCGTGCTGGTAAAGGCCGGGCCCAGACAGATGATGTCGCGTACCGCGCCGGTGCCTCCGGAGTAGAACGCGACACCCCGCTCGAACGCCGCCTGAACGACCCTGCGCGTCATCTGTGCTGACTCCGGGTAGCAGCCCAGATCGGCGCGATCAGCGACCACTTCGATGGCCAGCAACAGACCGCGGCCGCGGACCTCGGCAACGTGTGGATGCTCTGCGAAGCGCGACTGAAGGTCGGCCTTGAGCCGCTCGCCGAGCGTTGCGGATGCCTCGACCAGTGCTTCCGCTCGCAAGATCCGCAGGACCTCGGCGCCGGCGGCGCAGGCGGCTGGGTGGGCGCCGAAGGTGTGGAACATCACCGCATACCCGGCTTCGCGAATCGCGTCGCCAATCCCGGTGCGGGCGAAGACGCCGCCAAGGGGGGCATAGCCCCCGGCCAGTCCCTTGCCCGCGACCAGGATGTCTGGCGCCAGATCGAAGTGCTGACAGGCGAAATCGCGGCCGGTACGACCGAAGCCGGTCATGACCTCATCGCAGATGATGAGAATGCCGTGTTCCCGGCACAGGCGCGCTACGGCGTGCCAGTAGCCTGCCGGGGCCTCCAGTGCGCCGCCGCTGGAGCCGGTGATGGGCTCAACCAGCAGGGCGGCCACCCGCTCCGGGCCCGTGTCCTTCAGCACCTGTTCCAGGGACTCAAGATCGGCGCCGACATCGCTCGGGTGGTTGCTGCCCGCCCCCGCGCGCAGCGGATAGGGCGTGCGCGCTTTCGGGTTTTCTTTCAGCGCTCGGGCCAGGCCGCGTTTGCGCGCGAGATGCCCCGAGTAAGCGGCGGTCGCGAGCGTGGTGCCGTGATAGGACGGTTCCCGGCTGATGATTTCCGTGCGCCCCTGCTCGCCGATGGCCTCCTGGTACTGCAGCGCAATCTTGATCGCCGCCTCGACGGCTTCGCTACCGCCGGCGGTGACGTGAATGCGGTCCAGGTCGGCATCCAGCCAATCCGTCTGCAGCGCCTCGACCAGCGCCGCCCGTCCTGGTGTGATCCAGGGGGGCACTGCGTAGCTTAAGTCCCGGGTGGTCTCGTACAGGCAGCGGGCCACGGATTCCCGGCCCCAGCCGATGTTGTTGACAATGGCGCCGCCGGCGGCATCGAGCACCTCCCGGCCATCCGCCAGGGTGAGCGTATTGCCGTGGGCACGAACCACCTGCGGCATGTCGCCGCCGGTGAAGGGCCAGTTTGCGGGACTCACGAGGGCGTCTCCTCCTGCGAAAGGTCGCGCGCTCGTGCCCGGGCCGCCCGGGCCTTGTCCGGGCGGCCTGCCGCCTCATAGACAAGCGCCAGGGCCTCGAGCAGTTGCGCATCATCATAGTAGTCGGCGAGCGGCGCCAGCAGCGCAATCGCGGCCATCGGATCGCGCAGATAACTGATCGAGGTGGTGGCGAGCATCAGCGCCAGGTTGCGTCGCGCGCTGATGCTGCCGAGCGCGATCGCGCGGCGATAGTGGTCCTCCGCCTGATCTTCGTCCTGGGGCAGGGCCGGGTTCAGGTGGTAGAGCTGGCCGAGCAGAAAGTGCGCGGCGGGCTGCGGTTGCGCAGGCACGGCCGCGGCGCGCTCCAGCCAGGTCAGCGCGCCGCGTGGGTCCGCCTCGAGCAGGCTGCGCGCGAGCGCCACCTGGGCGGCGGCGATGTCTGCATTTGCGGCCTGCAGCAGGTAGCCGGGCCGGGCCCGGGAGTCGCCGCCGCGCAGCGCCAGGAGGAAGGCAGCGGTCGCGTCCCCGGCTTGTGCTCTGGCGGCAAGCCAGTCCGCAAGATCGCCGTGCAGACGGTTCGCTCCGGTCGTGAACAGGGCGCCTTCGTACGGGCTGCCGGAACCGAGCTGCAACCGCCCGCTGGGCAGACGGCCGTCGATCCACAGACCGGTCAGCGAGTAGCCCGCCGGGCTGCTGCGCGTGCCCCGACCGCTGATGCGGCCCTGCTGCCACTCCCCTGCATGCACCCTGCCGTCAGCGAAGGTCAGCCGTCCGCTGCCGTGGCGCTGGTCGCGCTGCCAATCGCCTGCGTAGTGGCTGCCATCCGGCTGCGTTTCTTCGCCGTACCCGTGACGCAGATCGTCGCGCCAGTGCCCGCGGTAATGGAGCCCGGCCGGGTGCGAGAACTCGCCGTAGCCGCTGCTGCGCCCCTCGACCCACTGGCCTTCGCGCCGCCGGCCATCGGGCCAGGTCAGGGTCCCGAAACCAGCGGGCTCATCCGCCAGCCAATCCCCCTCATAGCGGCTGCCATCGGGCCGCGTCAGCGTGCCCCGGCCGTGCCGCAGATCATCCAGGTAGTCGCCGACGTAGCGGCTGCCATCGCTGCCTGCGAAGCGGCCTTCGCCGTGGCGCACCCCGGCCCGCCACGCGCCCACGTAGCGGCCCTTCGCGTCTTCCTGCCGTCCCTGCCCGTGACGTGCGCCGTCCAGCCACTGACCGCGGTAGACTGCGCCGCTCGCCGCAGTGTAGGTGCCCGTGCCGTGGAACTGGCCATTGCGGTATTGCCCCTGATAGCGGCGGCCATCCGGCCACTGCTGCGTGCCAGTGCCGTGCGGGCGGCCCCGTCGCCAGGCACCGCTGTAGCGACGGCCATCGGGCCAGCGATAGCTGCCGTTGCCGGTATGGCTCAGCGCCGCGATGGCGACCGTTCTGCTATGCCCCGCGGCGTCGGTAAAGACCCCCTCCTGCGCGGTGGCAGGGGGCGGTGCCGGCGCCGTCGGCGCTGGCATGGGTTGACTGGCGCACCCCCCCAGCAGCGCCAGGAGCAGCAGCGCGAGCCGCGGGTGGGCGACGTTCACCAGCGATAGCCGATCAGCACCAGATGCGAATCGACACCGTGATTGCTGCTGGCGAAGTTGAGGTTGGAGTGATGCATGCGCTGGTAGGCGATCTCCAGGCGGCCCTGGGCTCCCAGACGTACGCCCAGCACGCCGCGATCTTCGAACTGCCAGTGGCTGCCCAGGGGGAGTTCGCGCTGTTTTCCGCTGCGCAGCTCATTGTCACTGAGCAGCGCGAAGCCGACCCCCAGCTCCGCAAAGGGGCGGATCCTGCCCTTGGCCAGGGCCGGCAGTTCCCAGCGCAGCACCGGGCCGAGACCTAGGGCGACGATGCGGCTGGCGCCGTCGTCCATGGGGCCCGGGGTCAGATCACTGGCATCCCACAGGGTCAGGCCGAGGTCCCAGTAACCGCCCAGCTGGCCGAACGCGCCAAGGCCCCATGTGCGCGCCCAGTGTTGCTGGCCACTGACCCGCAAACTGTCGTGCCGTTGTCCGAGTGCGCCGTTACCGGCAGCCAGGGCCAGGCCTCGCCT
The DNA here is from genome assembly GCA_038749065.1 of Pseudomonadota bacterium. Lineage (GTDB taxonomy): Bacteria > Pseudomonadota > Gammaproteobacteria > Pseudomonadales > Azotimanducaceae > CALHVX01. Next base: position 1,821 of record JBCDIK010000208.1, on the reverse strand, counting down.
GGGCTCCTCGCGCGCCTGCGCTGCCGTCGCAACGAGCAGCACCACCGCCGCCAGGACGTGCCGAAGCGCGTGCGCTCGAACGTGCGATCGCAGAGGCAGATCAATGGCGATGCGGTGGCGGTGCATGGGGTGCGGCGCTCCTGTTGGCGGCGCATGGTACCGCGCTGCTAAGGTGGCCGCTTTCCGCAGGGGAGAGGACCGGTGGCGCAGGAGGGCAACACGCAGGGGACTGTGCCGGGGATCAATGCCCCGGCCATCGAGCAGTGGCTGGCCGAGCACGAGATCGATGCGCTGGCGCCGCTCGAGTTCGAGCTCATCGCCGGTGGCCATTCGAACCTGACCTACCGTTTCTCTGATGCGCGTGGTGTCGACCGGGTGCTGCGCCGGCCACCGCTTGGAGAGATTCTCGAGAGTGCCCACGATATGGCGCGCGAGCATCGAATTATCAGCGCTGTCGCGCAGACCGACGTGCCCGTGGCGCCGGCACTCGGGCTCTGTTCCGATTCGGCAGTGAACGGTGCTCCCTTTTACCTTATGGCGTATGTGCCGGGACTGGTGTTGCACGACGCGGCCGCAGCCGCACCGGTGAGCGCAGCGCAGCGGATCGCCCTGTCCGAGCGGGTCATCGACGTGCTGGTCGCTCTCCACGAGGTCGCGCCGGAATCCATCGGCCTGGGCGATCTCGGCCGGCGGGAGGCGTATCTTGCGCGGCAGCACAAGCGCTGGAATCGGCAGTGGGAGGCGTCGAAAACGCACCCGGTGCCGGAAATGGAGGCGGTGTCGGAGCGGCTCGGACGCTACATGCCCGAGCAGGTCGGCGCGAGCGTGGTGCATGGAGACTATCGACTCGGCAACATGCTCGTTGCAGACGGCGACATCCGCGCGGTGCTCGACTGGGAGCTGTGCACGCTTGGCGATCCGCTCGCGGATCTGGGCTACCTGCTCAACTGGTGGGTGCAGCCGGAAGATGACGATGCCGAGAAACACCCGACCGGTGCCGGCGGCTTTCTGAGCCGGGAGGCGATGGCACAACGCTACGGCGAGCGCAGCGGACGTGATCTGTCGGAGATCAACTATTACCGGGCGTTCTCACACTGGCGCTTGGCCGCGATCGGGCAGGGGGTGTACAAGCGCTACCTGACCGGTGCCATGGGCGATCAGCACGATGTTGACCTCCAGGCGCAAAAAGAAGGGGTTACGCTTCGTGCCCAGGCGGCGCTCGACCTGCTCGACGCGCTCTAGCCCGCGCCCTGCGCTGTGAGCGCGAGGCGACCGAGCTCTGCGTCCTCGCTGCGAGCGACCACAGTGGTCGCGCCATTGACGGGCAGCGCCAGCACCACGCAGGGGTGCGTCAGCACCTGCGGCAACACCGAATCGGCCGGCGGCGTGGTCCAGGTGAGGTCGATCACCAGTTCCTCCGCCTCCCGGGTCACGGCGGCCACCTCGAAACGATATCCCGGCGTGGGCATTTCGCCCCGGGACACCACGAACAGCCGCGTCGCCGTCGACAGCTCCGGCAGGTCCTGATCCGCCGTGCCATTGCCCAGCTGCAGGAGTCGGGATCCGCGGATCCGGGACAGGTCACTTAAGGCCACTTCAGCAACCCCAGCGCTCACAGACACGCACGCATGATGGTTGAGCAGCTCCTGGCTCTGTACCGGTTGTGCGCTATGGCAGCCTCCGAGCAGGGCGGTGCATACAACGGCGCTGGCGGCCCGGATACGCCCCCTCACGGCTGCTGCCCGGCATCGGTTGCCGGCTTGCGGATCGCAATGCCCTGAGCGGTGGCGCTGCCCGAGAGGACCTTCCGCTGCGAGTTGC
>JBCDIK010000207.1:0-6147 GCA_038749065.1 Pseudomonadota bacterium | reverse complement strand
GGTGCGGTCACCGGCAGGGGCGCTCGAGAAACCTCGCCAAGCACCTTGGCGCTGCTGAGCCAGATGAACCGCGCCGCGTCCGCGCGCGCAGCGGCACGATAAAGGCGCGCTGTCAGCTCGCCATTGAAGGCGCGCAACACCTGTGGCGACCCCCGGGCTCCCTGGGCCGCCTCGTGCGCGAGCCCAGCACAGTGCATGACCGTGGCACGCGCCGGAATCGCGGCTTGCAGGGCCTGATCGCTGGCCTCGGCCAGGTCGAGCCGGGCACGGTCCAGGGTCAGGACCTCGCGCCCCTCCGCCTGCGCCGCCGCACTCAGATGGCGGCCGATGAACCCGCGAGTGCCGGTGATGAGCAGCGCCTCGCTCACCGGGGCTGAGCCCCCAGCAACTGGTCGTACACCAGAAAGGTATGACGCACGACGTCTTCGACCGCGTACAGCCCCACCGCTCGGTCATGCGCGGCCTGTCCCATGCGCCGCCGGGCCCGTCGGTCGAGTCCCAGAGTCCGCATGGCCTGTGCCAGCGCGACGGCGTCGCGCGCCGGCACGAGCATGCCATTAACGCCGTCCCTCACGACTTCCCGGCATCCGGCGACATCCGTTGCGATCATGGGCCGTCCGACTGCGGACGCCTCCAGCAAGGTCTTGGGTAAACCCTCCCGGTAGGAGGGCAGACAGACGATGTTCGCCTGCTGCAACAGTGCCGCTACATCTTCGCGGTGGCCGAGCCAGGTCACCACGCCTTCCTCCTGCCAGGTCAGCAGCGTTTCCCGGGACAGAGAGGTCGGATTGCCAGGATCCACATCGCCGACGAGCTGAAACTCCCAGTCCGGAAACTCCTCTTTCAGCAGGCGCGCGGCCTCGACGTATTCACCGACGCCCTTGTGCGTGAGCATGCGTCCGATCAGTGTGAAGCGCAGCTGGTCATCCGGCGGCGCCATCATGGGAAAGGCCTTGAGATCGACTCCGGCCCCACGAATCAGCACCGCCCGCGCTCGGGCGATGATTCCATGTGCCACGAAGCCGGCCATATCTTCGCTGTTCTGGAAGATCACCCGCATGTTCGGATGACGTAGAGCCACCCGATAGAGGAGGTTGACGAAAGACCGCCGGATGGCCGCCAGGTAACCGCGACGAGTAAACACGAACCCCATTCCCGGCACCGCGTTCACCACCGCGGGGACACGGTTGACCAACGCCGCACGGGTACCATAGATCACCGGCTTGATCGTGACGTGATGCACTAGGTCTGGCTGCAGATCACGGTAGAGCTCACGCAACGCCCGGTACGCGCGCAGCTCCGCGAACGGTGCGAAGCCGCTGCGGCTCAAGGCGATGGTCTGTACCTGGACGCCCCGCTCCCGCAGCAGCTGCTCGCCGCTGCCGGACCCGCAGACCACCACCACTTCGTAGCCCCGAGCCTGGGCTTCCCGCACCAGCGGGAGACGATGTGACAGCAGAAACCGCGCCTCGTTGACCACAAACAGTACCCGCGATGCCCGCGCTGCAGCCGACGCGTGCGGAGCGGAAACGGTCGAAGTGGGAACAATGCCTGACAAGCGGGATGGACGTTGCGGCGATGCGGATAGTTTAGTCTGCAGCGCCGCAGCGAACCACCGGCGACCGTGCACCCTGATGTGTCCGTCACAGACAGGGCCACGGGTACGATCAATCGCGCAGGCGAATTCGACCCTCATTGAGCATGACCGTACGCTCGCCAACGCCCTTGATGGCGGTCAGCTCGTAAGCGTCCTGAAAGGCGCCATGAGTCTCACGGTACTCAACGATCGCTTCTGCCCGTGCCAGGCCGACCCCCTGCAAGGCATCCGCCAGCGTTGCCGCATCCGCGGTATTGATGTTCACGAGCACCGGGGTTTGTTCGGCATACGCCTGCGCGCACAGCGCCAGGAGGAAGAACGCAAAGAACCGGGACCAACCGGACCGAACGGGCACAGCAACGGGGGTAGACATGAGAGGCACCTGCGATATCGAAAAGGGTGGCCAGCTTAGCTGCGCGCACCCTGATCGCGCCGCGGGCAAAGTCCCGCCGGCAGGTCAGCCCAGCGCCTTGGCGCGCGCTGGTGATAACCGCACGGAGGTCTGCTCCGGTTTGAGTGAGGTGGCCGGTTCCTGCAGGGCCCGATGTGTCCCCCAGTGCCGGCAACTCGGGCAGAGCCAGTGTCGCTGCCGGGCGCGAAAGCCGCAGTTGCTGCAGCGATAGGCCGGCTGCCCGGCAAGAAAGGTCCGACAGTATTGCAACACCGCGGCGAGTTGCTCGCGCGGCAGGCCCCGCTCTTCAACGAGTTCCAGCAGCGCGATCAGCCCCGCCAGACTCGGCTGCTGTACCAGCCGCTCAACGAGAAACCGTTGCGCCGCTTCCGGCCCATCATCCCGCTCGATGAACTGCGCCTGCTCGGACAGGGCACTCATATCGACGGGGGTCTCATCCCGACGGCTGCAGGCATCGCGCAGAAACGCGAGGTAGTCGGCCTCCTCATTGATCGCGAGTGACGCGGCGCGATACAACGGCAGCAACTCGCCCACCAGATCCCGATCGCTCGCAAGCGCACGGCGCAGCGCCCGCCGAGCGCCACGGTGATCCTTACGCGCCAGAGCTGCCCGGCCCTGCAACAGCGCAACGCGTCCCGAGGCTTCGCCGAATCGCCGAGCTGTGTCGAGCGTTGCCGCAGCCCGTGCGCCCTCTCCCGCCGTGAGCTGCTCTTCGGCCAGCTCGCAGGCAATGTGTGCCGCGTCCCGGCGCCCGGCTGGGCTATCGGCCAGATCACGAGCCAGCGGCAGCGCGGCCTGCCAGTCGCGCTCGCGCACATAGACATCGAGCAGCAAGCGCAAGACCGCCTGGCGGTCCCGACCACCCGCCGCAGGCAATCCCTTGAGAAGGGTTTCTGCCCGTCCGAGCAGTCCTGCCGCCAGAAAATCCCGGGCCAGCTCCAGGTTAGACTGCTGGCGCTGCTCCGCCCGCAGACGCGGCGCCGCCAGCAGGTTCTGATGCACCCGGATCGCTTTCTCGTGCTCGCCCCGCCGCCGCAGCAGCGCGCCCATGGCCAGATGCGTCGCAGTCGTATCGGCGGTGACCGGCAACTCGTCGATCAGTGTCTCGACCGCAAGTTCGTCGCGCTCATCGAGCAGATAGTTGAGACCTTCGTAGTAGCTCGCCGGGACCGCGGCGGCGCTCGCGGCAGCCTTGCCGGCGTCCGCACCATCGGCACGGGCGGGCGCGGCGCGACGATCAAGGCGCCCGAGCAAAAAGCCGATGCCCACAGCGAGCACCAGCAGAAGATAGAGAGTGAGGTGTTCCGGCATGGCGCCGCGAGTCAGCCGCCTGCGCTGGCAGCGCTGGCAGCACTCTTCAGCGCAGCGAGTTCCTTGTCCTTGCCATCGAGCTGCTTGCGCAGCTTGCGGCACTCAAGCCGGTGCCGGACGCCGGACAGCGTGATGCCGACGACCCCGGCGGAGAGGCCGAGACAGAACGCTGCGAGCAGCCAGAAGAACACGCTGATCTGTGGCGTTTCCCAGTCGAGTAACCGCAGTGCGACTGATTCCTGGTTCACTGCCAGCATGCCGAACAGCAGAACGACCACCATCAGGATTGCCAGCGCCAGCCACCGTAGCATCGCCATCAGCCCAGACCTCCTGCGTCATCTCTGGCGGATTGATCAGCCGCGCCCTCGCCCCCGACGGACTCAGCGCTCGCGAGTCGATCGCGCTCGAGACCGGCGTTGACGCGATCGCGCAGCTCCTTGCCGGGTTTGAAGTGCGGTACATACTTGCCGGCAAGCCCTACGGACTCCCCGGTCTTGGGGTTGCGGCCAATGCGCGGTGCACGATAGTGCAGGGAGAAACTGCCGAAGCCGCGGATCTCGATCCGATCGCCCTGCGCAAGCGTCTCCGACATCTGTTCGATCATGGTCTTGATGGCCAGCTCGACATCTTTCGGTGACAGCTGCGACTGCAGCGCGGCAATGCGCTCGATCAGTTCAGACTTGGTCATGCTTCCTCCCCGGAGACCTGCGCGCCGGTGCGGTCACCGGCGCGCGCGATCCGATCACTCCGAAGGCTTGTCCATCTGCGCCTTGATCAGATCACCGAGGGTCGTCGCACTGGGACGCTCTGCCTCGGCATCGCGATGGTCGCGGACGGCCTGACGCTCGTCCTCGATGTCCTTCGACTTGACCGATAGACCAATCAGCCGATTCTTGCGGTCGATGCTGATGATCTTGGTCTCGATCTCTTCGCCAACGGTCAGCACATTACGGGCATCCTCGACCCGATCGATGCTGATTTCTGAGGCCTTGAGAATACCGATCACATCTTCCGCCAGTTTGATCTCAGCTTCCTTCGGCTCGACGGAGGTGATGGTGCCCACCACCTTGCTGCCACGGTCGTTGACCGCGGTGTAGTCGCTGAAGGGATCCTGATCGAGTTGCTTCACGCCCAGGCTGATGCGCTCCCGCTCCGGATCAACGGACAGGATGACCGTTTCGATCTCCTCGCCCTTGGAGTAGCGGCGTACCGCCGTCTCGCCAGGCTCGTTCCAGGAGATATCGGACAGGTGCACCAGGCCATCGATGCCGCCGTCGAGACCGATGAAGATCCCGAAGTCGGTGATGGACTTGATGGTCCCGCTGACGCGATTGCCCTTGGCATTGTTGATCGCGAACTCTTCCCAGGGGTTCGGCCGGCACTGCTTGATGCCGAGGCTGATGCGGCGACGCTCTTCGTCGATATCGAGCACCATGACTTCAACTTCGTCACCCAGCGCAACAACCTTCGACGGGTGCACGTTCTTGTTAGTCCAGTCCATCTCAGAGACGTGAACCAGGCCTTCGACGCCCTCTTCGATCTCGGCAAAGCAGCCATAATCGGTGAGGTTCGTGACCGTCGCGCGGACCCGCGCGCCTTCCGGGTAACGACCGGTGATGGAGACCCACGGATCGTCGCCCAGCTGCTTCATGCCCAGGCTGACGCGATTCTTCTCGCGGTCAAACTTGAGAATCTTGACGTCGACTTCGTCGCCAACGTTCACCATCTCGGACGGGTGACGAATGCGCTTCCAAGCCATATCGGTAATGTGCAGCAGGCCATCGACGCCACCCAGGTCCACGAATGCGCCGTAGTCTGTGAGGTTCTTGACGATGCCCTTGACGGTCTGGCCGTCCTGCAGGGATGCCAGCAGCGCTTCGCGCTCGGCACTGTTCTCTTCTTCGAGTACCGCGCGGCGCGACACCACAACGTTATTGCGCTTCTGGTCGAGCTTGATCACCTTGAAATCGAGCGGCTTGCCCTCGAGGTGCGCGGTCTCGCGCAGCGGGCGCACATCGACAAGGGAACCGGGCAGGAACGCGCGGATATCGCTGACGTCGACAGTAAAGCCGCCCTTGACCTTGCCGGAGATGATGCCCTTGACCACTTCTTCGCCTTCGAACGCCGTTTCCAGCTTCTGCCAGGACTCAGCACGCTTGGCTTTTTCGCGCGACAGGCGCGTTTCGCCAAAACCGTCGTCAACGGTTTCCATTGCAACTTTGACCAGGTCACCAACGGTGAGGGTGCATTCCCCATTCTCATCGAGGAACTGGCTCTTCGGGATGACGCCTTCAGACTTGAGACCTGCGTGGACGATGACCCAGTCACTGTCCACGTCGACCACCGTGCCGGTCACGATGGCACCCGGTGCCATCTCGACGGTCGACAGGCTCTCTTCAAACATATCGGCAAATGATTCGCTCATAAATCTCGCTTCGCTGCAGCACACCCTGTGCACCGGGACAGTGTTGAATGATGCGTCCGTATGGTGATCAGGCCTGCGGGAACGCAGGGCTGCGGGTTAATGGTTGCTTTGTCGGACCGCGGCAGCGCCAGTTTGGCAGCACAGATGCGTCATGCGCGATCAAGACCCAGTGCCCGGACTTCGGTGAGGGCGATTTCGACGACCTGCGCGATGTCCAGTTCTGAGCTGTCGAGCACGAGCGCATCGACAGCCGGATGAAGCGGCGACGCGGTTCGGGTTCGGTCCCGCTCGTCGCGTTCTTCGATGGCGACGAGAAGGGCGCGCAGGCTAACAGCTAAACCCTTGTTTTTCAACTGGTTATAACGCCTTTCGGCGCGCACCTGAGCACTCGCCGTGAGGAAG
>JBCDIK010000206.1:0-6181 GCA_038749065.1 Pseudomonadota bacterium | reverse complement strand
TCTGGCAAGGCGCGGCGACGCTCGATCTGCCTCTGCCTGACTATCTCAGCCGACTCAAAGCCGCGGGGCTCGATACGCTGCCCGGAACCGCCGCGGAGATTCTGGACGACGAGATTCGAGCGATCATCTGCCACGACAAGATCAATACCGCGCAGTGGCTCGAGGTCATGGAAGCGGCGCACGGGGTCGGCTTCTCGACCACGGCAACCATCATGTACGGGCACGTCGAGGGCCCTGTGCACTGGGCGCGCCATCTCATGCGGATCCGCGATCTGCAGGCCCGCACCGGCGGCTTCACGGAGTTCGTGCCGCTGCCTTTCGTACACCGGGAAGCGCCCATGTACCTCAAGGGCAAAGCCCGCAAGGGGCCGACATTCCGGGAAGCGATCCTCATGCACGCCGTCGCTCGAATCGTGCTGCACGGCCAGATCGACAACATACAGGCCAGCTGGGTCAAGATGGGCCACGAGGGCGTGGTCGCGGCGCTGAATGCAGGCTGCAACGACCTGGGCGGGACGCTCATGAACGAGTCCATCAGCCGCGCCGCTGGGACCCTGCACGGGCAGGAGACCTCACCGCAGCAGATGCTGGCGATGATCGAGGCTGCCGGCCGCAAGCCGCGACAGCGCACGACCCTGTACGCGGATGCATCCCAGGAGCGGATCGCCGCTGGGCAGAGTGCCGATGCGTTGACCGACATCATCAATACTCCGGCACGCAAATACGAGCGCAAGCGTAAGGGACCGCTGTTGCGCCCGGGGCTCATCGAGGCGGTGGAGGTCAATCAGTGAGAGGACTCCCGGGGGCGCGCTAGAAGACCTGCGGCTGCGTCGCCGCGCCCGCCTCGAGCGTCGGCTGGAACGCAGGCCGCGGCGCCGGCGGCAACCGCGCTTCAAGATCCTGCGCCATCGCCAGCAGCGCTTCATCCTCTCCGGCGGGCGCCGTCAGCGACACCCCGACGGGCAGACGCGACACCGTGCCCGCAGGCAGCGTCAACGTCGGCCAGCCGGAGATCGCCGCCAGGCTCGAACTGCCGATAGAAAAGCGGTCGCCACTGACAGCGTCGATCGGCCAGGCGGGCGCGTTGGTCAGCGACACGATGGCGTCGAAACGATGAGTCCTACGCAGTGCTGCGAGCTCCTCCCGCAACCGGTCGCGGCTCGCGGCAAGCGCGGCGCGGTGGTCGGCGTCACTCAGCCGACCTTCCCGCAGTGTCGCTGTGAGCAGGTCCTGACCGAACCAGGGCATGGTTTGCTCCGGGTGTGCCTCGTTAAACGCAACGATTTCCGCCAGCGTCGACGGCCCGGCGAAGCGATCTGGCTGAGCAAGGTAATCCGCCAGCCCGACATGAAACTCATGCTTGAGCACCGCGAAGGAAGCCTGGCCGATGGCGGGGTCGAGCTCGTAGCCGAGCGGATCGATCAGGGTCGCGCCGGCGGCGCTCAGAGCCGCCAGCGCCCGCTCGAGAATCGCCTCCAGGCGCGGGTCGCTGCCAGCGCCGGTGTGGCCGCGCCAGACCGCGACACGAGCACCCTGCAGCGCGTCTGGGGAGAGCCCGTCCAGCAGCGACTGACCATTCTCCAGCAGCACCGCCGCCACCCGCGCGACGTCCGCCACCGAGCGTCCAAAGGGTCCCGCCACATCATGCGACGCCGCGATGGGCACGATGCCATCGGCGCTGACGCGCGCCTGGGTCGGTTTGAAGCCGACCACGCCATTCACGCCCGCCGGGCACATGATGCTGCCATTCGTCTCTGTGCCGATGGCTACCGGCACCAGCCCCGCGGCCACCGCAACTGCGCTACCGCTCGATGAGCCACAGGGGTTGCGATCGAGCACATGCGGGTTGCGGGTTTGGCCACCCATGCTGCTCCAGCCGCTGACGCTGCGCTCGCTGCGGAAATTCGCCCACTCGGAGAGGTTCGCCTTGCCGACGATCACGGCGCCCGCACGCCGCAGTGCCGCCGCGATCACGGCGTCATCGGCGGCGCGGCGCGTGGCCAGCGCGAAGGCTCCGGCATGGGTGGGTTGCTCATCACCGGTGTCGATGCTGGCTTTGAGCAACACCGGAACGCCGAGCAACGGCTGACCCGCGAAGCGCCCGCCGTCCCGGCCGCGGTCCGCCAGCGCCTCATCCTGGCGCTGCGCGATGCGGCTCGCCTCGGCATTCCAGTGCAGCACTGAGCGCAACGCGTAGCACTGGCGGTCCAGCAGCTCGATCCGCTCGCGGGTGACAGCCACGCGGTCGCTGACGGTCTCAGCACCGGTACGCAGCGCCGCATCGAGATCGCTCAGGGACCGGAAGTCGGGCGCGAGCGTCGCGCAGGGATTGAGCGACTTCTGGGCTGCCGGCGCACGGTCCGGATCGGCCGTGCAGCTTAAGCAGAACAACCAAGGCAGCAGCGCGGCCGCACGGCGTAAACGGCGGCGCAGTAAACAGCGGCGCAGTAAACAGCGGTTGAGAAACAGCAGCGGACGCACCCGGGTGACCGAGCGGCGTCGCTAACCGGGGAGCATCTGCCCGTTGATCTGGCTCAGCCGTTGCACCTGGTCTTTCAGGTTCAGCTCCAGGGATTTGAGCTGTGCCTGCAGCGGATCGCGGATCCGGCGCCGCAGCTCATCGGTCGTGGCGTTAAGGCGCGCCTTCTGCCGCTCGAAGTCTTCCCGGCGCAGCCGGCTCCACTCTTCCAGGCAGTGGCGGAAATGCGCGGTTTCCTCTTCGATAATCGAGCGCCACTTGTCGCTGTTCGGCAACGTTTCGAGATTGCGCTCGGCGCGACGCAGCTGCGTCTCCACTTCGGCCTCGCGAATGCGAATCGCGTCGACGGTCTTGAGATCAGACGTGAGCCCGACCCAGGAACAGGCTTTGATCAGCCATTTCGTGGGATCAAACTGCCACCACTTTACGCCGTTGCGGTAGTCGCGCTGAAAACGATGGTGATAGTTGTGATAGCCCTCGCCGTAGGTAAAGAGCGCCAGAATCGTGTTGTCCCGCGCGCTGTTGTCTTCCGTATAAGGACGCTTGCCCCAGAAATGCGCGAGGGAATTAATGAAGAAGGTGGTGTGGTGCGCGAACACGAGCCGGGCCACGCCCATCAGCAACAGGTTCGCCAGGTAATCGCCGGTAAAGAAGCCGACGATCAGCGGCGGTGCAAAGTTCATCGTCAGCGTGATGGCAAGGTAGTGCTCATGCTGCCAACGCACGATGGGGTCGCGCTGCAGATCCGCCGCGTTGCTGAAATCGTCCTTGCCGCTTTCGTAGGAGCGCAACATCCAGCCGATGTGCGAGAACCACAGCCCGCGCCCGGCACTGTAGGGATCCTGGTCGTCATCATCGACATGGCGGTGATGGCGACGATGACCCGAAGCCCAGACCAGAATGCTGTTCTGCACCGCGGCAGCACCAAACAGGGCGAGCAGCAGCCGCAACGGCCAGCTGGCTCGGTACGCGTTGTGCGCCCACAGCCGATGGTAGCCGGCGGTAATCGACAGGCCGTTGAGGGCTGAAAAAATCACGAAGGCGGCGATCGCAACGCCGTCGAAGCCCACGGCCAGCGCATACCAGGGAACCCCGATGACGGCGATCGCGAAAGTGAGGGCAAACAGGATGGTCTGCACCCAAAGCAGTTCCGGTTGGGCCGTTGCGTCCTTCATCCACTGCGCTCCCTGTCGCTGTCCGTGTTGCTGTGATCACCTCTCGGCATAACAGCACTCTACCCGAAGCCTAGTCGTCAGCGGATCACAATTCCGCGACGGGCCCCGCGCTTTGCCGCCCCTGAGCCAGGCTCAGAATGTAAACTTATCTAACATACCGTTGGCGGAACCGTGGTCCATGATCGCTCGCTGCCTCAGGGCTTGCGCTGCCACTGATCCACGAAGATCCAGCCGCCGGAAGCCGTTTTCGCCAGCGTCTTCTTGCCGGCCAGGGCCTCCACCTGGTCGAGGGCCAGCCCGCGGGCACTGGCAATGCGCTGGTACTGCGCCCGACGTTTGCCGTTGATGTCCGCCACCAGCGCCGCAACCTCGGCTGAGACACTCGCGGACACCGCGCCGAGGTACCCATCGGCGCGCTCGCCGACGGTGCCAGCGGCTTTCAGATCGTCGAGCTCTACCGCGCCCGCGACCGCGCTGAACACCAGCAGCAGCGCTGCAAGGCAACCTTGAACAGTGCGCATGGAGGCCCTCCTAGAAAAGGTCAGAGTTGTCCGCAAAGAGATCATCGAGGTCCTGGTCGACCTTGACCAGAATCTCGTGCTTCACGTTCACATTCAGGTTAATCGTGATGGGCTCGTCCGTCGCAACTTTCACCGTGGGCGTACAAGCCCCCAGCGCGCCCAGCAGGGCAATCCACCCGATCCATGATCTCCGCATTCGTGGCGCTCCGTTCACTGCTCGCCGCTCTTCCTGCGGCAGACCATAGCAGCGCCACGGGGGCGGCGCGACTCAGCGGTTCAGGCGTTGTTCAACCTGCTCGGTGATGACCCGATCCGCCTGCAGCGAGCGCAGAAGCATCGGCACATTGTTGTTGACGTTCAGGTTGTACTGGATCGGCCGTCCCCGCTCGATCGCAGGGTTCACGCCGCGCAGAGATAGCGCCAGCGCGAGGTCACCGCTCGGGGCGTAGGTCACCGCACCGCCCAAGCTGCTGAAGCGAAAGTCGGTGAGGGCTCGCAACGCGAAGTCCAGGCCCGGCTGCCCACTGGGCTGCGCCAAGGCGGTATCCAGAGAAATCGTGCCCCCGGGGGGCTGCGCGTCAACCCGACCGTCGCGGATACTCAGTGCTCCGGCCTCCAGTACCAGCGGCAGAGTGCCATCGAGACGACCTGTGCCGCGGATCTGGTCCCCGTGCAGCGCCAGAACCTCTGCCAGCGCCAGGTTCTTGAAAACCAGCGACAGGTTCCCGTCCAGCGTGTCCACAGATAACCGGGCCGGTGCCAGGTCGACCTGACCACCGAGGAGTTCCAGCTGCGCTGCGCCGAGCTCGAGCTGGGTCTCCTCACCGTCGGCATGCAGCCGCAGTGGCAGCGTCTTGAGGGTCACCGGAAAACCGGGGTCATAGCGCGCAATCGTCAGCGCGCCCGGATCGGTCGTCGACCACTCGTAGGCCGCACCGGAACCGGACGCTTGCCAAGCCAGCGTCAGGCCCGTGAACGGATCACCTGCCAACTGACCGGCACCGCCGGTCAGCGCGCCATTCAGGATCCAGCCCCCGGCGTCGCGCTCCGCGCCCGCGTCTGTGGGGCCACCGCGATAATCGAGCCGCCCGGTCAGGGTCCCGCCGGTCAGCTCGACGGGGTGTTCCCAGCCACGCAGCAGGCGTGCGAGCAGGGGGCGATCGATGCTGAGCGACAACGGCGCCGCCAGATTGACTCGTCCGCTGTCCCAGTCCGCGGTCCCGGTGAAGGGCGTTGCAATCGGCGCCGTGAGCGAACCGCTGAAGGAGCCCTGGCGCTCATCCAGGGTCAGCGCGACTTCGCCCGTAAGCGGGCGCAGCGCCAATTTCTGTTCGGCCAACGCCGGCACATCGAGCTGCAGCGCTTCGAAGGCCACGGCGACATCCCCAGCCCAGCGCTCGCCGGCGCGCGTCAGCGTGCCGCGGTATCGTGCTGAGCCGGCGCGCAGATCCACCTCACCGGCCTCGATCAGCCGCGACCTTTCAAGCGCTCGCGCCGGCAGATTCAGCACATGATCGAAGGACAGGCGCAGGCGCTCGCCATCGGCCGCTGCGACAAAGTCGATGGGCCAACTCCGCGCGTCCTGCGCCAGGCGCAGCGCCCCGACGACGTTCTCGGCTTCGCGCTGCGCCTGGAACGTGGCGGTCAGCTGCGGCGTGAAATCACGCACCCGACCGCTGATATCAGCCATCAGCGCGAAAGCACCCCGCTCGACCGTCGCGTCGCGCAACGCGATGATCAGTTCGTCCTGCGCCCCCCGAAGGGCACACTGCGGACCCGAGCCGGCCTGCCAACGTCCTTCCTGATAGTCGATCTGCCAGGGACGCTGCAGAGTGCAGCGCAGCGCAACGACCGCTGACTCACCCGCGAGGGTCATCGCATCGAAGGTCAAGGTCGCTGTGCCATGGCCAAGCACGGCCACCCCCGCCAGCGGCTCCAGCCGCGATTGCGGCAGCCGCAGCGCCAGCTCGAACTGCGCGGTACCGCTCGCACCAGGCAGCGCCAGC
>JBCDIK010000205.1:0-6251 GCA_038749065.1 Pseudomonadota bacterium | reverse complement strand
CCGGGGGTATCGTCCTTGGGATAGAAGTACACGACCACGTACTGACCGCGCAGATCCTTCAGTGCCACCTTGTTGCCCGCCGCGTCTTTGAGCGTGAACGCCGGCGCCGCTTTGCCTTCCTCAATCGCCATACCAGTCCCCTTTAGTGCAAGCCGCGCAGTGTAGGCAATCCCCGGTACGGTGCAACGCCCGAGCCCCGGTCGCCGCAGGGCAGGCCCCGGGCCGGAGACGGGTTGGGGGCTCACAAACCGCTCACGCTCCTGCGGGCAAGCGGTCCGCGGGTTGGGCATTTTCGATATATACTTATGCTGTTTTCCGCTAACGAGACCGTTCGTGCAATCCCTGTCTCCGCCCCATGCCCTGATGCCAGCGTTCCTCCTGGGTGGCGGGCTGGCCGCTAGCCTCGCGATCGGCCATCCGGCCCTGGCGCTCCTGCTGGGCATGGTGCTGAACCTGGTGTTCCAGCCGGAACTGCCCGCGGCCACCAAAGCGGGCAGCAAGTGGTTGCTGCAGGGGGCGATTGTGCTCCTGGGCCTCACACTCAGCGCCTCCACCTTGTGGACGGTCAGCCAGGACTACGCGGGGCTGATCGTGCTGTACGTGGCTGGTGCCCTGACGGCAGGGTTGCTGCTGGGCCGGCTGCTGCGGACGGATACCGATCAGGCCCGACTCCTGGCGTCTGGGACCGCGATCTGTGGGGGCACGGCGATCGCTACCCTGGCACCGGTCATTCGCGCCCGGGCTGAGTCCGTAGCGGTCTGTCTGGGCATTGTGTTCCTGCTCAACGCGCTGGCGATCCTGGTCCTGCCGCCACTGGGCGAGTGGCTGGCGCTGAGTCAGGAGCAGTTCGGCGTCTGGGTGGCACTGGCGGTCCACGACACCTCCTCGGTCATCGGCACGGCAGCCATTTACGGTGATGAAGCGCTGGCGGTTGCGACCACGGTGAAGCTCGCGCGGACCCTGTGGCTGATCCCGCTCATGCTCGCAGCTGGGCTGCTCATGCGCCGACAGGAGGCGCGCTTGAGACTGCCTGGCTTTGTGCTCCTGTTCGTGGCCGCTTCGGTGCTGGGCAGCCTGATCGGATTTGCCCCCGCGCTCGTCGCCGGGATCAAAGCGCTCAGCCAGACCATGCTCATCGCAGCACTGTTTCTGATCGGGCTCGAGATCAACCGCGCGACCCTCGCTGCGGTCAATGGCCGCGCGGTCTGGCTCGCGATCACGCTGTGGGCGCTCGTCGTCCCGCTGACCCTGGTGGCTGTCAAGCAATGGGCCTGAACCGGATCCTCGGGGCCCACCATGAGCCCGGCTGCATATCGTTAGTGCCAGTCAGTATTTCTCACCGGTGTGCGTGCCCGTTAGGGTGCGCCCATGAGTATTCGAAACCTTCGCCTCGATTCCCTCAGCGTCGCCAGCGTGGCGGCGGTGATCGCGTTCTTCGCGATCTCGATCATCGCCTGAATCCGGCGATCCGATCCGGCGCCGCACCTGGCGTCCTCCTGAATCTCCAGACTGCGTGCACCGCCATGGCCGATGCGGAACGGCGCGAACGCATCGCTTTCTTCACCAGGGTACGCCGGGGAGCGATATCGTGACGAGACCTGCCGAGCATGCCGAGACCGATGACGATCGCGTTGAGAAGCAGGGCGATGGTGAGCATGGCGATGAGGCCCAGCCGCCGCTGACTCTGCTGCAGATGTTGTTCAGCGGAGTGGCTGCTTTGCTGGGGGTCCAGTCATCGGCGAACCGCAAGCGCGACTTCACGCGTGGCAAGGCTTCGCACTTCATCGTGCTCGGCATCGTGTTCACGGTGCTGTTCGTGCTCGGGATGACCGCGTTCGTCCGACTAGTGCTCAGCACTGCGGGGTAGGGCGCGCGCCTGCCGAACGCGAAGACGCGCGCGACAGCTACATCGGCGGCCGTTCGGGCTCGAGGAACTTGCGACCGTTCGCCCTGAACGCGGCGCGCTGTTCCTCCGTAGTGCACTGCCAGTGCTTCAGGCGGGATCCGATACTGCTGCGCTTTTCGCAGATCACCCCCAGATCTTCTGACGCCATCGCTTCTAACGCCATCTTCTGTAGCTCGGTCCGGTTGACCTTGGCGCCAGCGGAGGATTCTTTGGGCTGCAGCGGGGCGCAAGCGCTGATAGCGAGCAGTGCCGGTAACCACAGCAGGGCAGCGCGTGAGCGGGGGTAGAAAGGGGTCATGGCATCCTCCACTGCGATGGCGCAGGAATCGTTGCCGGCGGACCTCGGCCCGCCGCTGACGCATGACCCGCGAGGGGTCTGCGACGGTTCCTGCGACTGTGCGTTCACCCCGAGTGTAGGGGGGTTCCGGCCACCTTGCCAGCTCGCTAGACTGAGCGCTCTGCTGCGCCAGGATAGCCCGCGTGTCACGGAACGTCCCACAAGCTCCTGCCGACCCGCCCCTCGATGATCGCCGCATCTGCTTCGTGACACCGCCCTACGAACGCATTGCCCCCGGCTATGAGTTTGTCAGACACATTACGAACCGCTCGCCATCGCTGGGTCTACTCCACCTGGCGGCGGCGGTGCGCGAAGAAGGCTATGTGCCTTCGATCATTGAGAGCGACCTGTTTGATCTCTCACCGGACGAGGTGGTCGCTCAGGCGCTGGCCGACCGGCCCGCCTATGTCGGCATCACGCTGTTTACCGTCGGCACCTGGATCGCCGCCGAAATCGCAGCAAAAATAAAGGCGCAGAGCCCGGCAACGAAAGTCATCATCGGCGGGCCGCACGTCTCTTCTATGGGGGTCGAGACGATCGAGCGCTTCGCGCAGTTCGATGTCGCGGTGGTCGGGGAGGGCGAGGAAGTTCTCGTGTCGCTGCTCGATGCCTATCGCGAGGGGCGCCCGCTGACCGAGGTGCCGTCACTGATCTACCGGGATCCCGATTCGATCAACCCGCGGGTTCTGACGACCCCCAAGCTCGCGATCAACAAGGATCTCGATCGGTTGCCGCTGCCTGCCTGGGATCTGCTGCCGGACTTTCCGCAGGCGTATCTGCCCGCGGTTTACGATTTTCCGAAAGGTCCGGTGGCCTCTATCGCCGCGTCCCGAGGCTGTCCCTTCCACTGCAAGTTCTGCGATACCTCAACCTTTGGCGCGAGCGTGCGCGCTTACAGCCCGGAGCGGGTGTTCGAGATGATGCGCCACCTGCATGAGCGCTGGGGCATTCGGCACATCCTGTTCGTGGACGACCTGTTCACCGCCAGCAAGAAACGCACCCGGGCGCTGTGCGAGCTGATTTTAGAGCATGGGCTCAAGGTCACCTGGAGCTGCGCGTCCCGGGTCGATGTGATCCATCCGGAGATGCTGGACCTAATGCGGCGCGCCGGCTGCTGGGAGATGAGTTTCGGGCTCGAGTCCGGCTCCAACGAGCTGCTTCAGAAAATGGACAAGTCCGCGTCGCTTGAGAAGTCGGTGCAGGCGATCGAGTGGACGCACGCTGCAGGGATTCGAAGCAAAGGGCTGTTCATGCTGGGCTATCCCGGCGAGACGGAAGAGACCATGGCGCAGACGCGCGCCTTCGTGACGAAGATCCCTCTGACCATCATGAATCTCACGAAGTTCACCCCGTACCCGGGCTCACCGATCTATCGCGATCTGTACGGTACGAACATTCGCGATGATCACTGGCAGAAAATGAACGGCATGAACTTCATCTGGACCACCCCGGGCCTGACGCAGGAACGGCTGGACCAGAGCTATCGACAGATCCTCACGGGCTTCTATCGCCAGCATCGCGTGGGCAAGAACTACGCCCTGATGACCCTCAAGCATCCGGCGCATCTGCTGCGTTTCGGGCGCTTCGCCGCCGCGTTCCTGCGCGCCAAACTGCGCGGCCGCTGGCAGCGCCTCCTGCGGCGCGGGCCAGAGGATGCGCTGGTATCGCTCGACTGACTCCGGGCTAGCCCTGCTGATCGAGCGTGGGCACGCCGTCGCCCAGAGTGACCCAGGGCTGCTTGGTGCTGCACCAGAAATGCAGCTGTGGCGCGAAGTCGCTCGTGTCGTCCAACGTGCCTGACTTGATGAAGATCGTCTCCGGCTGAGCGGGCACCGCGGAGTAGATGGGCGATCCACAGTCGCCGCAGAAATAGCGTCCCACCGGTGCGCCGCTGGTGGTGTCCTGGTCCGTGTACAGCTTGGGCTCGCCGCTGCGAATCTCAAACTGCGTTTTGCCGACGCCGATCAGCGTCGAGAAGGCGGAACCGGCCTGCTTCTGGCAGTTCCTGCAGTGGCACACAGCGGCCATCGCCGGCGCGCCTGTGACCTCGTAACGGATGGCGCCGCACAGGCAGCCGCCCTCAATCCCCTCATTCGCCATGGCCCATCCCCTGTGTCGCCCCTGCTGCGAAGCCTCCAGTCTATCGGAAGCCTGTCTGCGGTCCTACAATGCGTCGCTGGCCTTGGGGGAACACGCTGATGAAGCGATCGGTACTGCGCCTGCTGGCGCTGGGCGTCCTGTTGAGCGCCTGCCAGTCGATCTCGCAAGGACCATCGCCGCGCACGCCGCTCGCGGATGGCGGGATCGAAGCACTGGCCGATGAGTATCTGGCAGCGTGGCTCGTGCGCTACCCGGAGACCGGTACGCGCCGCGGCCTCGCCGGTGCGCGCCACGACCGGCTGTTCGATAACAGCGCTGCAGCGCTCGTGCGTTGGCACGCCCAGGAGGATGGCTGGCTTGCACGTCTGCGCGCGCTGCCGGAACCGCCCATCGGCTCCCGGGACTGGCTGACCCGTGGCCTCCTGCTCGAGGCGCTGGAAGCGTCCCGAGCCGTTCGCATCTGCCGCAGGCCACTGTGGGAAACCAGCACCACCACCGGCTGGCATCGCAGTCTGCCCTTCGTCTTTGATGTGCAACCGGTGGCGACGCCTGAAGAACGGCGCTGGGCGCTCAAGCGTCTCGCGGCGCTTGAGCCTTACATCGAGACCGAGATCGCCAACCTGCGCCGCGGTCTTGTCGACGGCTACAGCTCGCCGCAGGTGACCGTGGCCGGTGTGCCCGGAGAAGTTCGCGTGCTCCTGGGGTCGGACTCGCCCTTCCAGGGGATGGCGGAGCGGGCGAGCGATGAGCCCTTTGCCGACGCGGTTGCGGCACTGCTGCGCGACCGCATCCATCCGGCGATCGAGCGGTTCGCCCGTTTCATCGAGACGGATTATCTGCCCGCGGCCCGGCAACAGCTGGCGATCTCGGCGCATCCCGATGGCGCAGCCTGCTACCGGGCGCTGGTGCGTAGCTTTTCGACCTTAAGCCGGGATCCCGCTGAGGTGCATCGCCTCGGTCAACGCCAGATGGCGGCCATCCGCGAAGAGATGCGCTCGGTCCTTGCCGAGTACGCGCCCGGCGAGCCACTGACCGCGTTTCTGCGGCGCCTGGCCCAGGACCCGGCTCTGACCTTCGAGTCGGAAGACGCCGTGCTCGCCTATAACCGCGCAGCTCTGCGCGGTGCCCGCGCGGCGATGAGCCGGGCGTTTCACGATTTGCCGAAGGCACAGGTTCTGGTCAAGCCCTATCCGGCCTATGCGGCGAGTGGCGTCGGCGAATATCACGCGTCCTCCGAAGATGGCAGCCGCCCCGGAATCTTCTATCTCGCCGTGCGGGATCCACGCACCCGGCCCCGGGCGACGCAGCAATCGACGCTCTATCACGAGACCTATCCCGGCCATCACCTGCAGGGCGCGCTGGCGCTGGAACAGGGACAGCAGGTGCATAGGCTGGCCCGCTACCTGGGCAACGCTGGCTACTCGGAGGGGTGGGCGCTCTATGCCGAACGGGTCGCTCAGGAACTCGGCCTCTACGGCGATGCCATCGACGTGATGGGCCTGCTGTCTGATCAGGGTGCCCGGGCGGCGCGACTCGTCGTCGATACCGGGCTTCATACTCTCGACTGGTCGCGCGAGCAGGCGGTTGACTACATGCTGCGTAATACGGGCTGGAGCCGAACGGATATCGAGAACGATGTGAATCGCTATATTTCCTGGCCCGGGCAGGCCAACAGCTACATGCTGGGCATGTTGACGATCACGGCGCTGCGAGAACGCGCGCAGGCTGCGCAGGGCGCGGACTTTGACTGGCGCGACTTTCATCGCGAGGTCTTGCGCCACGGCCAGCTGCCGCTGCCCATGCTGGAAGAAACAATCGCTCACTGGCTGAAGGCGGGTCAGCGCGCGGCATCAGACTGAATTTGACAGGGGGAACGGTTATGGAGTTGGCGGATAAGGCGGTCGTGAT
>JBCDIK010000204.1:0-6314 GCA_038749065.1 Pseudomonadota bacterium | reverse complement strand
GCCGCCGCCAGCGACAGCCTTAAACCACTGCTGGCAGAGATCGGCCGCACCTGGGTGCCCGCTTTGCTCGCCAACGCCGAAGCGCTGCGTAGCGGCAGCGACACCATGCGCACAACGATCGACGGGCAGCCCTGGGAGCAGCCGACCTTCCCCTACCACGGGCGTTGCCTGCAGGCGCTGCGCGCAGCGTACGCCGAGCAGTCCGAGGCCGCTCGCAGCGCTATCGCTGAACTGCTGACCGGCACCGGTTGCGAACCCCTCCTGACGTCTGCCTGAGGCTACGCAATGCGAACCCTGCTCATCGGACTAGGTGTCGTGCTGGCACTGCTCGCTGGCGCCTACGCCGCCGTCATGAATGTGCCGGCCGTGCAGGACGCGCTGTTTAAGCGCGTGATCAGCCGCACCCTGCAATCCCCGCCCCCACCCCCGGAAGGACTGCGGGTCACGGTCTGCGGGAGCGCATCGCCGCTCGGCAACCTGCTGAACCGTGCTCAGGCCTGCATCGCCGTGCAGACGCCCGAGCACCTGCTGCTCTTCGACGTCGGCGCCCGCTCGCCGGTGCGCATTGCCCAGGCCCAGTTGCCGCTGGACCGGCTCGACGGCGTGTTCCTCACGCACTTTCATTCCGACCATATCGCAGCGCTGCCGGACATCAATCTCGCCTCCTGGGTACGCGGGCGACCGGCGCCGCTGAAGGTGTTCGGCCCTCAGGGCGTCGATGAGGTGGTCGACGGCTTCAACACCGCCTACGCGCTCGACCGCCGCTACCGCACGGCGCATCACGGGGCCGATCTGCTGCCGCCCGCCAACGGCTTTATGGCTGCCCACACCCTGAACGCGTCCGGCGTCGCCTTCGAGCGCGCGGGCCTTACCGTTACGGCCTTTCCCGTGGCGCACCCGCCGATCGAGCCGGCGCTCGGCTACCGCGTCGACTACCGCGGCCGGTCCATCGTGATCTCCGGCGACAGCAACGTCAGCGAGACGCTTTTTGCGGTGGCCGAGGGCACTGACCTCGTGATCCACGACGCCCTGTCGCGGGCCATGCTCGACCCCATGATTGAGGCCGCCACCGCCGCCGGTGTGCCCGTACTGCCGCGCATCATGACCGACGTCATTGACTACCACGCGGACACCACAGCGCTGGCTGCGCGCGCCGAGAAGGCGAACA
This sequence comes from Pseudomonadota bacterium, assembly GCA_038749065.1. Lineage (GTDB taxonomy): Bacteria > Pseudomonadota > Gammaproteobacteria > Pseudomonadales > Azotimanducaceae > CALHVX01. The sequence goes on along the minus strand of JBCDIK010000204.1, from coordinate 5,146 downwards.
TTGGCCGACTGGTGCTCTACCACCTGGTCCCGGCGCCACCCAACGCGATTGCCGCACGGGTCTTCGCGCGCGGATTGCCCGATGACATTATCCTTGCTGTCGACCTGCTCCGCTTTGACCTGCCACCGGATAGTGACTCGATGACCATCCATGAACCTTAAGACCCGCGCGCGCTCCTGGCTCATGCGCTACATGGCGTCAGAGCGCGCCCTGGAACAGCAGCGCTCTCGTGGGCGCGCGGCGCGCAAGCGCGACGGTCACCCGCCGACCGTGCACTACTTCCATCAGGTCGACGACCCCTACAGCCATCTGGTTGCCCAACGGCTCGACGCCTTACGTCACCACTACGCGCTGCGCTTCGAGCCGCACCTGGTCTCGGCGCCGGCACCCGAGTACCAGGGCAATACCGAACACTTCACCGCCTGGGCTCGGGCTGACGCGCAGCTCGTGGCCGCGCACTACGGCGTGGAGTTCGCGCCCGGCGAGACAGCGCCGTCACTGTCCGCCATCGCACGCGCTAACGGCACCCTGGCGCGCCACCTGGAACTGAACGACTTCGCGGAAGCCGCGTTCGACGCCGGCCGCGCCCTGTGGGCGGGCTGGGACAGCCCTGGCAGTGGCAGCGAGGATGCGGGCGTTGCGGCGGTGAAACGTGGCACGACACTGCGGCAGTCCCTCGGTCACTACCTGGGCGGCATGTTCTACTACGAGGGCGAGTGGTTCTGGGGCCTGGACCGCGCCCGCCTGCTGGAAGCGCGCCTGCGCGAAGACGGCTTCGGCGATCCGCAGGCGCCGTTGTGCGTACCCGTGCCCGCAGTCCCCACCGCCGCGCCGAAACCGGATGATGAAGACATCGTCTTCGAGTACTTCCCTTCCCTGCGGAGCCCCTACACGGCGATCGGCCATGCAAGAGTGCTGGCCATGATCGAGCGAACGGGCGTGACCACACGGGTACGGCCGGTCATGCCGATGATGATGCGAGGGGTTCCAGCGCCGCGGGAAAAACAGCGCTACATCATGGCCGATTCCGGGCGCGAGGGACGCGCCTGCGGCAGCCCGATGCAGCGTATCGTCGATCCCTTTGGCGAGCCGGTCAAAAGAGCCTTCGCACTCTTCCCGGGAGCGCTGGCGCAGGGCAAGTCCATGGAATTCGTGACCGCCTATCTGCAGGCGGCGTGGGTCGACGGGGTCGACATCACTCGTGAACGCGGGCTGGCCCGGGTCGCGCAGAGCGCCGGCCTCGACCTGGCAACGCTGCGCAGCGACGCAGGCTCAGCCGACTGGCAAGCACTGCTTGAAGAGAATCTGCAGGCAATGTTCACGCACAATCTCTGGGGCGTGCCCAGCTTCCGGGTCACCGGCGGCGCGGCGAGTGCAGACTTCGCCTGCTGGGGACAGGATCGGATCTGGCGTGTCGAGGCAGAGATCGCCGCGCGCCGGCGCTGACAGCTAGCCGCCCGTCCCGAAGGCCGCGATGCACTCGATCTCTACCGCGCCGTTGAGCGCCAACCCACTCGCGCCCAGCGCGCTGCGCGCCGGCCGGTGATCGCCCAGCGCCTTCAGGTAGGCCACGTTCATCAGCCCCCACTCATCCATGTCGCCAAGGAAGATCGTGCACTTGGCAATCTGTTCGCGGGTCGCGCCGTAGCGCGCAAGGATCGCGAAAATATTCTCCATGGCCTGCGTCGTCTCGGCCTGAATCCCGCCCTTAACCAGCGTCGTGGACCCGGGCACGGAGCCGATCTGACCGGAGACGAACAATAGATCTCCCACCCGCGCCGCCTCGGAAAACGGTAGCCCGAGCGCCTGGTGCTCCGGGCTGTCGAGAAGCACCAGCGATGACGGCGCCGCCGTCGTCGGCGCGATCCACCAGGCGCCGAAGGCCGCAACCACGGCGAACGCAGCGAGCAATTTGAGAGGGTTCATGAACATCATCCTTCTTCGCTTCGGTGATCAGGGTGCGCAGCGCGTTGCGCCGTACTCAGGACGCGCAGGAAATTGCCTCCCAGTATCTGCGCCGCTTCTCGCGGCGCCAACCCACGCTCAAGCAGGCGCGTCGCCAGCTCGGGGAACTGCGCATAGTCGGTCAACACCGGTCGGAAGTTGGCGTCCAGATCGGTACCGATGCCAACGTGCGCGACGCCGACCAGATCGACCAGGCGCAGGATCTGCGTGACATAGTCATCGAGATTGCGATTGACGAAGCCCGACGGCCAGGCGCCGATCAGCCCGCCGGCGCTCGCCACCAGCTGCGCATGGGCCGGGGTCAACAGTCGCGGGTGCGCCTCACCCGGCGCGGCCAGATGGCTGTGCGACAGCACCACTGGCGCGACACTGCGCTCGACCACATCGCGCACCGTCGCCTGGCTCGCATGCGCCACATCGATCAGGACGCCGAGCTGATTGAGCTGCGGGACCAGCGCCCGCCCCAGCGCTGAGAGCCCGCCGTGCTCGACGGGTCCGGTCTGGGTATCGCCGTACTCGCTGCGCCGATAGTGCACGAGCGTCAGGCTGCGCAGGCCGTCGGCCTGTGCCGACGCTAGACGCTCGAAGTCTTCCCCCACAAACGCGGCGCCCTCGGCACTGAGCAACACCACCGCCTGCCCGGCCCGATGGGCCCGGCGAATTTCTGCTGCGCTGCGCGCCAGCGTCAAGACGCCCTGGGCCTGAAGCTGCGCAAAGCGAGCCCACTGGCGCTGGTGATCGCGATACGCCTCCCCTGAATCAAAGGTGCGCCGCTGACCAATGCTGCCATCGGTACGCGGGCCCAGCACCGCGAAATCACTGACCGACGCGAACAGACTGGCCGCCACGCCTCCGAGCTGCATGTCCCGCACCCGGCGCGCCTCGAACCCCCCAGCCAGTTCCGGGGGCGCTGGCACTGCCGCCGAGAAGCTGCGGCCGGGATGCGCATGAAGATCGATCGCAGGGTGTAGCGCCAGCAGGCGTCGGCCCGCCTCGAACGTCTCCGGCGGTTGTGCCGGATCCCAACCGGGTACGCAGCAGGCAGCGGCCGCCGCGCTCGCGGCCACCAGCAGCGCGCGCCGGGAGCAGGCCGCGTTCGCGGCGCTCACGGTGTCGCCAGTAGCTCGAATACCGCCAGCTCCTCGCTCGCGACCGCCTGCCGGGCCACCATCTGCGACATCCAGGCGAAGGCCCGCTCGTTGTGCACGTCGAGCGTGCCGGACACTACGGCCACGTACACCCAGTTGTAGAGCACCGCCTCGCGGTAGTCGTGCCACGCCTGTGCCTGGTCGTAGTCGCTCACGCCAACTTTCACAAGCTCCCCCACGTAGCGCGCGATGAGTGCGCGCTCGTGAGCGCTGCGCACAGCGCTCTGCGTGCTCTGAGCCAGCATGAGCGCTACGTCGACCATGCCCTTCCCCAGCAGCGGTCCTTGCCAGTCGATGATGACCACCGGCTCATGGTTCGCCTGCGTGCCGAACAGCACGTTCTCCATGCGGAAATCGCCGTGCAGAAGCGTGATCGGCGCCTCCGCCATGCGCGCCTGTAACCCTGGCAACGCCGCGAAGAACGCCGCGCCCTGGCCAGCGATGGCCGTCGGAAGCTGATCTGGAAAGCGCTCGGTCATGTTCTGCCAGCCGAGTTCGCACAGGGCGAGCATGGTGTCCGCGTGGTAGCTGCCGGCAATGCCCGGCACCCAGTCGAGGGCATCCACCTGCCCCCAGAAGCCGCCGTGCAGGCGCGCGAGCGCATCGACCATGAGCTCGGTTTGCGCGAGGGTCCCGCCGGTGGCCTGATCACCGACCGCGTAGTCGCCCATGTCCGCCATCAGGATCAGGAAGTTGTCCGCCTCCCGATCCACGAAGTAGATCTGCGGTGACCGGGCGTCGGTTTGCGCATCCAGTTCCTGGAAGTAGCGCACCTCCCGCTCGTACACGCGATAGCCCATGGCGGACTCGCGGTTGACCGGGTTCCGCGAGGGGAACTTGGCCACGAGCGTACGGGGAAACTCGGGCGCCTCGCCCTTGATCGTCAGCCGCAGCCGGGCAATCTCGCTCATCATGCCGGTGCCGTCGCCGAGCTGTTCCTGTGCAACCGCGGTGATCTCGGCCTGCGCGGGCAAGCCGCGCTCTCGCAGCACAACGGTCAGCCAGGCAGGGGTGAGCCCTTCGGGCATCTGAGGCAATTTCATGGGGCGCTCCTATCCTGGACCCGAATGTAGTGGCTGCCTGCAGGGGCAGCAAGCCATCGCAGAACCGGTACACTGGCCCCTTTGATCCCTGGGAAGCGACTGCCATGAAAACCGCCATCACCGAAATGTTCGGCATCAAACACCCCATCATCCAGGGGGGCATGCACTATGTCGGCTTTGCCGAGATGGCCGCGGCCGTCTCCAACGCCGGTGGGCTTGGCATCATCACCGGCCTGACCCAAAAGACCCCGGGGGATCTCGCGAACGAGATCGCGCGCTGCAAGGACATGACCGACAAGCCCTTCGGCGTCAACGTCACCATGCTGCCGACGCTGAATCCGCCGGACTACCCCGCCATCGTCAAGGTCATCGTCGATGGCGGCGTCAAGGTGGTGGAGACCGCCGGGCGCAGCCCGGAGCAGCTGATGCCCGTGCTGAAGGACGCCGGGATCAAGGTGATCCACAAGTGCACCTCCGTGCGCCATTCCCTCAAGGCTCAGGCCATCGGTTGCGACGCGGTCTCCGTCGACGGCTTTGAGTGCGGCGGCCACCCGGGCGAGGACGACATTCCGAACATGATCCTGCTGCCCCGCGCCGCGGACGAATTGGAGATTCCTTTCGTTTCCTCCGGCGGTATGGCGGATGGCCGCTCGCTGGTGGCCTCCCTCGCCATGGGCGCGCAGGGCATGAACATGGGCACGCGCTTCATCGCCACCAAAGAAGCGCCCGTACATGAGAACGTCAAGCAGGCCATCGTCGCCGCTTCAGAGCTCGACACCCGACTGGTCATGCGTCCGCTGCGTAACACCGAGCGGGTGCTCACGAATGACGCGGTCGAGCGACTGCTGGAAAAGGAGCGCGAGCTGGGCGACCAGCTCAAGTTCGAAGACATCATCGAAGAGGTGGCCGGCGTCTACCCGAAGATCATGACCAACGGCGAGATGGATGCGGGCGCCTGGTCCTGCGGCATGGTCGCCGGGCTGATCCACG
>JBCDIK010000203.1:0-6319 GCA_038749065.1 Pseudomonadota bacterium | reverse complement strand
GCGTACACGGACATCGACACCTTCGCCACGGCCTACGAGACCGACCCGAACCAGATCGGCTACATCAATGAGCTCGCGAGCCTCGCGCGCAGCAAGCACATGCCGGTGATCTGGACCTACGTGGCCTATATGGATAACGCCGACGACGCCGGCGTCTGGGGCACCCGGACCAACACGCCGGACTCGCTGCAGAACATCAAGGTGGACAGCGAGCGCTCTGAGCTCGATCCCCGGCTCGAGATCGATCGCAGCCAGGACGCCATCCTCAACAAGCGCATGGCGAGCGTGTTCCATGAGACGCTGCTGCCGTCGCTGCTGACCTGGCACAAAGTCGACACGGTCATCCTGACCGGGGGCAGCACCTCCGGCTGCGTGCGGGCCTCGGCGGTCGCGGCCCTGTCCCTGGGATTCCGCACCATCGTGCCGGAGGAGTGCGTGGCCGATAAGCACGAGATCCCGCACTTCGCCAACCTGTGCGACATCATGCTGAAGTACGCCGACGTGCTGCCGGTCGCAGAGGTGCGCGACTGGCTGACGGCGCACTCGGGCGCGGCGCCCATCCGCCAGGCCCGCGGCGCGCCCTTTTAGATTCAAACCCTAGCAGCGCACCCTGGAACGGAACCCGACCGGCGCGGGGCCAGGTGGCAGCAGCCCCGACAGCGCCGGACACACAGCGAGGCAGCCCGTGAGCAACGACGCCCGGCCGGATCCCGGCCTGTACGACTACTGGGCCTACGATCAGCGCCCGCAGATCACCTGGCCGAACGGCGCCAAGGTCGCGTTCTGGGTGGCGCCCAACATCGAGTACTACGAGCTCGACCCGGCGGTGAACCCGCACCGCAAGGCCTGGCCGCGACCGACGCCGGACATTCTCGGCTACGGGACCCGCGACTACGGGAACCGCGTCGGCCACATGCGGATGATGGAGGTGCTCGACCGCTACAACGTCCGCGGGTCCATTTCCCTGTCGACAGCGCTGTGCGAGCACCACCCGGAGATCATCGAGCTGTGCAAGGCGCGTAACTGGGAGTTCTTCAGCCACGGCATCTACAACACGCGCTACACCTACGGCATGGACGAAGCCCAGGAGCGCGCGGTGATCGAAGACGCCATGGCGACCATCAAGGCCCATACCGGTCAGCACTGCGATGGCTATCTCGCCCCAGCGCTGACGCACACCAACATCACCATGGACCTGTTCGCGGAAGCCGGCGGCACCTACACCTGCGATCTGTTCCACGATGACCAGCCCACGCCGGTCAAAGTGCGCTCGGGGGCGAAGTTCGTCTCCGTGCCCTATTCCCTTGAGCTGAACGACACCATCGTCTACGTCGTGAACAAGATCGAGCCGCGTCGCTACGGCGACATGATCAAGGCCGCCTTCGACCGCCTGTACCAGGAAGGGGAGCAGTCGGGCACGGTGATGTGCGTGCCCCTGCACGCCTATCAGGTCAGCCATCCGCACCGGCTGAAGGCCTTCCAAGACGCACTCGCTTACATCACCGGCCACAAGGACGTGTGGGTGACTACGGGCCGGGAGATCGCCGCGCACTACTTGGAGCATCACTACGACGCGGCCCTTGAGAGCATCAGCGCCGGGAGCACCCAACCATGAGCCTGGACCCCAGCTACTTCGAGTACCCGCACCGATCCTACGGCATGGATCACGACCGCTACGACTGGTCCATGCTGAGCGAGCGCGCCCCGGTGCGCTGGCCGGGCGGCGCCTCGGTCGCGGTCTGGATCAACGTTGCCGTGGAGTGGTTTCCGCTGAACCAGCAGGGCAAACCCTTCCCGCCGCCGGGCGGCATGACCACCGCCTACCCGGACCTGCGCCACTACACACTGCGCGACTACGGCAACCGCGTTGGCCTGATCCGCGTGCTGCGCGCGCTCGATGCCTTCGCGCTGACGCCGACCTTCGCCGTCAATGCGGCGCTGTGCGAACGGGTGCCAGCGCTGGTTGAGCGCCTGGCCGGGCGCGGCAACGAAATCATCGGCCACGGCTGGCATATGGATGCGCTGCTGCACGGCGAGCTCAGCCGGGCACAGGAAGCGGACCTGATCGGCCGCAGCCTTGAGACCCTGCGCGCGCACACGGGCCAGCCCATCGAGGGCTGGCTCAGCCCCGCCCGCTCGCAGGGATCGCACACCCCGGAGCTGCTGGCAGAACACGGCGTGCAGTACATGGGGGAGTGGATCAACGACGAGCTGCCCTACCCGTTCCGCACGGCGAGCGGGCCGCTGGTGGCGCTGCCCCTGTCCTATGAGCTGGACGATCAGTTCATCCTGCACAGCAACCTGCACAGCGAAACGGAATACGCCGATCAGATCATCGACGCTGCGGACTTTCTGCTGCAGGAAGCGCGCGCGAGCGAGGCCGGTCGCCTACTCACCATCAACCTGCACCCCTGGCTGGTCGGGCAGCCGCATCGGATCGCCCAGCTGGAACGGGCACTGGCGCATCTGGCGGATACCCGGGGCCTATGGTGTGCGGGCGCAGAGGAAATCGTCAGCTACTGGCAGGAGCAGCAGTCGTGAGTCGACACAGCATGGCCAAATCCACCCTGTGGGCCCTGGCGCTGTGCGCCCTCGGCAGCAGCAGCATCGCCACCGCTGCGGATCGGCACGGCTATCTGGTGAGCCTGCTCACCGGCGCCTACGACAACAATGAGCAGGTCTGGCAGCAGAATGAGGACGATCTGCCTCTGGGGGAGCGACGGCACTACGTGTTCGCAGCCACGGACGATGCGAACACCCTGACCTTCGCCGTCGGCGCCGGCCAGAGCGCGGATGCGCCGGGCTGGCAGTTCACCTTCGCAACGCGTGATGAGCGGGACGACGGCGGCGCTGTGTATCGCATCAGCACCATCGCGCCGTTGGGCGATTCGGGGCGAACCTGTGACTGGCGCTGGCTCCCGCAGGGGGAAGGCTATCGCGGCAGCCCTGTGCCGCGCAGTCGCTGCGATCGCTCGCTGCCAGCGGCGATCAGCGTCGACAGCGACTTTCTGCGGGTCGAGTACGGGCGCGATGCGGCCGATCAGGCGCGGCGGGTGATCTTCTACCGCGGCTGGATCTCCATGAAGCGGCAGCGCATCGACCCCGAGGCGGGGGACGATGACTACCTGTTCATGCGCGATCTGACCGCGCACAACGAAGGCTTCAAGACGCCGCTGCTGGACAAAGATGGCGCGCCTTCAGGCTATACCGTGGAGCTGGCGCGCCTGACGCAGCAGACCACCCAGGCGGCCGTGCTCAAGATTGGCGTCATCGAAGACGCCACCGGCAAGACCCTGCGCTACGCCTGGGCCGATCCCTTTGCCGATCGCATCGGGATCAACCTGCGCTGGTTCACCAGCGGCTGGACGCGGATCGAAACCGCGCCCTAGCCACACAACCGCTCAGGGTTTCGCCGCTACCGCATGCGGTTGCGCCGCTACCGCTTGGGCAGCTCGACCTTGCCTTCGCTGACGTCCCGGTAGTAAGACCAGCTCGTCACGTTACGACGGTCATCGTCCAGCGGCGGCGGGTTACGGTACTCCGGGTAGTGCTTGGTAATCTCGTCCTTCATGGTGTCGGGCATCGCACCCCAGCTCGAGACCTTGAGCCCGGCGGTGTGCATGTAGATCACGCCGTCGCGCCCGTTCATCTTCATCCAGGGCAGCCAGTCGGACATGCGCACCCAGCCGACGTGCACGCCGGCGGTCTTGGTTCGGGAGTTCAGCAGCTCCTTCTTGCTGCCCATGAAGTTGAACATCTCCGTGGCGTGGTAGGTCCCGCCGACCTCGGCCTGGTACTTGCTGCCCAGGGGGTTCGGGTACCACAGGGGCACGGTATTCGTCTGGCGCCACTGGCCCTCGTGCATCTTGCCGGACCAGCTGAAGGGGCTGCCGTCGCGGTTTTTCTCGTACATGGCGAAGTTCACCGGATCATTCGCCACGTGCATGACCTCAAGCTCCTCGCCCGTCCAGGGGTTGGTCCAGGTCTTGAGCACCTCGTTGGTCTCGATATCGCGATAGAGCAGCAGCTCGCGGGACACGAGCTTGAAGCCGTCGCCCCGCTCCGGGTGCGTGTCCTTGACGCAGGCGCGGGTGTTCATACCCTCAACGCGGAACAGGACCTTGTCCTTCTCGCCCTGGCGCCGGGAGAACGCGCGGCCGTCCCACCAGAAGGTGACCGGTGCGCCGTCGACAGTGGAGCAGGCCACCTTGCGGGAAATCTCCACCGCGTCGGCGGGCTTGTCAGGATCGAGGGTGCGGGCCTGCGCCGGCAGCGCCGCCAGCAACGCCGCGGTCGCGACCGCGGCACCGAGCAGGCGGCCAAAGGGCAGGGGTTGCTTCGCAGTCTGGGGATTCAAGAGAATTCTCCTTAACGGGTAAAAGGTCATCAGGAACTGGGGCGCAGCCGATGCTGCGCCTGCCGCATTCGCGGCGTATCGCGGTCGCACTGAACCCGCAGGTAGCCGGGATTCACCCCAATGCGGTCAGCCCCGGGCTCGCCCCAGGCGTAGACCAGGGTTGGGCCGGTCACGGAGCCATCGAGCACGCCGATAAAAAACGTCTCCCGCTGCATGCCGTAGGACCAGGTGTTACGCATGAGCAGCGTCATCGGCCGGCCGTCGGGATGAGTGAAAGCCAGGGTTCCGCCCTGGTCGTACAGCGTGAAGTACCGCGCGGTACGCGTGGGGCGCGCGCCAGGCTCCGGTGGCACATCGAGCATGCAGGCAAACCAGCGCGCCCGCTCGAGGCGCAACGTCGGCGCTGCGCCGGCAAGGCCAGCCGCTGCTGCGTTGTTCGGGAGCCACAGCTCATCGCGCAGCACACGCACGGGCATGACGGTGGCATCCGCGCACCCGTCGGCACCGGCGGCTTCCAGACGAAAACCATCGCCATCGCGATACGCGAGCCATTCGCAGGCGGGTTGATCAATGAGATCGCGGCGGCGCAGGCGCGGAAGTTCGGGCGTCGCACCATCCTTAAGCGTCACCGGGCGGCGCAGCGCATGGGTGCGAATTCGCAGCGCGTGCGCGTCTTCGTCGGCGTTGATCGTCCACAGACGACTGGCGTTCGCAGTCCGCTGCTGCGTCACCAGAACCGCCGCGCCGACATCGCCCGGCAGCGCCTGGGCCGGCAACGGCTCAGCGCGCAGATAGAACCGGGGCGGCATCGGCAGCTGATGATCGCCCGCCCAGCTCACCTGCTCCTGGTTGTCCCAGGTGCCCTGCAGGCGCTCCAGGAACCACGCCAGCTCCCGCTCGAGCAGGGGGATCCGCCGCTCTTCGCCCTCGGGCTCGGGAATGGGCGGTAGCTGGTAGGCCGTTTCCGCCGCGAACAGCGGCAGTGCGCCAAGGAGCAGCAGGCCCCGCAGCCAGGGGCGCTCAGGGCGTGCCATGGTCGTCCCCTTGCGCCTCCGCGCGGCACGCGACCTGCATCCAACCCAGGTTCGCGCTGATGCGCTGCGCATCCGGATCCAGGGAGAGCATGAGCGCTGAGCGCCGCTGCCCCACTTCCCGCAGGCGAAAGAGCAGAAAGTCCGTGTCCTCGGCACTGTAGGGATACTCTTTCTCGCGAAGCTGCACCAGGTAGCGCTTATCGTTCAGGGGATTGGTGACCTGCAGGCGGCCACCCTGATCGTGCACGCGCAGATCATCGAGCTGTACGTCGCGCTCATCGGGCACGCCGTATTCCTGCACGGGAAAGTTGACCTGACAGCGATAGAAGTCGGCCTTGCGCATTTTCAGATGGCGGGGGTTGGCTGATCCGCGCAAACGCCGATCGTCGGCCACGGCCAGCACGCGCTCACGGCGCCAATATTTACGCGCGGACAAGACCCGCTCATCGATCCGGTAGCCGGGCTCACCGTTAACGGGCTCTAAGCACAAGCGACCGGCCACCGTGCCATGGAACTGATCGCCCACGCGCGCAAAAACCACATCGCAGGCCGGGTCGTGCTCGAGCAGTGCACCGGACCAGCTGGCCGCGTTGGCGGCGTCGAGACTCGGGCGTTCCGAGCCGGCTGGCGCCGGACGCAACCGGTAAGTGCGCAGTCGATAGCGCGGCTCCGGGCCCTCCGCGGACCAGGCCACCAGCTCGCGGCGCCAGATCTCGCTGGCGGGATCGTCGCGATCCGCATTCGCCTGGCGCCGGGATGCTTCCACGTAGAACACATGGGTGCCGAGGCGCGGGACATCCACCAGGACGTGCCGGACGTGATTGTGGGCATGGGGCTCGATGACCAGATCGCGCTGCTCGGGTTTGTTCTGAAACCACAGCTGCGCATCGTTATCGAAGTGCCCTTCGAACCAGCGCGTGAGCAGCGC
>JBCDIK010000202.1:0-6460 GCA_038749065.1 Pseudomonadota bacterium | reverse complement strand
TGACCGCGCACCGCACGCTGACCGCGATCTACGAAAAAGAAGGGCGCTCTGGACCGCTGATCTTCTACGAGGTGCTCATGGAGATCCGCGACGATGACGATGCGCTGGTGATCCGCGAGAAAACCACGAGGATCCTGCGGTGAAGGTGGCGGTGGGCGATGCCCTGCCAGAGCAGCAGCACTGCTGCGGCAATGTGCAGCTGATGCTCTACAACGCCGCGCTGTGGAATGGTCACCGCATCCACTTCGATGAGCCATACGCCAAAGACGTGGAAGGCTACCCGGGGCTGGTGGTCGCGGGGCCACTACTCGGGGACTGGCTGCATCAGACTGTGGAGCTGTGGCTGGGCAGCGCGGGTCGGCTGACGAAGATTGAGTACTCAAATCGTGCGGCCAGCTATGTGGATGAGACGCTCACCGTGGGCGGCACCGTGACCGCCGTCGAGGGCACGACGATCACCATTGAGGTCTTCGTAAAGAACCCCGCGGGTGACATCGTCGCGCCCGGCGTCGTCACGGCGCAGCTGAACGGATGAGTGCGAGCCTGGCCATCGTCGGCGCAGCGGACACGCAGGTTGGCGTCGTGCCCGGTCGTAGCCCGACGGAGCTGTGTGTGGAGGCGGCGCTGCTGGCTCTGGCCGATGCGGGGATCGACCGCTCGGCGGTCAACGGGCTGATCACCTGCAATGCCATGGCCGAGCCGATCATGTATCACGCGGAGGCCATCGCCGAGTACCTGCAGATTTTCCCGCCGCTGTGCATGACCCTGGGCACCGGCGGTGGCACCACCTTCTCAGCCATTGCGCACGCGGCGGCGGCGATCGAGGCCGGGATGGCGGACACCATCCTCATCAGCATGGCCGACAGCCTGCGCAGTTCCATGACCCGGGAACAGGCGATGCTGACGCAGTCGTCCACGGGGCACCCGCAGTTCGAGCAGATCTACGGGCCGACGGTGCCCGCGTACTACGCGCTGATCGCCACGGCGCACATGGCACAGTTCGGGACGACCGCCGAGCAGCTTGCTGCTGTGGCGGTGTCCGGCCGCGCGCATGCCGCGCGCAATCCGGCAGCGCAGATGCGCGAGCCGATCACCGTCGACGATGTGCTTGCTTCGCGACTCATCGCCGACCCGCTGCGGCTGCTCGATTGCTCACTGGTGTCCGATGGCGGCTCCGCCATCGTCGTCACCGCGGCGGAGCGGGCGGCGGACTTTCCCCATGCGCCGGTGTACCTGCTGGGCGCAGGGGAAGGGCACAGCCACGAGCACATCAGCCAGGCGGCGGATCTCACGACTTCTGCAGCGGCCATTTCCGGTCGCGCGGCCTTTGCCCAGGCTCGCCGCACGCCGGCGGAGATGGACTTTGCGCAGATCTACGACTGCTTTACGCCGACGGTGCTGATTCAGCTCGAGGATCTGGGGTTCTGTGCCAAGGGCGAGGGCGGCGCATTCGTCGCCAGCGGCGCGACGGCTCCGGGAGGGGCGCTGCCGGTGAATACCCATGGCGGCATGCTGTCGCACTGTCATCCGGGCAACCCCGGCGCGATGTTCGCGTTGACGGAGGCGGTCTGGCAGCTGCGCGGCAGCGCTGCCGAGCGCCAGATACCGGATGCGCGCACGGCCTGTGTGCATGCGCAGGGCGGGATCATGTCGAGCCATGCCACGCTGGTTCTGGGGCGTGACCATGACTGAATCCGTGACGGAACCGGGACGTATTCTGCCGCGCCCGACAGCGGTCTCCGAGCCCTACTGGCAGGGCTGCGCCGAGGGAGAGCTGCGGCTGCAACGCTGCGCGGATTGCGGTCGTCATCAGTTTTACCCACGCATTTTCTGCAGCCACTGCGGCGGGCAGGACCTGGCCTGGGAGGCCGTGGCCGGCACCGGCCGCATCGCCAGTTACACCGTGGTGCGTCGCGGCGTTTCGCGCGCCTACGAAGCGCCCTATGTCATTGCGCTCATCGACCTCGATGTGGGAGTGAGGTTGATGAGCCAGATCGCTGTGTCCGACCCGGACGATCAGCGCCTGAACGTCGGAGCAGCAGTCACCGTGACCTTTGCGAAGTGGTCAGCAGAGGTCACCGTTCCGCTATTCGAGTTGACCCAGGAGAGGCTGGCGCCAAGCCAGTAGGAGGTTGAGAGTGAGAGGACGCATGAGTTTGACGGCAGCGCTGGCGCTGGCCGTAAGCCCGCTGGGGGCGCCGGTCGCGACGGCGCAGGAGATGGCCCTGGAGGAAATCGTGGTGACCGCCACGCGCCGTTCCGAGACGGATATCCAGACAACGCCGGTGGCGGTGTCATCCGTGTCGGAGACAGAGATCCAGAATCTGTACGCGCAGGACATTGGGGAGATTGCCCTGCACGTGCCGAACTTCAGCGCGGCGACGGTGACCGGCTTCAACGCCGCCTCCTTCGCCATGCGCGGCGCGGCGGAGACCGACATCATCGTGTACTTCGATCCCAAGGTCGGCGTGATCCTCGATGACTTTGTGGTCCCGCACGTGCAGACGCAGCTGCTCGAGCCGTTCGATATCGAGAGCGTCGAGGTACTGCGCGGGCCGCAGGGGACCCTGTTCGGCAAGAACACCACCGCCGGCGCCATCGTGGTGCGCAGCAAGCGACCGGAGCTGGAGGCCACGACCTTCGATGCGAGCCTGCAGTACGGCCGCTTTGATGACACCAAAGCGAATGTGGCGGTCAATGTGCCGCTCGGTGAGACCATGGCCTTCCGCTTTGCCGGTCTCTACCAGCGCAGTGACGGGTTCTACGAGAACGGCAAGGTCGATTTTCCCATCGACGCCTTCGGCGCGGGGCTCGGGGATGCCGGACTCACCGATGGCTCCGCGGTCGCCGGCAACGGCAACAACGTGGGCGGCAAGGACGTGTTCTCCGGTCGCGTCAAGCTGCTCTTCGAGCCCAACGAGCGGCTGTCGATCCTCGGCCAGCTGGAACTCATCAGGGACCGCAGCGACCCGGTGCCGGTGGTCAACGATACGCCCGCAGCGGCCGGTCAGCTGGCAACGCTGCTCGGATTCCCCGGCGTGACCCGCGGCGACCCGCTGAAGCAAGCGGGGATTCACAACAGCGCCGTGGTTGGTCTGAACGGCGATCAGGAAGTCGACGTGTTCGGCACCTATCTGAACATTGACTATGAGCTCGACAACGCCACCTGGCACACGGTGATCGGCTATCGGGAGCAGGAGTCGCGGCTGCCCAACGAGTATCTGGGCACCCCCTACGAGAGCTTCTTTGCGGCGACCCGCGATGACGACCGGGAAACCTTCCAGATCGAAACGCGCATCGCCTCGGATCTGGATGGCAATTTCAACTACGTCGCAGGCCTGTTCTATCAGACCAACGACGTGGACTTCTGCGTGCTGCAGCAGCTGGGCTTGCTCGAGTTCTTCGGCTCGGCGGTCCCCGGCGTGCTCGATAACGCGAACCCGCTGCTGTTGTGTAATCGTCAGGACGCCACGGCCCTGGCCGCCTTTGCGGAGCTGACCTTCAACATCACCGATCGCTTCACTCTGGGACTGGGCGCGCGCTACACCCGGGAAGAGAAGGACTACACCGCGCGGGAAGGGTTGCCGATCAGCTTCGTCCTGCCCGGCGGCGTGGGCGATCCTCTGGACGGCCAGGACTTCTCCCTGGCGTCCGGTTTCGTGCAGCGTGACGATGAGACCTGGACCGAGCCCACCTGGCGCATCACGGGCTCCTACGAGTTCTCCGATCAGGTGTTCGGCTACGCGACGATCTCCCGCGGCTTCAAGAGCGGTGGCTACAACGATCAGG
Source organism: Pseudomonadota bacterium (assembly GCA_038749065.1). Taxonomy (GTDB): domain Bacteria; phylum Pseudomonadota; class Gammaproteobacteria; order Pseudomonadales; family Azotimanducaceae; genus CALHVX01. The sequence continues at coordinate 2,671 of JBCDIK010000202.1, read as the reverse complement.
CCGGTTCCGGGGGTTTTGCGAACTTCCCCGTGCAGGCCTATGACCCGGAGTTCGCGACCAGCTTCGAGATCGGCGTCAAGACCACGCTTGCGGACGATCGCATCCGCTTCAATGCGACCTACTTCAACGTGAACTACGAGGACTTCCAGCGCTCGACGGTCGTATCGCTACCGGGCACGGCGTTCCAGGAGACGCGGACCTTCAACGCCGCGGAAGTCGATGCACAGGGGCTCGAACTCGAGTTCACGGCGCTGCTGGCCCAGGGCCTGACGCTGCGTGCGAACCTTGGCTGGCTGGACACGGAGTACAAGGACTTTGTGCTTGATCGCAATCTGGATGGCGTGCTGGAGGACTTCTCTGGCCGCGACGTGGTGCGCGCGCCGGAGATCACCGCCGGGGTTGATCTGACCTACGAGCGCTCCCTGGGTGAAGCGGGCAACATCATGGTGAACCTCAACTTCCTCTACGAAGACGAGAACACCTACTACTACAACGACGACATCGGCGAGCAGTTCGATACGGTGCTTGAAGCCCGCTCGCTGCTCGGTGCCAGTGTGGCCTGGAACAGCGCCGATGATCGCTTCTGGGTAGCGGCGTTCGGCAAGAACCTGACGGACGATCGCTATAAGACCGCATCGCAGGCCGTTGGCGCGCTGTGGACCTTCTCCAACTACGGCCCGCCGCGCACCTACGGTATCCAGACCGGCGTGCGACTGGGCCGCTGAAGGTGGCTGGGCGCGGCGTGCTGCGGTCACTCCTCCTACTGTGGGTGGCGATCGCCGCCGGGTGCGCCGCGCCGGCGGGTGAGTCGCCCCCAACGATAGAGGGGTCACCGGAGGCGCCGGCGTCTGCGGCGGGCGCGCCTGCGCCGTCACCAGCGCGACCACCGCCACCGAGCAGCAACCTGTTGATGCAGGCACCGCAGCTGACGGGGCTGGCGGAGGACGACATCGGGCTGCTCGCGCGAATCCACTACGCGACCCACACCGCCGACTTCAGCCGGGCACGCGCGTTTTACCGCGCGCTCGGATACAGCGTCGGCTTCGGTGACTTTCCGCTGACGAACACACATCAGATGGCACGTGCCCTGGGTATGTTCGACCTGTGTCAGTACGAGTTGGAAGTGGGGGAGGTGATCGCGCTCCCGGATGCGCCGAGCCCCGCGGCCATCGATTTGTTGCAGTTCAAGGTGCCCTTCAACGACGAGCCGCCCTATGAGCTGCCGAACCATCTGGGGATGGCCTATGCGGCCTTTGCCAGTGCCGACTTCGATGCCGACGTTGCAGCACTGACGGCACTGGGAGTGCCGATGCTGTCTGCGCCGGCGATGGATCATGAGGGTCGTTTTGTGTTCTTCCGGGATCCGGACGGGGTTCTCTATCGCCTGCAGGAGGGCAGCGGAGCCGTCGTGCCCGGTCGCGGCATGCAGATCTACGACATGCCCTACATCGCCATCAACGTCAGCAACCTGGGGCAGTCCATCGCGTTCTATGAGCGCCTGGGCTACGAGGTGCAGGGCGCGATCGCGGATCAGGAGGGCGATGCCGCGACCGGGGCGGCCTGGGGCCTCGACGGGCCCTACCGCTACCGCACCGTCGACATCACCGCCCCGCGCGGCGATCGCCACCGACTGCGCCTGACGCAGTGGCTGATGCCCTACGATCCCGCGCCACCCTATCCGGCGCCGATCAATCACATCGGCATTCACCGCATCGCCGTACTGGTCTCAGATCTGGACCGGGCGGTGGGCATTCTGAAAGCACAGGGGGTGCCATTCCTGTCTGAGCTGGCGCCGTGCTGCAGTGGCACCGGCGAGGATGAGTCCGGCATCGTGCACGTGCTCGATCCGGACGGTGTGTTCGTGGAACTCGTAGGCGCAATCGCCAGGCGCGGGCCGCAACCGCAGCCCGATCACTGCCCGGCGCTTCAGATCCGCTACCCGGCGCGCGCGAACTAGCTACTCAGGCGCAAACACCAGCAGCACGTTTCCGGGCTCGTGGAAGTACAGCCCGTAGCCGGAGTTGGTGATGAGATGGCCGGCGGCGACCGTTGGCCCAGCGCCGCTCATGCCGCCGCCGCGACCGTCCACGCCGTTGCTGCCCCGGTGCGGCTGCGTGGTGTCATAGGACCAGAGCACCTCGCCACTCAAGGCGTCGTAGGCGCGAAGCCAGCCATCAAGATGCCCGGCGTAGATAACGCCGTCGGAGCTTGAGACTGGGGCCGAGATGCCCGGATCGCAGAAGGGGCGCTCGCTGCCGCAGACATCGTCCTGCACGTGTTGCCAGAGCACTTCGCGCTGCTGCACATCCACGCTGGCGACGCCGGGTCGCGACAAGCGGGTGTCGTGCGCCGTGCCGTCCCGAGTGTCGTTCATGTCGTTGATGGGAACGTAGACCCGACTGCCTTCCGCGCCCAGGCCAAAGTGCACGCCACCCTGAATGCTGCCGCGCCCGAGACGCTTGGACCACAGCAGTTCGCCGTCCTGCTCCGGATCGAGGATCAGCACGGAGCCGTCCTTGTGGCCGGCCGCCAGCACCTGGCGACCGTCCGCGACATCGACCAGCAGCATGCTGGAGCCGTGATCAAAGTCCGGGCCATTCTCTTCCGGGCAGTTCGGGTTATCCGCCATCATGCAGGCCACGTTCCAGGCATCCCCGGCGGTCACCTGCCG
>JBCDIK010000201.1:0-6467 GCA_038749065.1 Pseudomonadota bacterium | reverse complement strand
GACCTCGGGCAGATCGAAGGCGGCTTCGTTCAGGGCGCCGGCTGGCTGACCACGGAAGAGCTGCGCTGGAGCGATGCGGGGGTGCTGCTCTCGAACGGCCCGGCGAACTACAAGATCCCCACCGCGCACGACGTGCCCGAGCGCTTTCATGTGTCGCTTTACGATGCGCCCAACCCGCAGCCGACCATCTACCGCTCGAAGGCGACCGGTGAGCCGCCGCTGATGCTGGCGATCTCCGTGTGGTGTGCGCTGCGCGATGCCTGCGCAGCGGCCGGCAACTATCAGCGTCTACCGCGGCTCGCGGTACCGGCAACGCCCGAGGCCGTTTACTGGGCGGCGCGAGAAGCGGCGGGGCAGCGCTGATGCACTGGCACCGGGCCATCGGGCACTACGCCGCCCTTGGCGAGCCTTACGTGATCGCGACGGTGCTCGCGACCAGCGGCTCTACGCCCCGGGCCAGCAGCAGCAAGATGGTCATTACCGCCGATCAGCAGGATGACACCATCGGCGGTGGGCAGTTCGAGTGGCTGGTCATCGAGCAGGCCCGTGCGCAGCTCGCGGCCGGCCGCAGCGGCGCAGGGATCCACCACTTCCCGCTCGCGGCGGCGGCGACCCAGTGCTGTGGCGGCAGCGTGACCGTGCTGCTCGAAGCCTTTGCCGCGCCGCCCTGCGCGGTCGCCGTATTCGGCGCCGGTCACGTCGGTGAGCGGGTCATCGGCCTGCTGGCGGAACTGCCCGTACATCTGCGCTGGTTTGATGCGCGACCGGAACGTGTATCCGCGCCCGGCGATGGCCGTCCGCCCTGCGAAGCCCTGTCCGATCCCGCCACCGCGGTGGGCAGCCTGCGTGCCGACTCGGAGGTGTTGATCCTCACCCATGATCACCAGCTCGACTACGCACTGACCCTGGCGAGCGTGCAGGCGGGCTTTGCGCAGATCGGCTTGATCGGGTCCGCCACCAAGGCCGAGCGCTTCCGGCGCCGGTTGGCCGACGCGGGGGTGGACGCGGGGGCGATCGACCGCGTCCGCTGCCCCGTGGGCGCGCCCGCGGTGAGCGGCAAGGAGCCGATGGCGATCGCGGTGGCGATTGTGGCCGAGCTGCTGGCTCGGCGTCCGCTGCCGGAAACGGACGCGGCGCCGCTGACCTGGCGCGCCCTGAAAGCCTCGCTGCTGCAGGGTCGGCAGTCATGACAGCCCAGACCCTCGCGACCTTCAATGCCCTATCCGCCGACGAAGCGAGGCAGTGGCTTGAGGGGTGCTGCGCCGAGCCGCAGTGGGCGGCCGCGGTCGCGGCCGAGCGGCCGTTCCACAGCACTGCTGAGCTGCTGGCGGCGGCGCGAGCACACTGGGGTCGCGCAACCGAGGCGCAGCGGCTGACGGCTTTTGCCGCGCACCCGTTGATCGGCGACGTCGAGCTGCTGCGCGAGCGCTATGCCCAGGCAGGCGATCGGGCCAATGCCGAGCAGGGCCAGGTGCTCGGCGCTGACGAGCAGGTGCTGACAGCGCTCGCCGAGCGCAACCGGGAGTACTATGAGCGGCACGGCTTTATCTTTATCGTGTTCGCCTCCGGCAAGAGCGCCGCGGAGATGCTCGCCCTGCTCGAAGCGCGGCTGCCGCGTACCCGTGCACAGGAGCTTGCGACGGCGGCGCAGGAGCAGATGAAGATCACGGCGCTGCGCATCGAAGATCGAATGGCGCAGGATGCGAGCGCAGCGCGCGCGCCCTGACAGCAGGAATCAGCATTTTGGAATTCAGCCTCAGCACCCACGTACTGGAACTGGACAGCGGTCTGCCTGCGGCCGAGCTGCAGGTGCAGCTGTTCGGGCCCGGCGGGGCGCAGCCGCTGGCAGCGGCCAGCACCGACGACGATGGCCGTATCAAAGATTGGGGCACCGCGGCGCTGCCCTGCGGGACCTACGTGCTCGAGTTCGCGGTGGCGGCCTGGTACCGGGCTCGGGGCGAAGAAGGGTTCTACCCCCGGGTGCGCGTTGAGTTTGACGCTGCTGAGGCGCGGCACTATCACGTGCCGCTGCTTATGAACCGCTTCGGCTACAGCACCTACCGGGGCAGCTAGGTGGCCAACACCGCGACAGCGCGCCCGCGCGGGCTGCGCGGCAGTGTGCTGAGCTTCTCGGCCGCGCCGCAGGATCTGGACAGCCCAGGGGTGGACCATCTCGACGACGCCGTCGTGCTGCTGAAGGACGGCCGGGTCGAGCGGGTCCTGGCCACAGCGGCGTTCGAGCGCGAGGGGGGTGATCCGGCGCAATGCGAGGACCTGCGCGGCTCGCTGATCCTGCCCGGCTTCATCGATACGCACATCCACTACTCGCAGATGGCGATCATCGCCAGCTACGGCACGCAGCTCCTGGACTGGTTGCAGCGTTACGCGTTCCCGGCGGAGCTGGCCTTTGCAGCGCCGGAGCATGCGGCGGCCCGGGCGGAGGCGTTCCTGGCGCGGCTCTTTGCCAATGGCACGACGACCGCGCTGACCTTCACCACCGTGCACCCCGGGGCCACCGATGCGCTGTTCGCTGCGGCCGCGCAGCGCAATGTGTGCCTGATCGCCGGCAAGGTGCTCATGAATCGCTTCGGCCCCGATGGCCTGCTCGATGATGCTGGCGGCGGCATCGCCGAGAGCGAGGCGCTGATCGAGCGCTGGCACGGGCAGGGGCGCCTGCGCTACGCCGTGACGCCGCGCTTTGCGATCACCTGCACAGCGCCCCAGCTCGAAGCCGCTGGCGCACTGCTCGCTCGGCACCCCGGGGTCTATCTGCACACGCACCTGTCCGAGCACCCTAACGAGGTGACGCAGACGCTTGAGCTGTTCCCGGAAGCAGCGGACTACGTCGACGTCTATGACCGCTTTGGCATGGTCGGCCCAACCAGTGTGTTCGCCCACGGTATTCACTTGAGCGATCGCGAGCTGACCCGGTTGGCCGAGGCGGGCGCCGCCATCGCCTTCTGCCCAACCTCCAATCTGTTCCTGGGCAGTGGCCTGCTCGACCTCGAGCGGCTGGCGCGCTTCGGCGTGAAGATGAGCGTCGCCTCGGACGTCGGCGGCGGCACCAGCTATTCCATGCTCACGACCCTGGGCGAGGGCTATAAGGTGGCCCAGCTCGGCGGCTACAGCTGGCACCCGGCCCAGGCGCTGCACGCGGCCACGCGTGGGAACGCCGTGGCCCTGGGGCTCGAGGACCGGATCGGCCAGGTGGCGGAGGGGTTCGATGCTGACCTTGCGGTGCTGCGACCCGCTGCGGGCTCGGTGCTCGAGGAGCGGATGAGCTTTGCAGAAAACCTGACAGACAAGCTGTTCGCCTATCAGCTGCTGGGCGACGAGAGCGCCGTTGCGCGCTGCTATGTGGCCGGGCAGCTCGTGCATCAACGGGCGGAGGGCTAGCCGTGGAAGCTGCGATTCTCGAGTGGCTCAACATGCTCCTGCGCCTGCTCCACGTCGTCGCGGCCATTGCCTGGATCGGCGCCAGCTTCTATTTCATCTGGCTGGATCTGAGCCTGGAGCCTCCGGGTCCTGACAAGGCGGCCCGAGGCCTGGGCGGTGAGCTGTGGTCCATCCACGGCGGCGGTATCTACGAGGTTGGTAAGTACACACTCGCGCCGCCCGCCATGCCGGACAAGCTGCACTGGTTCAAATGGGAGGCCTACAGCACCTGGCTGACCGGCAGTGCACTGCTCATTACCTACTACTATTTCCGCGCCAGCACGCAGCTGGTTAGCGCCGATGGCTGGGTGACAGATCCGAACTTTGCCGTGCTGGCCAGCCTGGCCTATCTGCTTGGCGGCCTCGCGCTCTATGAAGGCACCATGCGAGCCACGGGCCGGGCTTCACTGAGCGTGCAGCTGGTGGTGATGGTCATTCTGCTGGCGCTGCTGAGCTGGCTGGCCTTCGCTCTGTTCGCCGCGCGGGCAGCGATCCTGCACGTCGGGGCGGTGCTCGCCACCTGGATGGCGGCCAATGTGCTCATGGTCATCATTCCCGGGCAGAAGGCTCTGGTTGCTGCCATCGAGGCAGGCACTCCGCCGGATGCGGTACGTGCTGCCCTCGCGAAGCGGCGCTCCACGCACAACAACTACCTGACGCTGCCGGTCCTGTTCTGCATGCTGTCCAACCACGCACCTTTCGTGTTCGGGCACCCGCATGCGTGGCTGCTGGTGGTCGCCCTGTCTCTGGTGGCGATGGTGGCTCGGCACTTCTTCAACGCCAAGCACACCGGCAATCTGCAGCCCGGCTACCTCATCGGCGCCTTTGCGGGCTTTGTGGCGATCGCCATCGTCGCCGGCGCGACCGCAGCACCAACAGTGGCCCCGCCGCCCAGCGCCGGGCTGACCGACGCGGCCGTCCAGCCTATCGTGACGACGCATTGCGCCGTGTGCCATGCAGAGCAGCCGACGCAACCGGGCTTTGCCACCGCGCCTGGCGGCTATCTGTTCCGGACACCGGCGGACATCCAGGCGCAGGCCCGTCTCGTCAGCCAGTCTCTGAGCACCCGCTATATGCCTCTGGGAAACCTGACCGGCATGAGCGATGCCGACCGGGCGACGCTCATCGCCTGGGCGGAGCAGGCGACGGCAGACACCCCGTGAGCGATGCCACCCTCGAAGCCATCGAGGCGAGCCTGACGATGGCTGCAGAGCGCGCCGGCGACATCGTGCCGGCGGTGTTTGCGCGTTTCTTCGAGCTCAGCGAGGCAGGGACAGCGCTCATGGCGCACTCGGACCTGCCCATGCAGGGGCGCATGTTCGAGGGGACCGTCGAGATGCTGTTGTCCGCCGAAGCGCTGGCGCCCGGTGGCTATCTGGACTGGGAGCTCGATAACCACCTGACCGCCTACGGCGCGACGCTACCAATGTATCTGGACTATCTGGCTGCGGTTCGCGATACCGTGCAACAGGCCTGCGGTGCCGACTGGTCAGCGGCATTCGCAGCGGCCTGGGACGCGCGTACCGGCGGCATCATGGCGCGCGTTGAAGCGTTTTCAGAACGCGCCTAGCCGACGACGCGTCTCAGCGAGCGGTCTGCTGTTCCAGGAGTCTTGCGTATTCACCGGTCGGAAGACCGAGCGCGGCCACCAGTTGCTCACCCAGAGTGCGGTGGTTCTCAAGATACGCGCTGTTGGTCAAGCGGTAGTCCTGCACGTACAGGTACTTCCAGGTCAGGTGGCCGATCAATTCGTTGCTTTGCAGGAGCGAACGGTGATCCCGCTGCGTTGGCGTTTCTGAGCTGCCAAGAACGCCGTAGTTGTACCCCTCCGGCCCGGCCCTGCCAATGATCGAGGGCAGATGCGCGTTCTCGATCAGGAACGGAATGAAGGTCTCATCCAGATACCGTTCTTCGGTCCGGGACTTGCGACTGTAGAACTCGACCGTCTCGTACCAGCTGCCCAGGGCTTCGCGAAGATCCGCATCCTCAATGAGGGCCAGCTTTCCCCCTTTGATCATGTTTTCGATCGAGTAGAACCTGACGTTCGGGGCGGCGTAGTAGGACACGTCCGCGAGCAGCTGATTGAATTCATCGATGGACAGGGCAGAAGGGTCCGCCGAGGCCACCAGCGCGTTCTGCATGGAGCGATCGGCCAGCGGCCCGAAACTCGCTTCCCACTGTTCAATCGCTGCGACGTTCTGGATATGCTCCTTAAGCACCGTTTTCAGAATTCGCTCGACCTCCTGGTTCTCCTGCAGCTCCTCCCAGGCCGCCTGGATCGCGAATGCCATCAGGATGCTGGCGATGATCACCACGCCTTCCGCGATCAGAAACGTTCGGCTACGTCTGTCCATAGCTGCCTCAGTCCTCGCCTTCGTGGCAGACCACTTCGATGTTGTGCCCGTCCGGGCCGATGACGAACGCCGCGTAGTACTGACCGCTGTACTCCGGCCTTAGACCGGGCTCGCCGTTGTCAGTAGCGCCCGCTTCCAGCGCGGCGCGATGGAAGTCATTCACCTGCTCGCGCGTTTGCGCGACGAACGCCAGATGCAGATGTGACGGCGTTTCCTCGACGCGACGAATACACAACGACGATCTGCCGTCTGCGCTCAGCTCGATGCCCAGCGGTCCTTCAGACACGATGGCGATGCCGATGGGCGCCAGCGCCTTCAGATAGAAGGCTTTGCTGGCCTCATAGTCGCTGGTGCCAAAAACGACGTGGTCAAACATGTGCTGTTCCTCCGCCTCAGCCCGGCGGGTGCGTGCGCCGCCAGTGCTCAGCGATATCGATGCGGCGGCAAACCCAGACGTGCTGGTGCGCCTGCACGTGGTCGAGAAAGCGTTTGAGGCTCGCCAGGCGCCCCGGGCGCCCGATGATGCGGCAGTGCAGCCCCACGCTCATCATCTTCGGTGCTGTAGCCCCCTCTTCATAGAGCGTATCGAACGCGTCCCGTAAGTAGCTGTAGAACTGATCGCCGCTGTTGAATCCTTGCGCCGAGGCAAAGCGCATGTCGTTGGCATCCAGGGTATAG
>JBCDIK010000200.1:0-6470 GCA_038749065.1 Pseudomonadota bacterium | reverse complement strand
TCGGAGGCGACGAGTTCGTCGTCGCGGCGCTGAACCACGATGAGCGACCTTCGAGCCTGCCGGCGATCAACCGGCACCTGGCGGAACAGATTGCCCGCCCAGTACCGCTGCGCGAAGGCTCCGCGTCGGTAACAGCGAGCATTGGCCTGGCGCTCTTTCCGGAGGACGGTCGCACCCTGAATGAGCTGCTGACGCGCGCGGACGAAGACATGTATCGCGTAAAGGGATCGACCGCCTTGCGTCCCTCACCGCTGGGGATCGTCGGCACGCCCTGACATTTCACGAGCCGCGGGCTAAGGTCATGGTCCTGTTCCGGGAACGCCTATGACCGCCGCCGACACCCCCCGCTTCGCAAGCGCGACCGCCCACCGAGCCACCGCAACTCCCGGCCGTTTTGAGGCGGACATCGCACCGGGCTGGGACGTGGCTGGCAATACCAATGGCGGCTATCTCATGGCGCTGGCCGCGGGCGTGATGCGCACGCACAGCGAGCGCAGCGACCCGGTCACCCTGACCGCCCACTACCTGCGGCCGGTGCAGCCCGGCACCGTGCAGATCGACTGCGAAACAATCAAACAGGGCAAGGCCTTCGGCACAGTGCGGGCCACCCTGAGCCGGGACGATAAGGCCCTGGTCACGCTGCTCGGCGCATTCGGAACGCTTGGCGCTGCGGGCGCGCAGGCGCTGAAGGTGGACGCTGCGCCGCCAGAACTGCCCCCGGTGGAAGCCTGTGACCAGCGCGAAGCCTTCGAGTTCGCACCGCCCCTGCATCATCAGGTCGATATGCGCCTGCACCCGGAGGATGCAGGGTTTGCCATCGGCAACCCGACCGGCAACGCCACCATGCGTGGCTGGTTTCGCCTCAAGGACGGCGAGCCGCTGTCTACCCAGGCCCTGCTGCTGGCGCTCGATGCCTTTCCGCCAACGGTCTTCAACGCCCGGCTCCCGGTCGCCTGGACACCGACCGTGGAGCTGACCGCCCACCTGCGCGCGCAACCGGCGCCGGGCTGGCTGCGCGCGCGGTTCTCGACCCGCTTCGTCACTGGAGGTTTCCTGGAGGAAGACGGCGAGCTGTGGGACGACACCGGCGCCCTGGTGGCCCAGAGCCGACAGCTCGCCCTGGTGCCTCAGTCTGCCTAGGTGGCATGAGCAACACGACAACCCTGCGACTGACACCCACCGCGCGGCTAGCGCGGCGGCTGCGGTCCCTAGAGCGCGACTCGCGCCGGGCGCAGGGTGACCACAGCTGGCAGCCGGATCCGGTGCTGCCGTTCAGCGCCTGGCTCGCCGCCCTGCGTCAGGACGCCCTGCTCTACGGCGAAGATGACCGCGCGCCACTGAACGCTGAACAGAGCCTGGCGCTGTGGCAGCAACTGGTTGCCAGCGAGGTGTTCATCGGTGATCGCGACGTCGCTCAGCTCGCCCAGCGTGCCTGGCGCGCGCTACACGAACACCAGCTCGAAGGGCCGGAGCATTGGTCCACGCTGGAGCTCAGCACCGATAGCGCGCTGTTTCGGGATTGGGCGCAGGCCTTCAGCGCCTACGGCGACGCGCACCGCTGGCAGGATGAGTGGTCCTTCGCCAGCAGCCTGCCGGGGCTGATCGAGCAGCAGGTGCTGCCCCTACCGGCCACCCTCGAGCTGTGCGGCTTCGACCGGCCACTAACGGCCCTGCAGCAGAAGATCATCGACGCGCTGCGTTCCGCAGGCGTCACCGTGTCAGGGGTACCAGCGCCGTCAGCGACCCCGACGGCGCCCGTGGTCGTGCGCGAGCTGCTGTCCTTCGACACCGCGGAAGCCGAATTGCAAGCCGCCCTCAGCTGGGCCCGGGCCGAGCTGGTCACGGCGCCGGATGCGAGTCTGGCGATTGTCGTCCCCGATCTCGGAGCACGCGTGGCCGAGGCCGAGCGGTTGGCGGCGCAGATGCTGAGCCCCGCCGCCTTTGAACTGCGCGGGCCGGCCAGCGACGCGGTCCACATTTCTCTCGGCAAGCCGCTGACCAGCTACGCGCTGGTCGCGGATGCGCTGGCGTTCCTGGCCTTGCCCGCCGGCGCGATCAGTCATCCCCAGGCCCACGCGCTGCTGCACGCCCCCTGGTTACCCGGCGCGGCTGCCGAGCAGCCTGCCCGCAGCCGAGCGCTCGACCGGTGGGCGCGCTATGCGCCGTTCCTCCTAACCTGGGACGAGCTGCAACGCTACCTGGAGGAGGCGGCTGCGCCGGAAGCCCTGGCGGTGCTGGGGCGCTGGCGCGCCGCGCGAACGGAGACGCCGGACCTGCTCTGGCCCAGCAACTGGGCCCGCTACTGGCAGGATGAACTGAGCGCGCTCGCCTTCGGCCAGGGCCGGGCACTGACCAGTGAGCAGTTCCAGGTGCTCGGGCGCTGGCACGAACTGCTGGAGCGCTTCGCGACGCTCGACGCCGTTCTCGATGGCCCAATGCAGCGCGAGCCCGCGCTGAAGCTGCTGCGGGAACGCTGCCAGGGCACGATTTTCCGCCGTCGCAACCCGGGCGCAGCGATCGAGATCCTCGGCGTTGAGGAGGCGCTGGGATCGCGCTTTGACGGCGCCTGGATCACCACCCTGGACCAGGACCACTGGCCCGGCCCGAGCGCTCGCGAGCCCTTGCTGCCACGGCGCCTGCAGGCCGCGATCCCCGGCGCCACCGCTGCCAGCGCGCTGGCGCGGGCACGGGAGGAACTGGCGGCGCTTACCGGCATCGCGCCAGCGCTGCGGGGCAGCTTCGCCACCGGCCTGACGGAGACGCCGCGCTCACTCAGCGCGCTCGTCGACCCTCGTACCCTGCAACGGGCGCCCGCGGCCGGCGTGCCCGAGCAAGCGGCACTGGAGGTGCTCGAGCGCGATGCGCAAGCGCCCGCGCTCACCGAGCCCCAGGAACGCGGCGGCGCCGGGCTCCTGCAACACCAGTCCGACTGCCCATTTCGGGCCTTCGCCCAGCACCGCCTGGGGGCCGCCGAGCAGCGTTCTCCGCGCCCGGGGCTGGCGCCGGGAAGCCGCGGTGAGCTGTTGCACCGCGCGCTGGAGTTACTCTGGCAACAGGTGCGCAGCAGCGAGGCGTTGGCCGACCTCGATGAGCGCGCCCGGCAGGCGCTCATCAACGCCAGCGCGCAGGCTGCGGTCGATGAGCTGCGCCGACGTTTTCGCCTGGCACTGAGCCGCGCCGGGGCGGTGATCGAGGTGCGCCGGATCGCGAGCACGATGCAGCGATGGCTCGCGGAAGATCTGGCGCGCGATCCGTTCACCGTCGAGGCCACGGAGGCAGAGCTGACGCTGTCTTTCGGAGCGCTGCAACTCAAGGGCAAGGTCGACCGGATCGATGCCCTCGAGGACGGCCGCCGCTTGATCATCGACTACAAGAGCAGCTCGCACTCACCGGCCCTGTGGGCGCCAGGCCCGCGACTCGCCGGGCCACAATTGCCCGCCTACCTGCTGAGCGCAGAGCCACCCGCCCAGGGCATCGCCTTCGCCGTGGCCCGCAGCAACGAAGCCAGGTTCCGTGGTCTGATCGATTCGGAGGGAAAGACCGCCAACCTGGGTAGCCGCGGCAAACCCCGCGCGCCCTTCGATACCTTCGAGGACTGGCAGGCGCTCAAGGCTGCCTGGCGGGAGGGGCTTACCCATCTCGCCGATGGTTTCGCGGGGGGCGACGCAACCGTCGACCCGCGGGAACCGCAGGTCTGCACCTGGTGCCACCTGCGCGCCCTGTGTCGCATCAGCGAGCGCGACAGCGCGTTCGCACACCCCTCGCTCGCAGACGATGACGCGTAGCGGCATCACCGAAGATACGGTGGCACGCCAGGCTGCGGTGCGCATCGATCACTCGGTGATCGTCCAGGCGCCCGCGGGCTCCGGCAAGACCACGCTGCTGGTCGAGCGCTACCTCAACTTGCTGGCCAGCGTCGACGAGCCGGAAGACATTCTGGCAATCACCTTCACCCGCAAAGCGGCGGGGGAGATGCGCGAGCGTGTGCTCAAAGTCCTGGCCCCGGACTTTCACAGCGACGCAACACACGAACAGGGCCTGGTGCGAGCAAACGCAGCGCTGCGAACGAAGCTTGAGGACTGGCAGCTGCTGGCGCAGCCGCAGCGACTGATGATTCGCACCATCGACTCTTTCAATCATTTCCTCACCCGCACCATGCCCGTCGGGACCCAGCTCGGCCCGGTGCCGGCCGCGTCCGATGACAGTACGGCCCTGTATCGGCAAACGGCTCGCCGCGTACTCGCCCTGGGCGAGCAGGACAATCGGCTGGGCAGCAATGTCAGCACCGTGCTCGAGTGGCTGGACAACCACCGGCAGCGGCTGGAGGACCTGCTCGTCAGCATGCTCGGCCAACGCGAGCAATGGCTGAACGCGCTGGCGATGACCGGCAACGCCGAGCGGGAGCAGCTCGAAGCCACCCTTGAAGCGCTCGTCAGTGCGCAGCTGCAGGAGGCCGCTGCGCGCTTCAAGGCGGGGATCCGCACCGCCGGTATCGACGCCAACGAGCTGTGTGAAGGGCTGCAGGCCGCAGCTCGCGGACTGCAGGAGGCCAGCAATTCGACGCCTGCCGCCGCCTTCGCGAGTGCCGAGCTACCAGCCCCCTCGCTGGTAGCGCTGCCGCAGTGGCAGGCGCTGGCGGAGTTCTTTCTGACCAAGAGAGATGGCCTGCGCCGGAAGCTCGACAAAAACATCGGTTTCCCGCCGCAGTCGGACCTCAAGGACTGGTTCGCTGCCATCCTGGCTCGCGTGCCGGAAGACTCGCCCATCCCCGGTGCGCTCGCGAGCGCTCGGGCGCTGCCGCGGCCCCGCTACGAGGATGACCAGTGGCAGGCGCTGCAGAGCCTGGTAGCCGTCCTGCGCCGCTGCGCGGCGGAGCTGGAACTGCTGTTCGCGGAAATCGGGGAATCCGACTACGCCGGTCTCGCCGCGGCCGCGCTCCGGGGCCTGGGCGATGAAGACGACGGCTACACGGATCTGGGCCTGTACCTGGACCGGCGCATCGCGCACATCCTCGTCGATGAATTTCAGGACACCAACGGCACCCAGTTCCGGCTATTGGAAAAGCTGACCGCCGGCTGGGAACCCGGCGACGGGCGGACCCTGTTTCTGGTCGGTGATCCCATGCAGTCAATCTACCGGTTCCGCGAAGCCGAGGTTGGCCTGTTCCTGAAAGCACGCGAGCAGGGCATCGGCGCGGTCACCCTCACCCCGCTGACCCTGACCTGCAACTTCCGCTCCCGACCAGCGGTCGTCCACTGGGTCAACGAGCAGCTCGCCCGGGTGTTCCCGGCGCGCGAGAACATCAGCAGCGGCGCTACCGCGTATACGCCCTCGCTGGCCGGGCGCGACGACCATGCGGGCGCGCAGGTGCTGCTGCGCGCAGCAGCGGACGCCGACGCAGAAGCGGAGATGATCGCCCGGCACCTGAAGGACGCCCTGGCGGGCAAGACCGACCAGCCGCAGTTCCGGGCAGCGATCATCGTCCGTGCGCGATCGCACCTGGAGCGGGTGCTGCCCGCCCTGGACCGGCACAGCCTGCGCTACCGTGCGGTGGCACTGGATCCCCTGCTCGACCGGCCTGTGGCCCAGGACCTGCTGGCCCTGACCCGCGTGCTGTATGCCCCCGGTGATCGAACGGCACTGCTCGCGCTGCTGCGCGCACCCTGGTGCGGGCTGACGCTGGACAGCCTGCTCACCCTCGCCGAGCAACCGCGGGCACTGCTCGATGATGCAGCGCTGGCCCTGTTGCCTGCGGCTGAGCGCGCCCGCGCCGGGCGGCTCCAGGCGCTGTTGGCGGATGCGCCGGCGCACTATCGCAGCCGCGATCTGCGCGCTCTCGTCGAGGGTGCCTGGACCCGGCTGGGCGGCCCTGCCACCTGCGCGAATCCCGAGAGCGATCTGCGCGATGCACAGCTGTTCTTTGAGGCCCTCGAAGCCGCGGAAGCGGCCGGCGCCTGCGGTGACTGGAATGACCTGCAGGAGCGCCTGCAGCGGATCCGAACGGAGGGCGACCCGCCCAGCGACGACGTGCGGATCGAAGTGCTGACGGTCCACGGCGCAAAGGGATTGGAGTGGGACCTGGTCGTTCTGCCAGGGCTGCACAAGCGGCCGACGGGGTCGGACAGCCGGCTGCTGCACTGGTTGCCCGTGACGCGTCGGGATGGCGCGACCCGCATGCTGCTGGCCCCCCTGCGGAGCGCTGCCGATGACGAGCTGGACACGCCGCTGGTCAAACTGATCCGCGATGAGCAGCAGCTGCGCGACCGCTTCGAAAGCCAGCGATTGCTCTACGTGGCCACCACCCGGGCGCGGGAGGAGCTGCTGCTGAGCGCAGTCCTCGACGCAGGCGATGCGGACTTCAAGCCGGCAACGGGCAGCCTGCTGAGTGAGCTCTGGCAAGGCATCGAAGCCCCCCTGCGCGCGTCCGCCGAGACCCCCGACCCGCCCGGGGCGGCGGTTGCCGCCGAGCC
>JBCDIK010000199.1:0-6649 GCA_038749065.1 Pseudomonadota bacterium | reverse complement strand
GCAGGGCCCCGCGCGCACGGAGCGCTGACAGAAGGTTCATCGCTTAAGGGTAGCTGCGCTGACGCAGGCCGCCAGCGCCGCCCTTACCCGGCCCGGGTCGCCTTAGCAGAGCGCGGCTCGGCGGCGCCGGAGCGTCCTGTGCGCCAGCGCAGGAACGAGACGATGGAAACCGCGATCAGAACCACCACGCTGGCTACTGCGAGAATGGCGAGCGCCGTCTGCGGGGTGCCATCGTCCTTCAGGAGCGTCTCGAACAGCACCACGACGAACGCTGGGGCGTACTGGCCGTCGTACCCGGGCACCGGCGCAGGCACCAGCATCCAGGCGCCGGGCAACAGGCGCAGTGCCCAGCGCAGGGAACCGCGTCGGATCCCACGGGTCATCAGGCACCAGAAGACGAATGCCAGCAGCCCACCACCGGCTGCCACCGCCCAGGCGACCGCGTAGTCTGAATTGGCAAGCCCTGCCGGGCTCACAGCTCCACCCACTCGATCACGTGCTCCTCGAGATCCTGCTCGGCCACTCCGGATTCGCTGCGGACCTTACCACGGACGGAAATGCCCGCCTCGTGCACGCTCTCGGGATCGCCGCTGACCAGAGGATGCCACGCGGCCAGCCCGCGACCTTCCGCCACCCGTCGATACGCACAGCTGCGCGGCAGCCAGTCGAGCTGCGGGACCAGCGGCGCGGAGAAGTCGATACAGTCGGGGACCAGCTCGTGTCGGCGCGGGTAGGCTGTACAGCGACAGGCATCCATATCGAGGAGATGGCAGACCAGGTTGGTGAATACGATCTGTCCACTGTCTTCGTCCTGTAGCTTAATCAGGCAGCACCGCGCGCAGCGATCGCACAGGGACTCCCACTGCGCCTGGTCCAGTTCTCCGAGCGTATGATCGTGCCAGAAAGCGCTCATGCGTCACCGCCCGGCAGCTCGGCCGGTGGCATCTGCAGGTAAAAGCCCTGCTCCGCCAGCGCTGCGAGCACCGCTGCGCTGTCTGCCTGCGCGAGCGTCCGGGTCTCGCTGAGCTCGAAGGCGAGAGCAAAGCGCCAGGGCGCCAGCGTATCGCGCAGGGCCGCCGGCAGCTCGGCCAGATCCTGTTCCGCTGTCCTCGCCTCGTCCTCCTGCGTACCGGATCGCTGCGGCACGTAGACGAAGGTTTCCGGACGTTTGCGACTGGCGTAGACGAGCACAGGAACGCTCATCAGGCTGCCGCCTGCAGCGCGTCCAGAAATGCGTTCTCCAGCAACGGTGCGCGCCACCCAGTGCTGAAGAGTCCCAGACCCTCACCGCGCAGGTGGCTGCGCAGCGCCGCTTCAAGATCGCGCTTGCGCCCTAACAGCTCCGGGGCCAACCCCAGGGTCTCCGCCTGCGCCGTCGCAATCCGCTTCAGCGCCGTGACCACCTTGCTCTGCCCGACCGTGAGCGGGGGTTCCGGCCGCACCAGCGGTTCTCCGACCGGGTCCTCCCCCGCCCAGGCGCGTGCCAGATCACCGCCGAAACGACGCACCGCGCCGCCGGGCAAATGTTTGTGCAGCAGACCCTCGCCAAAATAATCCGCGCTCGCAAGCGCCAGCAACACGTCATCTTTCACCACCCGGCTGCGCGGACGATCCAGTGCCATAGCCTCGCCTTCGCGCCAGGCGGCGAGCGCCTGCAGCCGCTGCAGGGCCTCATCCGCCAGGCGCCAGGCGCCTTTCATCTGCAGGTAGTAGCGCTCCGGATACGGCGCCTGATAGCGCGTGTGACGGCGCGACTCCTCTTCGAACCAGCGCCAGCGACCTAACGCCTCCAGCGCATCGCGCTGCTGCTGGCGGATCTCAACAAGGTAACGCACGTCCGCCGCAGCGTAGAAGATCTGGGTCTGCGTCAGCGGCCGCTGAAGCCAGTCGCTGCGCGTGGCGCCCTTGTCCAGCTCGACGCCGCAGTAGGCGTCCACCAGCCGCGCGTAGCTGATGGAGTAGTCCGTACTTAAGAAGGCGTGCGCAAGCTGCGAGTCGAACAACGTTGAGGGCGCCAGTCCCAGGTGGTTATTGAACACTTCCAGGTCTTCGGAGCAGGCATGCATGACCGTGCTGCGATCGGGAGCCTCGAGCAGCGCCTGCAGCGGTTGCCAGTCATCGATCGCCTGCGGATCAACGAGAAAAATCTCCTGCTCCGTGCCGATCTGATAAAGCCCCGGGATCGGGAAGTAGGTACTGGTCCGCATGAACTCCGTATCGACGGCAATGACGGGCCCGCAGCGGGCAACCGCCGCCGCCAGTGCCTCGTTGCTGTCGATCCATTGCGGTTGTGCCTGTCTGACCTCAGCCAAAATCGCGGCGTCCTTCCAGGGCGTGCACGATGGTGCCGCCATCCACAAACTCGAGTTCTCCGCCCAGGGGCACGCCGTGGGCAATGCGGGAGATACGGCTGACGCGCCCGGCCAGCAGATTGCTGATGAAGTGCGCTGTGGTCTCGCCTTCCACCGTCGGGTTGGTTGCGAGGATGACCTCTTCCGGCGCCAGGGCTTCCACCCGATCCTGCAGACGATCGAGCCCCAGCTCGTCGGGCCCGATGCCGTCGATGGGCGAAAGGTGCCCGTGGAGCACGAAGTAACGGCCGTGGTAGCCACCGGCACGCTCGATCACCCAGATGTCCGCGGGGGATTCCACCACGCACAGCTGGGCGTTGCTGCGCTGCTCATCGAGGCACTGGCGGCAGACCGGATCGTCCGTTAAGTCCCGGCACAGGGAACACTCTCGCACTTTACTCAGGGCATCACCCAGCGCGTCGGCCAGCGCCGCTGCGCCATCACGCTGCCGCCGTAGAAGCGCCAGGGTCATACGCTGTGCACTCTTGGGGCCAACGCCGGGCAGCACCTGCAGCGCTTCGACCAGTCTGGCGAGGCTGCTCACTTGAAGGGAAAGCCGCCCAGGCCGCCGAGACCACCCAAGCCACCCGCGGGCAAGCCAAGTCCGCCGGCCAGCCCAGCCATCTTCTCCTGCTGCAGCGCTTCCACACGCCGCATGGCGTCATTGAACGCCGCAGCGATCAGATCCTCGAGTACGGACCGGTCCTCGTCGTAGACCGACGGATCGATCTGCACCCGTCGAATCTCATGAGCGCCGTTCATCACCACGCGCACCAGACCAGCGCCCGCCTCGCCCTCGACCTCGGCGCTGGCCATCTCTTCCTTCATGCCCTGCATCTGCGACTGCAGCGCCTGGGCCTGTTTCATCAGGTCTGCGATACCTTTCATCTTCGGGTTCCTAGGGCTGTTCCGAGCTGTCTTCCAGCGGCTTGACCTGTTGCAGCTCGCCACCAAATTCCGACAGCAGCTGCTGCACCGTCGGATCGGCTTCCACCGCCGCCCGCGCCTGCGCGAGCCGCTCGGCGCGCAGCCGAGCATTGCGGGCTGCCGGCGTTTCCTGAGCTAAAACGCCGGTCTCGATCGTCAGCGCCACGCTCATGCCCAGACGCTCGGCCAGTGCCCGCTCAACGCGTTGACGCTGCGTCTCGCTCAAGAGCATGTCGTGATCAGCGTCAAGCACCAGTTGGAAGTCCCCCGGCGCCAGAGATCGTGGCAGCGCATGATCGACCAGCAGACGATTGACACCGGTCAGCGGCAAGGAAGCGGCCAGCTCATACCAGTCCCGTGCCAGCTCGCTCGGCACGCTGACGGGCGCCGCCGTGCTGGCGGGCGCCTGCTCGACCGGGGCTTCGGTACGGTCGGCCGCCGGCGCTCGCATAGCCGCCTGCGCAGGCGCACTGCTGGCCACCGGTGCATCGCTGGTCGCAGCGGCATCGCTGGGGGCCGGTGCGCCGCTGGCTGCGGGCGCGTCTTCGGGCTGCCCGTGCGGCTCGGAAGTCAGTGGGGTGTCCGGCGTTGCTGGCGCAAAGGCGAGCATGCGCAGCACGGTCATCTCGAAGCCAAGCTGCGGATCGGGCACGAACTCAAGGTCCTTGAGCCCCATGAGCGCGATCTGATAGTTGAGCTGCACGGTCTCCGCATCGAACAGCGGCGTTTCGCCACGGCCGGTGGCATGCGTCACCGCCTGGCGGTGCAGCTGCTCGATCAGCGCCGCGAGCAGATCCGCAAAATCCACCGCCTTCTCGGCCAGCTCAGCCACGAGCGTCAGCAGCGCATCGGCATCACCGCCGGCAATCGCGCGCAACAGCGCCTGCAATTCGTCCCGGCCAGCTGCGCCGAGCATGGCGGTGACCTGATCGCCTGAGACTGCGCCCCCGCCAAAGGCGATGGCCTGATCAGTCAGGCTCAGCGCATCGCGCATACTGCCGCGAGCCGCCGTGGCGATCAGCTCGAGCGCCGACTCGTCGCAATCAATGCCCTCCTGCGCGAGCACCTCGCCCAGATAACGAGCGATCACGCTGCCCGGCAAATTCTTGAGCTGGAACTGCAGGCAGCGCGACAACACCGTCACCGGCACCTTCTTCGGGTCCGTGGTCGCCAGCAGGAACTTGACGTGCTCCGGTGGCTCTTCCAGGGTTTTCAGCAGCGCGTTGAAGGCATGCTTGCTGAGCATGTGCACTTCGTCGATCAGATAGACCTTGTAGCGACCCCGCGTCGGCAGATACTGCGCACTCTCCAGCAGCTCCCGGGTGTCATCGACGCCCGTGCGCGAGGCTGCGTCCACTTCCACCAGATCCACGAAGCGGTTTTCCAGCACCTCGAGGCAAATGCTGCACTCGCCGCAGGGGTTGGCCGAGACCCCGCGCTCGCAGTTGAGGCTTCGGGCCAGAATGCGCGCGATGGTGGTCTTGCCCACCCCGCGGGTGCCCGTGAACAGATAGGCATGGTGCAGCCGGTCCTGATCCAGGGCATGGGTGAGCGCACGCACCACGTGATCCTGGCCGACGAGGTCCGCAAACCGCGCCGGCCGCAGTTTGCGCGCCAGGACTTGATAGCTCATGGTGCCATTCTATGCGAGAAGCGATGCCCCCCTCCATCATTGGCCACCGCGGGGCCGCTGGCCTCGTGGCCGAGAACACGCTGCCGGGCTTCAGGGCGGCACAGCGCTGGGGAGTGGACGGTGTGGAGCTGGACGTGCACTGGGTGCACGAACGGCTGTGGGTCCTGCACGACGAGCGCGTCGATCGGACGACCGATGGCCGGGGCCTGCTGCAAGCGCTGTCCCTCGACGCGATCCGCGCCCTCGACGCCGGCGCCGGCCCGATTCCCGAGCTGCCGCAGGTCCTGGCGGCCCTGCCCGACCCGCTGCTGTGCAACGTCGAGCTCAAGGGGGCCGGCACCGGTGTCCCCGTGGCCGCTCTGACCACGGCGCAGCCACAGCGAAACTGGCTGATCTCCGCCTTCGACCACGATGAGTTACACGCCTATCGGCAGGCCGGAGGCCGGGGCGCTGTCGGCGTGCTGGCGGAGCGCTGGCACCGGTCTCTGTTGGACACCGGCGAGACGCTGTCGGCACGAAGTATCAATCTGTCCTGGCGCACCGTGACCGCAGCACGGGTCAAGGCAATTCATGAGGCGGGGTTCGAAGTGATGGTGTACACGGTCAACCGGTTACCGACCGCGCGGCGGCTGATGCGCTACGGCGCGGACGCGCTCTTTACGGATCGGCCCGACCGGATCAGCCGAGCCGCTCTAGCTCCTTGATCTCCCGGCGCAGATCGTAGCGCTCATCGGTCACGATCCGCTCCAGAACCCGCACTCGCTCCTTCAGCGCCTCGAGTTCCTCGGAGTTGCCGGCATTGCTCTGCCGAGCCTCGAGCCGCCGTGTCTTCAGGTAGTCAGAGATGACACCGGTCAGGCAGCCGACGACAACGATGCAGGTGACCATGGTGAAGACAGACATAAGGGCTCCGATGTGTGAGTTTCAGGGGACCGGACCGCACGCGGCTTACGGTCGTGCGCCGTCCAGGGCAGCCAGCTCACGCCGCAGCGCGTACTGGTCTGAGGTCACATGCGTTTCCAGGCGCCGAAGCTTGAGCTCGGCATCGGTCAGATCGGCATGGACCTGGCGCAGGCTGCGCCGCGGTGACAGGCGCGGTCCAAACTCCGGTGCCGGCGAGCGGTGATCGCCCCGCTGCCGCGCAATCCAGCCATCGCGCTCGCGACCGCCGCGCTCCATCAGGACCCAGGCCACGATGTAGGCCGGAAAGGTGATCTGCGGCATGAAGATGAACATGCTGACCGCAACCAGCCGCGCCACCCAGCTCTCCACCCCGAAGTAGTTGGCAAACCCGGCGCAGACACCGGCGATACGCTTGTTATGCGGATCACGCTGCAGCTTGCGCGCCTTCGGCTTGAGCTCGTCGAGCTTGCGCCCGACCCGCTCGCCCCACCCGGCACCGCGCTGGCCGCCGTCGTCGGCGGCACCGCGCAGGCGGCGGGTTGTTTCATCGAGCATGGCGGTCGCCCGGCCGGCCAGGTCATCGGTCGTGGACCGGACCACATCCTGCACCGCATCCTCGAGCTGCGAGATCGCGCGCTGCAGGTCGGCACTGGAACTGCGCCGGTTACGTCTGGATTGGTCTTCTTGAGTCACCTTGTCTCCTTATGGGTCGCTCTGTCGCCCGGCCACTAGCCCGCGGCGCGGGGCTCCTTGATAGCTTCGGGGGCAACGATGTCTTCTGCCCCGCTGCCGCGGCGCCAGCCCGGCGCCTCCTGGTCAAGGATCGCTTCCAGGG
>JBCDIK010000198.1:0-6659 GCA_038749065.1 Pseudomonadota bacterium | reverse complement strand
CAAGCTGGCTGGGTTCAAATCGTTCGTCGATCCGACGACCGTCATCCTCCCCGGCAATCTCAGCGCGGTGGTCGGACCAAACGGCTGCGGCAAGTCCAACATCATCGACGCGGTGCGGTGGGTCATGGGCGAAAGCTCTGCCAAGCAGCTGCGTGGTGAGAACCTGACCGACGTCATTTTCAACGGGTCGAACTCTCGCAAGCCGACCGCCATTGCCAGCATCGAGCTGATCTTCGACAACTCCGATGGCCGCATCGGTGGCGAGTATGCCGCCTATGCCGAGATCGCGATTCGTCGGCAGGTGACTCGCGAAGCCCAATCCACCTATTTCTTGAACGGCCAAAAGTGTCGGCGGCGCGATATCCTCGATATCTTTCTGGGCACCGGCTTCGGTCCCCGCAGCTACTCCATCATTGAGCAGGGCATGATCAGCCAGCTGGTGGAGGCGAAGCCCGAAGAGCTGCGGGTCTATCTCGAAGAAGCTGCCGGAATCTCCAAGTACAAGGAACGGCGGCGCGAGACTGAGAACCGCATCAAGCACACGCGGGAAAATCTGGCACGCGTGACCGATATCCGCGAAGAGCTTGCCAAGCAGCTCGATCGTCTCGAGCGCCAGGCGAAGGCAGCCGAGCGCTATACGGTGCTCAAAGCGGAGGAACAGAAACTCACCGCTGAGCTGTTCAGCATCCGGCGCAAGGAAGTGGCCGCGACGCTGGGGGCGGTCGAGGCCCGCGTCACGGATCTGGGCCTGGCCTTCGACAAGGCGCAGACCGACCAGGGTGCCCTCGATACCGCCATTGAGGGGCGACGCCAGCAGCACGCCGATCACAGCGATCGCTTCAACAGCGTGCAGGGACACTTCTACAAATTCGGCGCTGACATCGCCCGGGTCGAGGAAGCCATCGCGTTCAACGCCGAGCGCGTCGCGCAGCTCGAGATGGATCTGGCGGCGGCGCGCGAGCGTAGCGCCGAGACGGCGCGTCAGCTCGCCCAGGACGACGAGCAGATTGAGGCCTTCCGGCGCGATATCGAGGCGCTGACGCCAGAGCTCACCGCAGTGACGGAGCGCGATGAAGCACATCGTCAGGCGCTTGAGACGGTCGAGGCCAGCTACCGCCGTTGGCAGGATCTCTGGGATGAGTTTACGGCGGCAGCCGCGGGCAATGAGCGCACGGCAGAGGTGCAGGCCTCGCGCATGGAGCACCTGACCGCACTGCTGGCGCGGCTCACGGCGCGGCTCGCGCAGCTCGACGGCGATGTGGAAACCTTGCCGATCATCGAGACCGAGCACATGGACTCCCTGGCGCGGGACATCCACGCGCTGGAAAGCGACGCGCAGGCGGCGGAAAGCGCCATCGATGAATGCATGAAAGCGATTGCGGCCAATCGCGAAGAGGTCTTGCGACGGGAAGACCGGCTCGATCAGGCGCGGGGCCGTGTGCAGACCCTGCGCCATGAGCTCGCCAGTGCCCAGGCGCTGCAGCAGGCGGCGCTCGGTCGCGAAGACAAGGAGGCAGCCGATTTCATCGATGCCTACCAACTGCAGGATGCCGCCCGGCTGGGCGAGCACCTCGCCGTGGTCAGTGGCTGGGAGCAGGCCGTGGAGCTGGTGCTGGCGCCCTACCTGCAGGCCCTGCAGGTAGACGACGCCGCCGCATTCGCGACGGCGCTGACGAGCCTTGAGGCCGGTACCATCGCCCTGGTCGACGCGCGATCTGACACCGCAGTCGCTGAGGCAGCCCCTAACAATCTGCCCGCACTGGCCTCGCTGGTGCGTCAGGGGCAACCCGACAGCGTCAGCGCGATGCAGGTGGGAACGCTCCTGCACGGGGTCTACGCGGCATCATCAATCGAGGACGCCCTTGCGGCGCGCAGCGCGCTGCGTCCCGGTCAGAGCATTGTGACCCGTGATGGACTGTGGCTCGGCCCGGACTGGCTGCGGGTGCGCCGCGAGCAGTCCTCGGATGCCGGCATCATCGCTCGCGCGCAGGAAATTGAGACACTCACGGTTAACCTCGAAGATGCCGAGGCGGAGCTGGCGACGCGGCAGCGCGCGCTGGTAGAGGCTCGGGCCGAGGTGGAGCAGGCGGAAGAGCGGCGGGCGACGCTGCAGCAGCAGGCGCGCGGCTATGCCGATCAGCTTGCGCAGCTGCGCACCGATCACGGGGTCCGCCGGGTCCAGAAAGAAGAAGCGGAAGCGCGCCGCCAGCGCGTCGCCGCGGAGCGGATCGAGATCGAAGGGCAGATCACCCAGGAATCAGCGGCGCTCGAGACGGCGCGGGTAGCGCTGGCTGAGGCGCGGACTGCGCTGGATGGGCAGAGCGAAGAGCGGGCGACGCTGGTGGCTGACCGGGAGCAGCTCGAAGCTCAGCTTGAGCAGGCGCGCGCGCTTGCGCGGGACAGCCGCGACGAGTTCCATCGGGTCAATGCCAATCGCCAGCGCTTCGAGAGTGGTCTCAACGCGAGCGTGGCGGCCAAGGAGCGCTTGGTCGAGCAGCAGCGCACCCTCACGGAGCAGGAGGCGCGGCTGGTGGAAGGCATCGAGGCCAGCAGTCGCCCACAGCCGGAGCTAAAAGCGGAACTCGAAAGCAAGCTCGCGGAGCGCACGCGGATCGAGGCGACGCTGACCGAGGTACGGCGCGAACTTGAAGGCGCTGAGCACGCCATCCGCGAGCTCGAGCAGCAGCGCGGTGAATTGCAGGCGCAGGTGGAAGAAGCACGCAGTGCGGTCGAGGCCGCACGGCTGGAGCGACAGTCGCTGATCGTCAACGAGGCGAATCTGCGCGAACAGATCGAGGCGACCGGACATGAGGTCCGCGCCCTCGAGGAAGGGTTGCCGGAAGAGGCAACCGCGGTGGTCTGGGAAGACGAGCTGGCCAAAGTGGATCGCAGAATCCAGCGGCTGGGCCCGATCAACCTGGCGGCCATCGATGAGTACGACAGCCAGTCGGAACGCAAGGTCTATCTGGACCAGCAGAACGACGATCTGGAACAGGCCCTCGAAACGCTGGTGGACGCGATCCGGAAGATCGATCGCGAAACCCGCTCGCGCTTCAAGGAAACGTTCGAAACGGTAAACACCCGTCTGGGAGAGCTGTTCCCGAAAGTGTTTGGCGGAGGACACGCCTACTTGGAACTGACCGGGGAGGATCTGCTCGATACCGGGGTCTCGCTCATGGCGCGTCCCCCGGGCAAGCGTAACGCCAGTATTCATCTGCTTTCCGGCGGGGAGAAAGCGATGACGGCGGTGGCACTGATCTTTGCGATCTTTCACCTCAACCCAAGCCCTGTGTGCTTGCTGGATGAGGTCGATGCACCGCTCGATGACAGCAATACGACGCGTTTCGCTGAGTTGATCAGAGAGATGTCGGAAGACGTGCAGTTCGTTGTGATAACCCACAACAAGATCACCATGGAAATGGCTGATCACCTGATGGGAGTCACCATGCACGAGGCCGGGGTATCCCGGCTGGTATCGGTCGACGTCGAGGAAGCAGCAGCGATGGCGGCGATGTAGCCTTGCGGGGCTCATTGCGGTCGCTGACCCAAGTTGCGTGCCGCTGCGGCGAGCGACCGGTGGGAACCGGGCCGGCGTAGTGGACCCGATGGAGGCGCAATCCTCCAGGGAGAATGGTGGTGGATATAAAGGACTTTATTCTGATCGTCGGCGGGACGCTGATCGCCGCGGTGATCGCTCACGGGTTCTGGACGGCCTGGCGTTCGCAGCGCGAGCCCTTGCGCCTGGACATCGTGCCCGAGCTGATTCCCGATGACGTGGACGAGATGGATCGGTTCCGCGGTGAGTTGCCGAATGGCGGTGCACGGCCCGTTGCGCCGGAACAGGGCAGCTTCGATCTGGACGATGCGCAAGCGCAGTCGGCCGCAGACCGCGAGCTGTTCGGCGGCGACGAACCGGCAATCGCCCGACGCGCGGATCGCGCCCGTACGCGGTCTCGTCCCTATCCCAAAGGACCGGACCTGTTCACGATTCCCGAAGGCTACGGGCACGATGAGGACCCGGTTGCGGATCCCGCGATCGGTACAGCGCCCTCGGAGGTCTCCGAGCCCACTGATGCATCGGCCTCGACCGCTGCGGCGATGGATGCGCAGCAAAGCGTATCCGCAGCCGACCACGGGGAGGAGGCGCCGGCCCAGCAGGCTGCTTCGACGGAGCCGCGTCGACCGCGGGTTGCAGAGGTTGAGCTGCCAGCGCCCGAAGCCGACGCCGAGCCTGGTGCTGGACACGTGCCCGAAGCCTCTCCGCTCATCACGGAGAGCCGCCGCGAGCTGCGGCCGCGCCGCACACCGCCGGCAAGCACGCGATCCACGCACCGCCCTCGGCGCCTGGGATCCTTGCGAGCGGCAGCGAATGATCCGCTGACCGAGCGTGAGCACGGCGGGATGTCTGCCGACGCCGATGCCGATGTGTCCTCGGCCAGCAACCCGCCAACGGGCGAGGACCTGGATGCAGCGGCGGAGCAGGCAGCCGAGAAGCCCGTTGAGGAGCTGGTGCTCATCCACCTCGTCGCGCGCCGCGGTGAGACCTTCGCCGGTGACGCGCTGTGCAGCGCGCTGCGCGAGCGCGGGCTGAAGTTTGGCGCCATGAACATCTTTCATCGGGTGGATCCGCTGACCAAGGCACCCCTGTACTCCGTCGCCAACGCGGTGGAGCCTGGTTTTTTTGACCTGTCGGATCTCAGCCGGATGTCGACGCCGGGGGTGACGTTCTTCCTGCAGCTCCCGGGACCGGATAATCCCTCGCAGGCGATGAACGACATGCTGGAGGTCGCTCAGGCGGTGGCTCACAAGCTGGGCGGCGAGCTGCGGGACGAGGCCAAGAATCGGCTCACCCGCCAGACCGCCTCGCATATGCAGCAGCGGGTGAGTGACTTCGCCCTCAAGCAGCTCTCTCGCCGCGCGCTCTAGCGCCGGTCCGGTTCGGACACCGGAACGTCATGGCCCGGTCCGCGGTACCGACGGGGAGTCACAGCGTAGCGTCTGCAAAGCAGCGCGCGAATACTCTGCGCGCCGAGCTCGACGAGCACGGCCATCGGTATCATGTGCTCGATGCGCCGGTGCTGACCGATGCCCAGTATGACGCGCTGTTCGATGAGCTGCGTGCACTCGAAGAAGCGTACCCGGAGCTGGTGACCACCGACTCGCCGACGCAGCGCGTTGGCGGTACGCCCCTTGCCGGCTTTGACACGGTCGAGCATCCGGTCCCCATGCTGTCTTTAGAGAAGTGCACCGAGACCGAAGAACTGACGCAGTGGATGACGCGCAGTGTCGCGGCGCTCGAGAGCACGTCGCTCGCGTTTACCTGTGAACCGAAGATCGACGGCGTCGCCGTGGCCTTGCTCTACGAGCAGGGTCAACTCGTTCGCGCAGCCACCCGGGGCGACGGCACTACCGGGGAGAACATCACGGCCAACGTGCGCACGATCCAGGCGGTGCCGCTGAAGCTGCGGGGCAAGGACTGGCCTGATCGCATGGAGGTGCGCGGCGAGATCTACATGTCGCAGCGGGACTTCGAGCGTTTCAACGAGGCCGCGCGCGTTGCGGGCCGACAGCCGTTGGTCAATCCCCGCAACGGCGCGGCCGGGAGCCTGCGTCAGCTCGATCCCCAGCTGGCCGCGACACGGCCGCTGACCTGGTTTGCCTACAGCCTGGGCTGGGCGGAGGGCTGGGAACCGGAACGGCACAGCGAGGTCATTGCCCGGTTCCGGCGCTGGGGACTGCGAACCAACAACGATTTCAGTGGGCCGCATGACCCTGCGGACTGCGTGGCAGCGGTCGCGGCCATTGAGGAGAAGCGCGCGCAGCTCGGCTATGACATCGATGGCGCGGTGATCAAGGTCGACGACCTCGAGGCGCAGCGCGCCCTCGGCGTGCGTACGCGGACGCCGCGCTGGGCGATCGCCTTCAAGTATCCGGCCGAAGAGGCCACGACGCGGCTCACCGGCGTTGATTTCCAGGTGGGACGAACCGGTGCGGTCACGCCGGTCGCGCGCCTCGAACCGGTTTTTGTCGGTGGTGTGACCGTCAGCAATGCCACCTTGCACAACATGGATGAGGTCGAGCGCCTCGATCTGCGCCGGGGTGACTGCGTGCGCATCCGGCGGGCCGGGGACGTGATCCCGCAGGTCATGGACGTGATCCTGGAGGAGCGGCGCAAGGGCGCGCGCCGGGTCAAACTGCCGAAACAGTGCCCGAGCTGCGGCAGCCCCGTGCTGCGGCTCGAGGAAGAGGCGGTCGCGCGCTGCAGCTCGCCGGCCCATGAGTGCCCGGCCCAGCGCAAGGAAGCGCTCAAGCACTTTGCCTCCCGGCTGGCTCTGGACATCGAGGGTCTGGGCGACAAGCTCGTGGAGCAGCTTGTCAGCGAGGGGCTTGTCACCTCCGCCGCCGATCTGTTCGCCCTCGATGCGGAGCAGCTGCAGGCGCTGCCGCGCATGGGTGAGAAGTCGGCGTTGAACCTGCTGGCCGCGTTGGACAAGGCGCGGCATACCACGCTGCCACGCTTTCTCTATGCGCTCGGCATTCGCGAGGTCGGAGAGGCGACGGCAGCCGGGCTGGCGCGGCATTTCGGATCGTTGGAGGCGATTGAAGCGGCGGACCTGCCGGCGCTGGAAGCCGTGCCCGATGTCGGCCCGATCGTGGCT
>JBCDIK010000197.1:0-6669 GCA_038749065.1 Pseudomonadota bacterium | reverse complement strand
CTGAGCTCAAACGTCTAGTGCGAGACAAGCTGGCGCCGCAGCGCAGCCTCGGCCATGTGGATCGCGCTGGTCCACAGCCCTGATCGGGCTAGCTGCGATCCTGTAGCACGACGCAGCGCCCATCGGGATCGCGCAGCGCCACGGTCCTACTCATCCTCGCGCGGCAACTGTCTGCGCACAAGGCCGCCGGGCGCCGCCAGAAGGCGTATATTCGTGCCACAGACTGTCAGGATGGGACCATGGATCTCTACAGTGTCATGCGCACCACCTTCGCCGCGCGGGACTTCACCGACGATCCGGTCAGCGATGCGCAGCTGCGCCGAATTCTCGACAACGCGCGCTTTGCGCCCAGCGGCGGCAATCGCCAGGGCTGGCGAGTGATCGTGGTTCGCGATGAAACGACCCGCTCCGCGCTGAAGCCGCTGATCCGCCCAACGCTGCAGCGCTACGTGGCGCAGATGGGGCGGGGCGAAGCACCCTGGAACACCATTGATCCCACCACCCTCACCGAGGCGGAGATCGCCGCGACGCCAGTCCCGGAAACGATGATCGATAAGCTCACGGGTGCGCCGGTGCTGCTCATGGTGTTTGTCGATCTGGCTCAGGTTGCCTCCTTCGATGCCCAGGCCGACCACGTGGGCGTCATCTCCGGCGCTTCGATCTACCCCTTCGTGTGGAACATCCTGCTCGCCGCACGCAATGAGGGTTTGGGCGGCACGCCCACCACCTTCGTCGGGGCCCAGGAACCGGCGGTCAAGGATCTGCTGCAGGTGCCAGCGCGCTTCGCGTTCGCTGCGATGATTCCCATCGGCAAACCGGTCAAGCAGCTCACAAAGCTGAAGCGTAAGCCGGTCGACGCGTTCGCGGTGCTGGAGCGGTTCGAGGGCGACCCCCTGGGCGACGCTGACGCCGCCGCCGACTGAGCGCGATCGCATGGGAACTGGCGATGAACGACGACACAGCCCCGCCCACAATCATCCCTTCGATTTCGCCCGTGCTGTTCTACCCGGATCTGGGTGCCGCCAGCGAATGGCTCTGCCGGGCCTTCGGGTTTGTGGAGCGAACGACCGAGCGCGTCACCCTGGAAGACGGGGTCGTTGTCCACGCAGAGCTGGCGCTCGGCAACGGCATGATCATTCTGAGCCAGCCCTACGACGCCTTCGAAGTCCCCGCCGCGGCGAGTGTGCATCATCACTGCCTGTATATTTCCGTTGCCGATGCGCGGACGCATCAGGCCATTGCCGAAA
This sequence comes from Pseudomonadota bacterium, assembly GCA_038749065.1. Lineage (GTDB taxonomy): Bacteria > Pseudomonadota > Gammaproteobacteria > Pseudomonadales > Azotimanducaceae > CALHVX01. Next base: position 5,422 of record JBCDIK010000197.1, on the reverse strand, counting down.
GTGCCGGCGCGGCCATTACCGCCGAGCTGCGAGAAACCGACTACGGCGCGCTGATCTACGGCGCGAGGGACCTGGCCGGCTACCATTGGTTGTTCGCTCAGACCCTGGAAGAAACGGGCCCGCGACCCTGAACGTACGCGCACTGCGCTGGAGGTCTCCATGACACATCCCGTCGTTGATCGAGCGTCCTGGCTGAAGGAGCGCATGGCCCTGTTGCGCCGCGAGAAAGCCGTTACCCGCGAACTGGATCTGCTGGCACTGGAGCGGCAGAAGCTCCCCTGGGTGCGCATCGATAAGACCTATACTCTGGACACGCCCAGCGGTCCGCAAACGCTTCTCGAGCTGTTCGGGCCGCACCGGCAGCTGATCGTCTACCACTTCATGTTCGGCCCGGACTGGTCGGAGCCCTGTGACGGCTGTTCCGCCTGGGCCGCTGCCTTTGATGGCACCATCGATACCATCGAGCAACACGACGCGACCCTCATCGCCGTCTCGCACGCACCGCTGGAAAAGCTGGAAGCCGTGCGGCGCAGCCGCGGCTGGTCGTTCCTGTGGGCCTCCTCCGCGCACTCGGACTTCAATCGCGACTTCAACATGACGACGGAGCCGACGCGCACCTCGAAACCCATCGGCGACGAAACGGTGTTCTACGAGCGCGGCGAAAGCGGCGGGATCAACGTGTTCGTGCGCTCCGGTGAGACCCTGTTCCACAGCTATTCCGCGCACAATCGAGGAATCCAGCAGATGAACGGCGCCTTCGGCTACGTGGACCTGCTGCCCTTTGGCGGCAACTGACGGCCATGGCAGAGCCAACCTCAACACTGGTAACGCTCGCTGATGAGGTCCCCGCTGACGCGCGCTGCCGGGACGCCGAAGCCCTGTGATCCGCGCGCTGCTGCTTGGCGCTGTGGCCCTGATCGTCGTGCTCGCCGCGACCACCTGGGCGGCACTGGAAACGGGCGGCGTCGCGATTGCCCAGACGCGAGACCCCGATGACGGCACGCCAAGGCAAACCCACATCTGGTTTGTGCGTGACGATGACCGGATCTGGCTTGAGGCGGGCCATCCCAGCAACCCCTGGGTCACGGATCTGGCGGCGGGCAGCGCGCTGACCCTGCAGCTGGAGGGACAGACGATGACCAAACCGTTCCACATGCACAGCGCCAACAGTCACGCGGGGATCCGCGCCCGCATGCGGGCCAAGTACGGCTGGCGCGATCGCTGGGTGACGGCGCTGTTCGATGTGTCCGAGTCCGTCGCCATCGAGTTTGGCCCGGCTGTTCGCGCGACCGCAGAATCAGCTAGGCTGCGTGGCCGTGCAAGCGAGACCGGAGAACAACCATGAACACTGCCCAAACGGCCATGATCCTGCCCGTCCTGGCGCTGGTCGGCTGGACCTTCGTGATGTGGGCCTGGATGTACGCCACACGGATCCCGGCGATCCAGCGCGCCAATATCGACATGGAAGAACTGTCCCGGACCGGCGCGCCGCTGGAAATGCCCGCGCCAGTCGCGCGCGTGGCGGACAACTACAATCACCTGCATGAGCAGCCCACCATTTTCTACGCGGTCTGCCTCAGCGCGGCGCTGCTCGGCGCCGGGGACGGACTGCAGGTAACGCTGGCCTGGGCCTACGTGGGCATTCGCATCGTGCACTCCCTGATCCAGGCGATCCGCAACCCGATCTTCATTCGTTTTCTGACCTTTGTGGTGGCGAGCCTCGTCCTGTTCGTGCTGTTCGCGCGCACCTTGCTCGCGGCGCTGTAGGGCCTCGCCGCGGCGCTCCGGCGCCGGTTGCGCATCGACGGCGCCCTGCCTAGGCTCTGCCTCGAGACATTCGTACCAACCGGGGAGACAGCATGCTCAACCACATCATGATCGGCTCGAGTGATATCGGGAAAACCAAGGCCTTCTACAACGCCGTACTGGGCGTCCTCGGAGCCGGCGCGCCGATGGAACACGTCAACGATACGGGGCAGACGCGACTGTTCTACATCCATGACGGCTCGACCTTCAGCGTCAGCGAGCCCATCAACGGCGAGGCGCCCACGGTCGCCAACGGCTCCACCATCGGCTTTATCTGCAGTTCCCCGGAGCAGGTCGTGGAATTCCACGACGTCGCCATCGCCAACGGTGGCACCAGCATCGAAGAGCCGCCGGGCCCCCGCGAGAGCACCATGGGCGTCATGCACCTGTGCTACTTCCTGGATCCCGACGGCCATAAGATCTGCGGTATCCACCGCCCGGGCTAGCCTTCCCATCGCGCGGCGGGCACGCGACGATGATGGACTTCAATGCCATCCGCACGCTCGCGGCGCGCCTGCCGGGGACCGAGGAGAGCACGTCCTACGGGACCCCGGCGATCAAGGTGCGAAAGAAGCTGCTGCTGCGGCTGCACCAGAAGGAAGACGCGATCGTGCTGCTGCTCGACACGGTGGATGAGCAGCAGGCGCTGATCGCCCAGGACCCGATGACCTTCTATATTACGGACCACTACGATGGCTACGCCGCGGTGCTGGTCCGACCTACCGTCCCCGAGGAGGTGTTGTTCGAGCTGATGGTGCGGCGCTGGCAGCAGCTGGCCAGCAAAGCACAGCTTGCGGCCTTTGACGCGGGATCTGACTAACCGGGTCCATGGGCAACAGCGACACGGATCACCCCAGCGACTCTCCATAACCTGCGGGGTCATTGATCGCTCCGCGCCAGCGGCGACAATGCGCCCATGAACGGGATCGTTGCTGCACTGTTTATCCTGGTGGGCCTCATCCACCTGCTGCCCGCCGTGGGCGTCGTGTCCGACGTCCGGCTGCACGCGCTCTACGGTGTGGGCGAGCTCTCAGCCGACCTGTCGCTGCTGCTGCGCCATCGCGCCGTGCTGTTCGCGATCCTGGGCGCGCTGCTGATCGCGGCCGCCTTTCTACCCGGCCTGAGGCTGATCGTGACCGCAACCGGGCTGCTGAGCATGCTGTCCTTCGTCGCCCTTGCCCATAGCATCGGCACGACCAACCCAGCGCTGCTCAAGGTCCTTCGGGTGGACATCGCTGCGAGCGTTGCGTTGCTCGTCGCCGCCGCCGTGCACCTCAGACTGGCCGCGACGCCCTAGCTCTATCGCCTGTACCCGAGAGCACCGCAGCCCGTAGGATAGACGGCACCCGATCGCGAGCGATTCCATGCTGTCATCCTTCGAGCGGTACCCGCTCACCTTCGGCCCCACGCCCATCGAAAAACTGGCGCGGCTCAGCGAACACTTGGGCGGCGCGGTCGAGCTCTACGCCAAGCGCGAGGACTGTAACTCCGGGCTCGCCTTCGGCGGCAACAAGGTCCGAAAGCTCGAGTACATCGTGCCGGATGCCATCGCAACCGGCGCCGACACGCTGGTTACGATCGGCGGCGTGCAGTCCAACCATACCCGGCAGGTCGCCGCGGTGGCCGCCAAGATCGGGATGAAGTGCCGGCTGGTGCAGGAGAGCTGGGTGCCTTTTGAAGACGCGGTCTACGACCGGGTGGGGAACATTCTCATGAGCCGCGTCATGGGTGCCGAGATCGAGCTGGTCGATGAGGGTTTCGACATCGGCATCCGGGAGAGCTGGGAGAACGCGCTGGCCGACGTCAAAGCTCGCGGCGGCAAGCCCTATGCCATCCCGGCCGGGGCATCGGTACACAAGTACGGTGGCCTCGGCTTTGTGGGGTTCGCGGAAGAGGTGCGCGCACAGGAAGCGCAGCTCGGAGTGCACTTCGACTACATCGTGGTCTGCACCGTGACCGGTTCCACGCACGCCGGCATGGTGGTCGGCTTTGCCCAGGACGGACGATCGCAGCGAGTGATCGGCATCGATGCCTCCTGCACACCGACGCAGACCCGCGCACAGGTTCTGCAGATCGCCCGCGACACCGCCGAGCTGGTCGGGTTGGGGCGCGCGATCACCGACGAGGATGTGGTGCTCAAGGAAGACTACGCCTACCCGGTCTACGGCGTGCCGTCCGCCGAGACCAACGACGCGATCCGGCTGTGTGCCCGTATGGAAGGGATGATGACGGACCCTGTTTACGAGGGTAAGTCCATGCAGGGGATGATCGATCTGGTGCGGACCGGATTCTTTCCCGCGGGCTCAAAGGTACTGTACGCGCATCTGGGCGGGGTTCCGGCCATCAACGGCTACAGCTACCTGTATCGCAATGGCTGAGCGCTCCGCCCCGATTCCCTACTGGCTGATCAGCGGCTTCCTGTTCCTGTGGGGGCTGGCCTACGCCGCTCTGGTGATCTTCACCTTCGGCCTTGCAACGCCGGAGCACTGGCAGGGGCTGGTGCAGGAAGGCCGGATCCGCGCCGAGTATGCGCAGTACATCGCACAGATCCCGACCTGGGCGATCATCGCAACACTGCTGGCGGCGATCACGCGCCTGGCCGGTGGCTGCGCCCTGCTCCTGCGGCGGCGCTGGGCCGCGCCCTGCTACGCCGTCTCGCTGCTGCTGGTCGCCACCCTGATGTTCCGCGCGTTCGTGTTTGCGGACGTTACCGAGGTGATCCGCCCATCACAGATCGCTCTGGAAGCGGGATTTCTGGCGCTGAGCGTCTTTGCGCCCTGGTGGGCGCGGCGCCAATGGCAGCACGGGCTGCTGCGCTGACCGCGGCCCTCACCCAGACCTGTGGCTCAAAGAGCCGGAGACCCACGTCATGACGAATCCCACCCGCGAGCGCGTGAAAACCCATTTCCCGGCGGTGCTGCTGACCCTGCTCAGTATCGTGCAGGCCATCGCGCTGGAACTGCTCTGGGGCCACATCACCGACAGCGAGGTGCTGTATACGGCGACCTTTGAGAGCTTCATCGCCTGGACCCAGGTGCTGGCGACGCTGTCCGTGGTGGTCCTGATCTGGGTGGTCTACGCGAGCAACGTAATGCGCTTTCGCTGGGTGCCGGAGCTGACCGATTCGATCTATCCCTTCATGGTGGGCATTACCGAGTTCTGGCTCGTCGCCTCGCTGCAGAGCGGCCGGGAAGGGCAATGGTTCATCGTCAGCGGCCTGATCTTCGCCCTCATGACCTGGATTTCGCAGATCACCATGCGCCGTGCGCGGCTGGATCCGGATAACGAGCACTTTTTCCGGGACGTGCCCCGCGCCACTCTCGCCGACTTCTACCCGACCTTCGTGATCGTCATACTGTTCCTTGGCGTCGGCACACTAGTCGCCTTGCTGGAGCCAGGCACAGTGGCCTATGGGGGCGCCGTGGTGCTGGCGCTATGCTTTCTTTGCTGGCAGTTCGGCCGCAATGCGCAGTTCTGGAAAGCGGCCATCGCTGAAACACCAGCGATTCTGAACAGCACCGATCAGTCGAACTCGTAACCAGGATACTCATCATGACGCAGCGCTTCGGTTGGGGTCATATCAATCTGAACGTCGGGGATCTAGACGAGTCCATTG
>JBCDIK010000196.1:0-6709 GCA_038749065.1 Pseudomonadota bacterium | reverse complement strand
GCCAGCGACTGCGCGCGCGGCCCTTTGAGCCCGGTGCGGATGGCATCGCTGGCGCCATAGAGCCCCACGCTCGGAATGCCCATGGCCGCCGCCAGATGGCCGATCCCGGAGTCCACGCCAATCGTGAGAGACACCCCACGCAGCCGGTCGATCAGGGCGGGCAGCGCCATCCGCGACCACACCTGGCCGCCAACGGCCGCGGCAATCGCTTCCGCACGCCGGCGCTCAACGGCGTCGTTCCAGGTCAGCGCCACCTGGTAGCCCGCGGCAGCGGCTTCCGCCGCCACGGATTGCCACAGCACCTGCGGGTACTCCTTGTTGCGCCAGCTGGTGCCGTGCAGGAGCAGCGCAACCGGAGGACCAGGGGCGGGATCCGGCGCGCCAAGCCCGAAGTCGAGGGCGGTCGGCACCGAGTACCCCGCAGCCACGGCAAAGAGCCGCCGTAACCGGTCGACTGCATGCCAGCCAACGGGCACCGCAACACTCTCGGTATAGAAGCGCTCGGCACCGCGCTCACGGATCGAATCGCGGTCGAAGCCAACCTTGGTCTCAGCCCGTGCCCAGCGCGTGACCACCGCCGACTTGTAGAGTCCCTGCCCATCGATGACCAGATCGTACTCGGTATCGACGATGCCGTTACGGAACTCGAGGAACTCCTGCCGGGCGGCGCGGGCGCGCGCGGTCCAGGGCAGCAGCAGGGCAGCGCGCCAGCGCCGCCAGGCAATGGGCAGCACGCGCGCGACGGACTGGTGCGCCGCAACGATGGGGGCAAAGGCCTCTTCCACGACCCAGTGCACCTCATCACCCTGGGCAGCCAGATCCGTGACCGCCGGCAACGCATGCACGATGTCGCCCATGGAGGACATTTTGACCACCAGTACCCGCACGGCGTCAGCACCACCCCAGCGCAGCCAGCGCCCGCTCGGGCGTGAGTGTCCGCAGGCAATTGGTATGCCCCAACGGGCAGACGCGTTCGAAGCAGGGCCGGCAGTCGAGGGTCTGCTCAAGCACCGTCGCCCGTTCAGAGAGCGGCGGCGTAAAGGCCGGCGAGCTCGAGCCGTAGAGCGCAATCACCTGCGTGTCGAGCGCTGCCGCGATATGCATGATGCCCGAGTCGTTGCAGACCACCGCCGCCGTTGCCGCCAGCAGGTCGACTACGTCGGCGAGCGATGTCCGGCCGCACAGGTTGACAAGCTGCCCCACGTCATCGCGACCGGGCGTTGCGGCACCGGCAACGATGGCGTCCGCCAGGCCACGATCACCGTCGGCCCCGAATACCCAGACATCCCAGCCACGCTCGAGCGCCGCGCGCGCAACGGCGGCAAAGTGTTCGGCAGGCCAGCGCTTCGCCGGTCCATATTCAGCGCCAGGCGCCAGTGCCAGCACAGCGCGCTCCGACGTCAGCCCATGCTGCGCCTTGAGCGCGGTCGTCCGCTGCGGCTCGACCCGCAGGCGCGGCTGCGGATAGGGCGGTGTGAGCGCGGCGCCGGGCGGTTCCGCGAGCGCCAAAAAGCGCTCGATCTGCAGCGGATAGCGCGCTTTGTCCAGGCGCCGGGGATCGTTCAGCAGCCAGTAGCGAAACTCGCCAAGCCAGCCACAGCGATAAGGAATCTCTGCCCAGAACGGCACCAGCGCCGCCTTGAAGCTGTTCGGCAACACGTAGGCGCGGCTGAAGGCACGCTCTCGAAGTTGCCGGCCCTGCGCGCGACGCCGGCCCAGCGCCAGCTCGCCGTGCGCGGTATCGAGCGCAATCGCGGCATCGGCTCCGGACAGCCGCTCCGCCAGCGGCAGGAGGGCGGGCGTGGTCTGCACGGTGATCGGCTGCTCCGGCTGCTGGGTTTTCAACCGCTTGAGCAGCACGTCGGCCATGACCAGATCGCCGACCCAGGCCGGCCCGACCACCAGGGTGCCGCCATCAGGCACGGGGGTGCTCAGTCGCCCCGCACCGGATGCAGCCATTCCGGGAACTGCGCGCGCTGGCCGCGCACCTGCTCGAAGTAGATGCGCTGCAGCTGCTCCGTGATCGGACCGCGCGTGCCGTCGCCGATGATGCGTCCATCCAGCTCGCGGATCGGCAGCACTTCTGCCGCGGTGCCGCTGAAGAAGGCTTCTTCGCAGATGTAGACCTCATCGCGGGTAATCCGCCGCTCGCGGATCTCGAAGCCCGCCTCCGCCGCCAGGGCAAAGATGGTTTTGCGGGTGATGCCGTCGAGGCAGGAGGTCAGCTCCGGCGTATGCAGGGTGCCATCGCGGACAATGAAGATGTTTTCGCCGCTGCCTTCGGCAACGTAGCCCTCGTTGTCGAGCATCAACGCTTCATCACAGCCGGCATCAAGTGCCTCCTGCAGCGCCAGGATCGAGTTGATGTAGTTGCCGTTCGCCTTCGCCTTGCACATGGTGATGTTGACGTGGTGCCGGGTGAAGCTGGAGGTACGCACCTTGATGCCCACCTCGCGGGCGCTTTCATCCATGTAGTTCGGCCAGGGCCAGGCTGCCACCACCAGGTTGACGGACAGCCCTTTGGCGCGAAGCCCCATGGCTTCGCTGCCGAGGTACACCATGGGGCGCAGGTAGCCCTCTTCGAGCTCATTCTCACGAACGACTGCCAGCTGTGCCGCGTTCACCTCCTCAGGGCTCCAGGGAATGTTGATACCGAGGATCTTGGCGGACTGAAACAGCCGCTGCGTGTGATCTTCCAGGCGAAAGATCGCCGGGCCCCGCGGCGTGCTGTAGGCGCGCACACCTTCGAACACGCCAACGCCGTAGTGCAGCGTGTGGGTGAGGACATGCACCCGGGCATCGCGCCAGGGCACCAGCTCACCGTTGTGCCAGATCCAGCCGTCACGATCGGCAAGGGAGGGCGCCGGTTCGGCCTGCGTCTGGGCAGGCGGAGAAAGAGCGGGGTCGGCAGTGTCGGTCATCAGGGTCTCTCGGGCTCAGCGGGGCCAGACGGCCCACAGAAAACCCCGATTATACGGGTGCGATCGCATCAAGCGGCACGCCGAAACGCGCCTGCCAGATCGCCGCCACCAGATCCCGATGCTGCGCGAGGGTATCGGCACCCCGCTCGGCATCCGGCAGATCGAGCACCGCCCGATGCCCCTCCGTGCGCAGCGCCAGATAGGCAGCGGTCAGCGCGCTGGCCTCCTCCGTCGCGAGCACACCAACGGCCGCTGCCGTTTCGAGAATGCGCACGTTGTCGGTCCACAGCGCCAGCTGCGGATGCTCGTGCGCCTGGGCCAGCACCAGGTGCTGCACCAGAAACTCGATGTCGACAATGCCGCCGGCGCTACGCTTGACGTCCGCGGGCAGGCTGCGGAAGTGCTGCCGCAGCCGCTCGTGCATCGCGAGGACATCAACCCGGAGCTGCTCGGGATCGCGCGGCTGGCCGAGGATACGCTCGCGCAGCGCCTCGAAGCGCGCGGCGAGCTCAGGCGAACCGACAACCGGCCGCGCGCGGACCAGCGCCTGATGCTCCCAGGTCCAGGCCTGCTCGAGCTGGTAGCGCTCAAACGCATCGAGCCGGGTCACCATGGTGCCGGCGGCGCCGGCCGGCCGCAGCCGGGTGTCGACGGAGTACAGCGGTCCAAAGCTGGTCTGCGTGCCGATGGTGGCGAGCAGGCTGCGCGACACGCGCTGCAGCAGACGCCCCTGCTCCGGCCCCAGATCATGCACAAACACCAGATCGAGATCGGAATCGGGGCCGAGCTCGAAGCCACCGAGCTTGCCGAAGGCCAGGATCAAGAACGGTGGCGCTGCCGGGTCACCGGCGCCTGCCGTAACCTCCTCACCCGCGTGCTGGCGCCAGGCGTGATCGAGGGCAGCCTGCAGCACGGCCTCGGCGAGAAAGGTCAGGTAGTCACTGGTCCGCATGAGCGGCAGTGTGCCGCGCACCTGCCCGAGCGCAGCGGTAAAATGGTGACTTTCCTTGAAGTCGCGCAGCTCCGCATACCAGCGTTCATCATCGCCGCCGTAGGGCGCCAGCCGCTCGCGCAGCTCGGCGCGCAGGACCGGCGCGTCCGGCAGATCCTCGAGCTGGCGCTCGTCCAGCAGCGCATCGAGAAACGCCGGGTGACGGCCGAGCCGCTCGGCAAGCCAGCGGCTGGCCGCACAGATCAGCAGCAGCCGCCGCAAGGCATTCGGGTTTTCCAGCAACAGGGCCAGGTAGGCAGAACGGCGCAGCACGGCGATCAGCAGCGGCACCACCCGCTGCACGGCGCGGTCCGCCAGATCCGCGTAGTCGCACAGCACCTCGACCAGTTCCCCGGACGCGTAGTCGGCGCTCGCCGCCCCCGGCATGGTCTCCACCTCGGTATCGAGCAGCGCGGCGCGCAGCTGCACGGCCTCTGCCAGCAGCCTCGGCAGCAGCGCATCGAGCCGCTCGCGACCAGCGGCATCGACATCGCGCCGCTGGCGGGCGCGATACAGGCGCTCAAGGGCTTCGGCCGTGGTCTCCGCCGTGGCGAAGCCCTGCGCCGTCAGCGCGGCGGCATCGCTGTGCCACCACTCGCCGGTCGGTGTGAGCGGCCCGGTGCCGGCCTCGGCTTCCGCAGCATCCGCAGTCGCCGGTGGCGCCGGCGCGATGAGCTCCGCGAAGACCGCCTGCACGGCTGCCCGCTGCGCGGTCAGCTCAGCCGAGAACGCAGCCGCCGATGGGAAGCCCAGGCTCAGGGCAACGCGCAGCAGGCCATCGTCGTCGTCGGGCAGCAGCTGGGTCTGCTGGTCGTCGAACGCCTGCAGGCTGTGTTCAGCATCCCGCAGCAGCCGATAGGCGTTGAGCAGCGCATCCACGGCGCTGAGCGGCAGCAGCTCAAGCTCGATGACCGCGGCGGCGGCCCGCTGCAGCACCGGCGTACGCAATGCGCGTTCGTGCCCGCCCCAGATGAGCTGCAGCACCTGAATCGTAAACTCGACATCGCGGATACCGCCCGGGCCCAGCTTCACGTTGGCCGGCGCGCGATGCTCGCGGATGATGGCCGCCTTCATGTCCCGCAGCGCCTCGAGCATGCCGAAGTCGAGGTAGCGCCGGTAGACAAAGGGTTCGAGCCGTTCGAGCAGTGCCGCCCCAGCCGCCTGATCGCCGGCACAAACCCGGGCTTTCTGCAGCGCGTAGCGCTCCCAGTCGCGTCCTTCGCGCTGGTAGTACTGCTCGATCGCATCGAAGTGCGAGACCAGCGGACCGCTGGCGCCAAAGGGCCGGAGCCGCAGATCGACGCGATAGACGAACCCATCCGCCGTCAGCCGATCCAGCACCGCATGCAGCTGCTGCCCGAGGCGGGTGAAGAACTGATCGTTGGTCAGGCCCTGATCCGTCGTGCCGGGCTCCGGATAGCAGAACAGCAGATCCACGTCGGAGGACAGGTTGAGCTCGCCAGCCCCGAGCTTGCCAAGGGCGAGCACCACCATCGATTGCGCCTCGCCGGCAGCGTTGCGCGGCACGCCGCGCTCGGCCGTCAGCCAGGTCATGAGCCGCTCGAGCGCCGCATCGATGAACTGATCCGCGAGGCCCGAGAGCGCACGGATCGTTTCCTCCAGGGGCGCGAGCCCCAGCAGATGGCGCCACACAATATGCACCTGCGACCGGTTGCGCAGCTGCCGCAGCGTACGCTGCAAGGCCTCGGTGGTGTCCGCTGCTGCCGCGGCGGTGGTGATCTGCCGGCGCCAGTCGGCGAGGTCGAGGGGCGCGGCAAAGGCATGCTGCTCGAGCGCGTCAATCAGCCACGCGGTCTGTTGGCCAGCGACCCGCTCGACGTAGCTGGATAGGCCAAGCACAAACTCGAGCTCCGTCGAGGTTGGCAGCTTCAGGCGATCAATGGTCCGCAGCGCGCGCTCGCGCCAGGGCGCGGGCAGCGTGAGCTCAGCTGGCGACGACCGGGGCAACGCGCAGCACCTCGGCAGCGGTGGTCAGCCCCGCCCCCACCTTCTGGGCGCCGGACAGGCGCAGGGTACGCATGCCATCTTTCATCGCACCGGTGCGCAGCGCCTCGACGTCGAGGTCATCGGTAATCAGCGACTTCAGCGATTCGGTCAGCGGCAGGATCTCGTAGATGCCGGCGCGACCGAGAAAGCCCGTATCGCGGCATTCGAGACAGCCCGTGGCGGAGTGCATCTGCTTCGGCGCCTTCACCCGGTAGGGGGCCGTCAGGTGCTGCCAGGCCTCCTCGTCAACCGGCTCTTCGACCTTGCAGTGCGGGCACAGCGTGCGCACCAGCCGCTGCGCCATGACGCCCAGCAGAGTCGCTTTGATCATGTAGCTCGGCACGCCGAGATCGAGCAGGCGGGTGATCGCCGTCGGCGCATCGTTGGTGTGCAGCGTGGAGATCACCAGGTGGCCGGTGAGCGCCGCCTGAATCGCCATCTCCGCCGTTTCGATGTCGCGGATCTCGCCGATCATGATGATGTCCGGATCCTGACGCAGCAGCGCGCGCACGCCGGACGCGAAAGACACATCGATGTTGCTCTGTACCTGCATCTGGTTGAACGCCGGCTCCACCATCTCGATCGGGTCTTCGATGGTGCAGACGTTCACCTCGCTGGTCGCGAGCTGCTTCAGCGTCGAGTACAGCGTGGTGGTCTTGCCGGATCCGGTTGGGCCGGTGACCAGCAGAATGCCGTTCGGCTGGCCGGCCATACCCTGCCAGCGGCGGTAGTCCTCGCCGGTCAGGCCAAGCTCCGCGAAGCTGCGCAGCAGTACGTCCGGATCGAAGAT
>JBCDIK010000195.1:0-6729 GCA_038749065.1 Pseudomonadota bacterium | reverse complement strand
GATCTGCGCAAGGCCGGCTACGACCTGGATCAGGTGGCGGAGCCACTGTACGTGATGATGCCGGGCACCGATCAGTACCAGGTGCTGACCGCCGAGCTGCTCAGCTCGATCAGGGACAGCAGCGCCGGGTTCTGATTCGCACAGCATCGCTGCGCGCGCTCGCACGCGTTGGGCACTGCCGCGGTTCTGTCGTATCGTTGAGGCATCCACTCAACGCATGGAGCACCGCGGCACATGGCGAAACTCAACATCAACGGGGAGACCCGGGAGCTGACCTTTGACCCCGGCACCCCCCTGCTCTGGGTCCTGCGCGAACAGGCCGGCCTGACCGGCACAAAGTACGGCTGCGGGATCGCCCAGTGCGGCGCCTGCACCGTGCACATCGACGGCCAAGCGGTGCGTTCCTGCATCTACCCTGCCGAGGCCGTGCAGCCGCAGCAGGAAATCGTCACCATCGAAGGCCTGTCAGACAATGGCGAACACCCGGTTCAGCAGGCCTGGGCCGAGCTGGACGTACCGCAGTGCGGCTACTGCCAGGCGGGCATGATCATGGCGGCCTCCGCGCTGCTGGCCGACAACCCGCAGCCCAGCGACGCAGATATCGACGCCGGAATCACCAACATCTGCCGCTGCGGCACCCTGCAGCGGGTCCGCCGCGGGATCCACCGCGCGGCGGAACTGGCGACGGAGGTGAGCTAAGCATGGGTCACGCAGACGACACCCGAACGATTTCCATCAACCGGCGCCGCTTCGTCATCGGCAGCGCCCAGGCGGCCGGCGGCCTGGCTATTGGCCTGGCGCTCCCGGGCTGCAGCACGACGGGCACCGAAGACGCCGCGGCGGCCCTGAGCGGTGATCCCGCAGAGGTCACCGCCTGGGCCCTCATCCACCCGGACGACCGAGTGGTGATTCGCGTGGCCCGCTCGGAGATGGGCCAGGGCACCCTGACCGGGCTGGCGCAGCTCGTTGCCGAGGAACTGGAGTGCGACTGGGCCATGGTCAGCACCGAGTACCCCACCCCGGGGGAAAACCTGGCCCGTGACCGGGTCTGGGGCAACTTCTCCACCGGCGGCAGCCGCGGCATCCGTGGCAGTCACCAGTACGTGCGGGAAGGCGGCGCCGCGGGGCGCATGCTGCTGATCGAGGCGGCAGCGCAGCGTTGGGGCGTCGATGCGGCGACCTGCAGCGCGGCCAACAGCGTCGTGACTCACGGCCCGAGCGGTCGCACTGCGCGCTTCGGTGAGCTGGCCGCCGCAGCCGCGCAGCTCGCGCCGCCGGCAGAGGTCCCGCTCAAGGACCCGAAGGACTGGAAACTGATCGGCACCGGGGTGCCGCGGCTCGACACGGCGGACAAGCTCACGGGCAAGCAGATCTACGGCGCCGACCTGAACCTCCCGGGCATGGTCAACGCCTCGGTCGTGGCCTGCCCGGTGCGCGGCGGTACCCGCAAGTCCTACGATGCGGCCAAGGTCGAGAACATGCCGGGCGTACTGGCGGTTGTCCCGCTGGATGAGGATGCGGTCGCCGTCGTGGCGGACACCTGGTGGCGCGCGAACCAGGCGATCAAGGCACTGCCGGTCTCCTGGGAAACCGGCGAGAGCGGCACGGTCGACAGCGCGGGTATCAGCGCGATGCTCGACGAGGGGCTCAGCGCCGAGGACGCATTCGTCGGCAACCAGGCCGGCGACGTCGAGGCGGGGCTGGCCGCCGCGGCCACCACGCATGAGGCGGTCTACAGCTACCCCTTCCTGCACCACGCCACCATGGAGCCGATGAACGCGACGGCCCTGTGGACGGAAGAGAAGTGCGAGGTCTGGTGCCCCACCCAGAACGGTGAAGCGGCGCTCGCTGCCGCCGCGGACGCCGCCGGGTTGCCCATTGAACAGTGCGATGTACACAAGCTGCACCTGGGCGGCGGCTTCGGCCGACGCGGTGCCGGTGACTTCGTCCGGCAGGCGGTGCTCATCGCCCGCACCATGCCCGGCACGCCGGTCAAACTGCTGTGGTCGCGGGAGGAGGACATGCGTCAGGGCATGTACCACCCGATCACCAAGGCGAAGATGACCGGCGGCATTGATGCCGATGGCAAGCTCACGGCGCTGCACCTGCGCATCTCCGGGCAATCGATCCTCGCGGGGCTGCGCCCGTCCGCCCTGCAGAACGGCGCGGACCTGGCGACCTTCCAGGCGCTGCTACCGGCGAGCGACCACAAGATCAGCTACACGATCCCGAACCTGCTGGTCGATCACGCCATGCGCAACACGCACCTGCGCCCGGGATTCTGGCGCGGGGTGAACGTCAACCCCAACGCTATCTACATGGAGTGCTTCCTGGACGAGATGGCTGACAAGGCCGGTGTCGACGCGCTCGTTTTCCGACGCCAGCTCATGGCCGACAACCCGAAGGGCCTGGCGGTCCTGGAAGCCGCGGCCGAGAACGGCGGCTGGGGCGAGCCGCTGGCCGACGGCCGGGGTCGGGGCCTGGCCCTGTGCTATGCCTTCGGCAGCTACGTCGCCGCTTGCGCTGAAGTCTCTGTGGACGACGCCGGCAAGCTGACCATGCACCGTATCACCGCAGCGACCGATCCGGGGCACGTGGTCAATACCCAGCAGGTGGAAGCCCAGGTGGAAGGCTCGTTCGTCTACGGGCTGTCCGCGCTGCTCTACGGCGAGTGCACGGTCAAGGACGGACAGGTGGAGCAGGACAATTTCCACACCTATCCGTCTATGCGCATTGCCGAGATGCCCCAGGTCACCACCATCGCCATGCCCTCCGGTGGCTTCTGGGGTGGCGTCGGCGAGCCGACCATCGCCGTGGCCGCGCCGGCGGTGCTGAACGCCATCTACAACGCCACCGGTGTGCGGATCCGACAGGTGCCGATCAAGGACACACCGTTGCGCAAGGCTTGAGCCGGTCCGCGACATTGCGGCGAGCCGGACTACTGGGGCTGCTGCTGGGCGGCCTCGCGCTGACACTGCCGGCAGCTGCGGATTCTTCTGCTGAAGAAGCGGATTCTTCTACGGAAGAATCCTTAGAAAAATCCGTGGCGCCATCCGGTGCATCGGCGGCGACTGGGGAGACACTGGCACTCCCTTGCGGAGGTTGCCACGGGCCTGGCTCAGCGCTGGGACACCTGGGCGAGCTCTCGGTGGCCGCGCTCCGCGAAGCCCTCGATGCCTACGCCAACGGGACCCGGCCAGGGACCCTCATGCCCCGGCTGGCGCGCGGCTACGACGCCGCTGAGCGCGCGGCCATCGCCCGCGCTCTGGGCGCGCCGGCAAGCCCTGGGGCGGGGACACCATGAGCGGCCACACGCGGCGCCGCTGGTTGCAGCGCCAGGGCCTGCTCGCCGGCGTGCTTGCGAGCGGCGCGCTGGGCAGCGGCTGCAGCACCACGGCAACGGGGACCGGCCCCGTCGGCGAACGGGGCGCGCGCATCGCCGTGATCGGGGGCGGCTTCGCCGGCGCCAGCTGTGCCCGTGCGCTCAAGAGCACGCGACCGGATCTGGCGGTGACCCTGTTCGAGCCTCGCCGCCGCTATACCGCCTGCCCGCTGAGCAACCTGGCGCTGATCGGAGCGCGCACGCTGTCACAGCAGGAGTTCGGCTATGACGATCTGCGTCGCGTCGGAGTGGACGTGGTGCATCAAGCTGTCGCCGGCATCGATCCAGGTAGCCACACCCTGTCCCTCGATGATGGCACGGCCGCGAGCTGGGACCTGCTCGTGCTCGCGACCGGCATCGAGATCGACTACGGCGCGCTGCCCGGCTACGACGAGACCGCTGCGGCACGCCTGCCCCACGCCTGGCTCGCGGGCGCTCAGACGCGTCTGCTCGCGCGCCAGCTGCGCGCGCTGCCGGAGAACGGCGTGGTCATCATCACCGTGCCGAACAACCCCTACCGCTGCCCGCCAGGTCCCTATGAGCGCGCGAGCCTCATCGCGCACTATCTGAAACAAGCCAAGCCACGGGCCAAGCTGCTGGTCCTTGACGCGAAGGACCGGTTCTCGAAACAGGGGCTGTTCCAGGCGGCCTGGGCGGCGCACTACGACGGGATTCTAGAGTGGCACGGGCAGGCGGACGGCGCCACGATCACCGCGGTCGATGCGGCTCGCAGCGCCGTGCTCACGGAGTTCGAAGCGATCACTGGTGACGTCATCAACGTCATTCCGCCGCAGCATGCGGGGGCGCTCGCCCGCGCTGCCGGGTTGAGCGATGCCAGTGG
Organism: Pseudomonadota bacterium; assembly: GCA_038749065.1. Taxonomy (GTDB): domain Bacteria; phylum Pseudomonadota; class Gammaproteobacteria; order Pseudomonadales; family Azotimanducaceae; genus CALHVX01. Next base: position 2,506 of record JBCDIK010000195.1, on the reverse strand, counting down.
CTGGTGCCCCATCGAGGTGCCGAGCTTCCGCTCGACGCGCGCCGCCGACGTGTATGTGATCGGCGACGCGGCCATCGCCAACGGCATGCCCAAGTCCGCCTTTGCCGCCAACGCCCAGGCGCGTCTGGCGGCGCTGCAGATCCTGCGTCAGCTCGATGGCCTTGAGCCCCTCGACAGCAAGCTGCTCAACACCTGCTACAGCCTGATCAGCCCGACGCTGGGCATCTCCGTGGCCGACGTCTACCAGCCCGGCGCTCGCCGCTGGGAGCCCGTTGCGGGGGCCGGTGGCACCAGCCCTGCCAGGGCGACAACGGCGGTGCGGCAGGCGGAAGCCGTCTACGCCCGGCGCTGGTTCGAGCATCTGACCGGCAGCGTGTTCGGGGCGCCCGCATGAGCATCGCCCGGTGGGGACAACAATCGCTCGCCGCGCTTGCGATCGCAGTGCCCCTGTGCGCAAGCGCCAACGTAGACTCCGCGGCCGTTGCCGCGGCGGTTGCCGAGGGCGTGGTCGAGGCGGACCCCGCGGCCGCCGAGCGCGGCCGGGCGCTGTTTGCCGAGAGCACCGACGCCCAGTGCATTCTGTGCCATCGGCATGACCGCGCAGCGGCGCCCTTTCCGGGCACGCTGGGACCAGACCTGACCCATGTCGCGCAGCGGCGCACACGCGCCGAGCTACGTGAGCTGATCGAGGATCCCACACGTTCGAATCCGGCCACGGCCATGCCCGCCTATTTCCGCCGGACCGGCCTGCAGCAGGTGCAGGCGCGCTACCGGGACCAGACCATTCTCAGCGCCGCGCAGATCGATGATCTGCTGGCCTTCCTGACCGCTCCATGAGCCACAGCCGTCGACAGTGGCTGCGCATGAGCGGGGCGGCGGTGACGCTCCTGTCGATCCCGTTGCCCGCCATCGCCACGCCGGCTGCGTTGGCCCAGGCACAGGCCCAGGCCTACGGCGAGCGGCCCATTCGCGATGGACGCATCACCTTGACCGTGCCGGCGCTGGCAGAAAACGGCCACTCGGTGGCGCTGGCGGTGAGCGTCGACAGTCCCATGACCGAGCGCGACCACGTTCAGCGCATCGATGTCTGGGCAGAAAAGAATCCACTACCGCTCATCGGCCGCTTCGAGCTCTCTCCGCTGAGCGGCTCGGCCGCGGTCCGGACCCGCATTCGCCTGGCGGACTCGCAGACCTTAAGCGCGGTCGCCACCCTGAGTGACGGCACCCTGTGGCGCGCGAGCGCACAGACCATCGTGACCCTGGCCGCCTGCACGGATTTCCTGATCTGATGAGCAATGCGTCCTTCGGTCGAGTCCGGATTGCCGTGCCGGCGCCCGAGATGGCGGGGGCGGTCATACAGATCCGCACCCTGATCGCGCACCCCATGGAGAGCGGCTTCCGGGCCGATGCTCGCGGGCAACGCCTGCCGCGCAACATCATCGAGCGGTTCGAGTGCTGGCTCGATGACACCCCGGTATTCGGCTGCGACCTGCAGCCCGGGATCGCCGCCAACCCGTTCATCGAGTTCGCCCTGCGCGCCGAGCGAAGCGGCACGCTCCACTTTCTGTGGCGCGATCAGCACGGGAACGAGCACCGGGAACAGCGCAATCTTGCGGTACCCGGTTAGCGCAGCGGTGCATCTGGCACGGCAACACCTGCACTCAGCAGCGTTCCTGTTCCTCGCGGTGATCACACTCGCCGGGTGCGCGCGCGCCACGCCAGCCCCCGCCACCGCTTCCGCGCCGTCAACGGCGGACGTGCTGCGCCCGGTACCCGCGCCCCGTTCTGCCTACGATGACCTAAGCGTCGAGACCCAGGCACTGCAGGATGACCCGTTCGCCAATCCGGGCCTACTCTGGGTCGATCAGGGCCGCGAACTGTGGGCAGACGAATCCCGCGGGCCATCCTGCGCCAGCTGCCACACCGGCGAGGGGGCGGCGCATCCGCTGGCCACCGCGGTTACCCGCTATCCGCGACTGGATCCGCAAGGCGGCGGACTGATCAACCTGACACAGCAGATCAACCGCTGCCGCACCGAGCGCCAGCAGCTGCCCAAGCTGCCCTATGAGTCGGAGCCGCTGTTGGCGCTGACCACCTATCTGAAGTCGCTGGCGAGGGGCGAACCGGTCACCCTGACTGCGGAGCCCGACCTGCTGCCCTATCTGCTGCGCGGTGAGGCGTACTACTACGAGCGCCGGGGGCAGATGAACCTCGCCTGCCATCACTGCCATGAACGTCACGTGGGCCAGCTGCTGCGCGGTGACCGGCTCAGTCAGGGGTTAGGTAACGGCTACCCCGCCTACCGTCTTGAGTGGCAGACCCTCGTCTCGCTGCATCGGCGCCTGCGGCTGTGCAATACGGGCATTCGCGCGGAACCGTTCGCCTACGGCGCACAGGCGTATCTGGCGCTGGAGCTGTATCTCAAGTGGCGGGCCCGGGGGCTGTTGCATGAGACGCCCGCGGTGCGGCGCTGAGCGCCGCGAAGCCGGTGCGGCGCTAAGCGCCG
>JBCDIK010000194.1:0-6747 GCA_038749065.1 Pseudomonadota bacterium | reverse complement strand
TGAACGGTTCGAGAATCGCCACCATGCCTTCGGCCACCGGTTCCTTGGTCCGCGCCGCCGCGTGCGCAATCGGTGCTGAGCCCTGGCCTGCCTCGTTGGAATACAGGCCGCGGTTGACGCCGCGATTGAACGCGTAGGCGAAGCTGGCCCCCAGGAAACCGCCGGCGGCCGCGCTGCCGGTGAAGGCATCGCGGAAGACGCTGAGGAACGCCGGCCCGATCTGCTCGTAGTTACTCACTACGACGGCCAGCGCACCGAGCGCGTACAGCACGCCCATGAGCGGCACGATGGCAGCGGCGACGCGGGCGATCCGAGCAATGCCACCGAGAATGACGAGCGCCAGCAAAGCGGCAAAGACCGCGCCGGAGACAGCTGGCGGCAGGTTGAACGCCGTTTGCAGCCCAGCGGCCATGTTGTTGCTCTGCGGCAGGCTCCCGGTGCCGAAGCTGCTGATCACCGTCGCGATCGCGAAAAAGACGGCCAGGCCCTTGTAGCCCAGCCCGTGCTCCATGTAGTACATCGGGCCGCCGGCGATCTTGCCCTCGGCATCGGTCTGTCGGTAGCGGTGCGAGATCGTGACTTCGGCATACTTGGTGGTCATGCCGATGAAGGCGGTCATCCACATCCAGAACAGCGCGGCCGGCCCCCCGAGGAAGATGGCGAACGCCACGCCACCGATGTTGCCGGTGCCAACGGTGCCGGACAGCGCGGTCGCCAGCGCCTGGAAGTGACTGGTATCGCCCGGATCCGTGTCCTTGCTGTAGCGCCCGGCCAGCACCCCCCAGGCGTGACCGAAGAAGCGCAGCTGCGGCGCCCCGAGATAGATGGTGAAAAACAGCCCGACGCCGAGCAGGGCAAGCGGGAAATAGACGGCGCTCCCGAGCAGGCTGTCGAGAAAATTCAGCACGTTCTCAATCGCCTGCATCAGCGCTCACCCCGCTGGCCAAAAAGACCGGCCCGCAGGACTCCGTAGATCTCGTTTTGCTCCATGACGCCGCCGAGGAGCTCCGCTGTCGGGCCAGTGGCATAGGCGGCCACATCCTCGCCGGCATGGGTTTCTGCCGGCATCGGCACCGTTGCCCGCTGCTGGTAGTCGAGCGCTCCAGTGTCCACGTCGGTCAGATCCGGGAACGCCCCCCGCGCGCCGGGCCCGTTGGCATAGGACAGCGTCGTGTAAGGTCGGCCTTCCTCGTCCGGCAGGAAACGACCGTCCGCCAGGGTGACTTTGCCCAGAATGGGATTGCCCCGACGCGGGTATCCGCTGATTGTGAGCGTGTGGCTGTGATCCGCTGTGACCACGATCAGCGTGTTGGCAAGATCGACCCGCTCGAGCGCGGTCGCAACAGCGGCATCCAGTGCCACGGTGTCCTCGAGGGCCCGGTAGGCGTTACCGTAGTGATGGGCGTGGTCAATCCGGCCGCCCTCGACCAGCAGGAAATAGCCCTGCTCGTTGTCCGCGCTGAGAAAATCGATCGCCGCCGCCGTCATCTCCGCCAGGGACGGCTCCGCTTCTTGGTTGCGATCGGCCTCCCACTGCAGGTGTGAGGGCTCGAAGAGACCGAGCACCTGACTGCGCCCAGGCGTTGCCTCCGCCATTGCCGCAAGCCACTGCTGCCGGTTCCAGGCGTAGCGGCGATCAGCGCCTTCGCCCTGCCACTGCGCGATCAGGTCGGCCCCGTCGAGCCGCCGCCCGAGTGGCTTGCCGTACTCGGGATCCGCCGTGCCCGTCGCCATGAAGTTGGCTCGGCCACCCCCCAGAATCAGATCGACGCCATCACCGGCTGGAAACTCGACCAGCTGTCGCGCGATGTCGACACACCCCGCCTCGGCCGCCGCCGCGGGGACACTGCTGTCGTCTTCCCAGTCCCGATCCGGGCTGTGTGCATAGGTCGCAGCCGGGGTGGCGTGCGTGATCCGCGCGGTACTGATCAGGCCACTGCGATAGCCAGCGATTTCCGCTTCTTCGAGTAGCGTCGGCAGGGAGGCTTCGAGAGCCGCGGCGCAATCCCCGCGCGCGGGCTCCGCGCCCACGCTGATCACACCGGCCCGGGTCTTGTGACCGGTGATGATGGAGCTCATGGTGCCGGCGCTGTCCGGCACCTGCAGGTCGGTGTTGTAGGTCTTGATCAGTGCCAGGTGCTCAAAGGCCTCGAAAGACAGCGCATGAGATTCTCCGTCCTTGCCCAGCTTCTGGCCTGCGTAGATCCGTGCGGCGGTAATGGTGCTGATCCCCATACCATCACCGAGGAACAGAATGACGTTGCGCGGAGCTTCAGCCGTGGTCGGCGGGGCGGCGCGCGAGTCCGCGAGCGTGCCCGGAGACGCGCAACCTGTGAGCAGCAACGCGCACAGCGCGGCAGCACCAGCGCGGCGGGCAAAAACACTGGACGCCACGCCCGAAGAGAACAGAGTCAACTCAGGCACGGGCTTCCCTCATGGTCACGAACTCTTCTGCCGCGGTCGGGTGAATGCCCACCGTCGCGTCGAACTGCGCCTTGGTCAGGCCGGCGTTCACCGCGATCGCCAGGCCCTGGATGATCTCGCCGGCCTCAGGCCCGGCCATGTGCGCGCCAACGACCCGATCGCTGGCCCGGTCCACAATCAGTTTCATGAGCGTTCGCTCTTGATTCTGCGTCAGGGTGTATTTCATCGGCCGGAAGCGCGACTCGAAGACATCGATGGCGTCAAAGCGCTCACGGGCTTCGGCTTCCGTCAGGCCGACGGTGCCGATGTTCGGCTGACAGAAGACTGCTGTGGCAATGTTGTCGTAGCTCAGCTGGCGGCGCGGGTTGTCGGTAAACAGATTATTGGCGATGACCATACCTTCGGCGATGGCAACGGGGGTGAGCTGGACCCGGTCGATGACGTCGCCGATGGCGTAGATGTTCGGCACGTTGGTGCGATAGTCATCGTCGACGGCGACCGCGCCTTTGGTTGTGGTGGTGACGCCGGCGGCCGGCAGATTCAGGCCATCCACGTTCGGCGCCCGGCCGGTTGCATACATGACCTGATCAACGGTCAGGGTCTCGCCGGTGGTGAGTGTCACCAAGCGCTGCTCGCCTTGCGCCTCGATGCGCGCGACGTTGGTGTTGAAGCGCAGATCGAGGCCCTTGCCGGCGAGTTCGTCGCGGACGAAGTCCCGCACGCCCTGATCAAAGCCGCGCAGGAACAGATCGCCGCGGTAGAGCAGATGGGTCTGCGCCCCGAGCCCGTGGAAGATGCCGGCGAACTCCACGCCGATGTAGCCACCACCGACCACGGCGACCGCTTCCGGAAAGCGATCGAGGTAGAACGCGTCGTCGGATGTGATCGCCAACTCGCTGCCGGGAAACTCGGGCACCACCGGGCGACCGCCGGTGGCGATCAGGATGGTCTTGCCTTCAAGAGTCCGATCGCCGACCTGGATGTGCGTCGCATCGACGAAGCGCCCATGGCCCCAGACAATCTCGACCCCCGCATTGTCCAGCAGCGAGCGGTCGATCCCGTTCAGCCGCTCGATCTCGGCGGTCTTGTTGTCGCGCAACGTCGGCCAGTCGAAGCTGCTCTCGGTGCGCTGCCAGCCATAGCCGGCGGCATGCTCGAAGTCCTCGGCGAAGTGCGAGCCGTAAACGAACAGTTTTTTCGGCACGCACCCCACGTTGACACAGGTACCGCCCAGGTAGGTGCTTTCGACAACGGCCACCCGAGCGCCGTAGCTGGCGGACATACGGGCCGCCCGCACGCCGCCCGAGCCGGCGCCGAGCACGATCAGATCATAGGAGTCAGACATCAGGCACGCCTGCGGGGAGTTGCAGCGAGCCTAATTGATCGCGTTGGATTTGCAATGCTGGCGCGTTGCATTGGCCTGCGGCGGCCGCCACACTCGCAGCGGCTGTGCACTGGGGAGATCGATGAACGGCGCCGACACTCTGATCAAGACCTTTCTGAACTGCGAGGTCGATGTCTGTTTTACCAATCCCGGCACTTCGGAGATGCACTTCGTTGCTGCGCTCGACAAGGAGACGGGCATGCGCAGCGTGCTCGGCCTGTTCGAGGGCGCGGTCACCGGCGCCGCCGATGGCTACGGGCGCATGGCCGGCAAGCCGGCGGCAACGCTGCTGCACCTGGGCCCCGGTCTCGCCAACGGCCTGGCCAATCTGCACAACGCCCGGCGGGCGCGCACGCCACTCGTGAATGTGGTCGGGGAACACGCCACCTATCACCGGCATCTGGATGCGCCGCTGACATCGGATATCGCCGGTTTTGCCAGCCCTGTATCGAGCTGGATCCGGGTCAGCGAGAGCGCCGATCAGGTGGCGGCCGATGGCGCCGCGGCCATCGCCGCGGCCCGCAGCGCGCCGGGACAGATTGCGACGCTCATCCTGCCCGCCGATACGGCCTGGACGGAGACGGACGCCGGGGTTGCGGCCCTGCCCGCGGTCGCAGCGCCGACCGCGCCGGCCCAGGACCCGGCGCGCCTGGTCGACGTGCTGCGCAGCGGCGAGCCGGTCGCCCTGCTGCTCAACGGCGCCGCCACCAGCGGTCCCGGCCTCACCCTGGCCGGCCAGATCGCCCAGGCCACCGGCGCCACCCTGGTCGGCGATACCTTCATCAGCCGCATTGCCCGCGGCGCCGGCCGCCCCGGAGTCGAGCGACTGCCCTACTTCGCCGAGCAGGCGATCGAGTTCCTGTCGCGCTTCGCCCACCTGGTGTTGGTCGACACGAAAGCGCCGGTAAGCTTCTTCGCCTATCCCGGGGTACCGAGCGAGCTCACCCCGGACGGCTGTACGCTGCACAGTCTCGCAGCCCCCGGGGAAGACGCGGTCGGCGCACTAGCAGCGCTGGTCGAGGCGCTCGATGCGACAACCACCTCTGCCGGGCCGGCGTCGCTGGCGCCCCCGGCAGCGCCCACCGGGGAGCTGACGCCGGAGAAAATCGCTCAGGCGGTCGGGCATCTGCTGCCCGAGGACTGCATCGTCGTCAACGAAGCCGCCACCGGCGGTTTCGCGATCCCGGCCATGACCGCCCAGAGCGCGCCACACGACTGGCTCGACCTGACCGGTGGCGCGATCGGCATGGGCATTCCCGCGGCCACCGGCGCCGCCATTGCCTGCCCGGACCGGCACGTCCTGAACCTGCAGGCGGACGGCAGCGGCATGTACACCCTGCAGGCTCTGTGGACCCAGGCGCGCGAGGGCCTGGATATCACCACCATTATCTTCGCCAACCGCAAGTACGCGATCCTGCAGGTGGAGTTCATGCGCGTCGGTGCACATAACCCCGGGCGCCGCGCCATGGACATGCTCGAGCTGGATCGCCCGGAGCTACGCTGGGTCGAGCTGGCCGCGGGTATGGGCGTGCCCGGTGAGCAGGTCACCACCGCCGACGCGCTGGTGGCAGCACTCGGTCGCAGCCTGAGCACCCCCGGCCCCTATCTGATCGAAGCGGTGATCTAGCCCGCTGCACTGGCCGCCCCGGCCCCCGGCGAAATTCGTCGCCGGGGGTTGATACTGTATTTTCATACAGGTAGCCTGAACGGCCCTGTACAAAAACACAGTATCACCATGAGCCAGCAGATCGCCCTCCTCCGCGACTTCTTCGACCCGGAACAGCCTGCCGACGATCAGCCCGCCCCAGGCTTGACCCCGAAAGGCTTGGCCTCGCAAGACTTGGCCCCGCAAGGACCGTCCCGCGCGGGTGCCCCGCAGCCGGCACTGCCCGAGCACCCGGCCCTGTGGCGGGCCGGACAGCTTCGACCCGCCGGCCTTGCGATCAGCACGGGCTATCCGGAGCTGGATCAGGTACTGGCCGGCGGTTGGCCCGCCGATGGGCTGAACGAGCTGCTGCTCGACAGCGACGGCATCGGGGAACTGCAGCTCCTCATGCCCGCCATGCGCACCTTAAGCCAGAGCCAGCAACGCTGGATCGTCTGGATCAATCCACCCTACCGGCCCTGCGCGCCGGCGCTCGCAGAACTCGGCATCGATCTCGACAAGATCCTCATGATCTACCCGAGAAACGCCTCCGAAGCGCTGTGGTCGTTAGAAAAGGTGCTGCGATCCGGCGGCAGCAGCATGGCGCTGGCCTGGATCGATGAAAGCGCACTCACCATCCGCAACAGCCGTCGGCTGCAGCTGGCCGCGCGCCAGGGGCACTGCTGCTGCACGCTGTTTCGTCCGGGCAGCGCCGCCGAGCAGTCTTCGATGGCGCGTCTGCGACTGGCACTGACCGCCAGCGGGCCCGAGACGGTGCAGGTCGATGTGCGCAAACGGCAGGGCGCCTGGCCGGTCAGCGGCCTGCAGATCAGGCTCGATCATGCCCCCGGCCGGCAGAGCGCCAGAGCCACGCGCATCCGCAGGCAACTCGAAGACTGGCGGCGGCTGGACGTGCAGTATCCGGGCGCGGCAGCGCCCCAATCCGCACGTCGGTCTGCGCGACGCGCCACAACGGGCGCCAACCTCAATTCGCAACGGCAACGCCCTGCCCGGCAGGCCAGCGTCGTGCACTGATCTCCTGGCGTGGACTGGCTGGCACTGCACTTTCCGGATCTTGGCCTGGAGCTGTTTCAGGGTACGCAAACACAGCAGCCAACGGTGCTGGTGGAAGACAACCGCGTGTTGCTGTGTAACGGCGCAGCAGATCAAGCCGGGATCCGCCCAGGCGCAACGCTGGCAACGGCCAGAAGCATCGACAGCCGCCTGCAGCACCAGCAACGACAGCCAACCCTCGAGGCGCAGCGCCTGTGTGCGCTGGCCGATGCGCTGTATC
>JBCDIK010000193.1:0-6798 GCA_038749065.1 Pseudomonadota bacterium | reverse complement strand
TCGGCCGTGTCGACCTCGGCCTGGGAGATCCCTCGCCGTGACAGGAGTGCGCGCTTGCGGTCCCGATCGGCGACCGCCAGCTCCCGCGCAACTGTCGCTTCGCGCACCGCAAGCTCAAAGTCGGTCCGGTCCAGCGCCGCGACCACGGCGTTCTTGGGCACCTGCGAGCCCGGCAGAAACGGCACCTGCGCCAGCGGGCCAGCCACTTCGAAGGCCAGGTCCACGGTTTGCGCCGCCGCCACGCGGGCGACGAAGCGATAGTGCTCGAGCGCATCTGGTGCCTGTACTTCAAGGACTTGCGCGCGAAAGCGCGACTGATCTACCGGTGCTGATGCAGCCTGTCGCTCGCAGCCGCCCGCGCATAGGAGCACTGCTACCAACATCCCCAGGACGACTGAATGGCTGACCTGCAGAGCGCTCATGCGAGGCCACCTTCGGCGGCGGCCCTGACACGCTCCAGAAGCGCTCGCTGACCCTTCGCTCCCCCTGGGACCAGGTTGAACAGCGAGAGCAGGCGCACGCCTTCGCAGGCGAGCAGCAGGAGGATGCCATCGTCACTCTCGGCCTCGATGCGCTCCGTCCACTGCGTCAACATGGCCCGCGCGGGTGCCAGCAGCGCCGGGTCTTCCGCACCAGCGGCGATCAGCGCCAGTGACAGGTTGCGCTCAGCGGGGATCTGCTCAATCTCAGCGCCGACGAAGCTGCGGATCACCGCACGCGGCTTATCCCCCAGAGCGTGCTGGTGTTTGGCCAGCCGCGCTTCAACGCCGCTGAGCATGTGCTCGACCATCCCTTCGAGCAGGGCCTGCTTGTTGGGAAAGTGATACAGCAGGCCGCCCTTGGAGACCTGCGCTTCGGCTGCGACCCGGTCGAGGGTCAAGCGGGCCGCGCCGTCCCGGGCAACCACGTCAGCAGCGGCGTCGAGCAGCTGCTCGCGCAGATCGGGGCGTCGGGCGCGTTTGGGCATCGCTTTGCTCCTGGGCAGAAGCAGCAAACTATACCGTCCAGACGGTACAGTAAAGCGAAAACACTCAAAGCGTGAACCTGAACAGCCTGGCTGCCCGGCTGCCCGGCTGCCCGGCTGCCGGAGTCAGTCGGGAAGGGCGAAGGGCGCGGGGTCGAGGAAGCGTTCCAGGACGTTGCCCGTCAACCGCGCCACGTCATTGTCGTAGCCGTCGGTGGACAGCGCTCCGGCATAGGAAATCGATCCGGTGCTGAACACGGCGCCGCCAGCGCGCGTCTCAAAGAAGGTCAGGTCCGCCCGAATGCGGCCGTCCTCAGGCTGCGGCGGTTCCATCATCCGATACTCTTCTTTGGCGAGCAGCATGCCCGGGCGGTGACCCTCCGAGCTCGCGATCACCACGGCATGAGGCGGGGAGCCCTGCCGCAGGTCGAACCGGTCGATCTCTTCGCCGGCGGCGCCGCCGCCCTGGGTGCCGTGCGCGCCAAAGGGTTGCGAGAGGTCCACGCCATCGACCGCGAAGGCCACCCGCGGATCTGCCGCCGCCGCGTTGAAGCGGTAGTGGGTGCCACCGTCGAAGCCCTGCGCGGTAAAGCCGATACCGACCAGATGATTGGGCGGCCGACCAAGTCGCCGCCAAAGTCCGCCCAGTTCCCCGGTAAAGCTGTGGTGGTATTCCCCAGGCTCGGCGATCCATGCCCGGGTGCCGTCCTCGGCGCGACGCACCTCGATGACCTGGTCATCTTCGGGATCAAAGGCGATGCGCCAATAGAACCCGTTGCCGCCCATGTACATGAGGCGACCGCCGTCATCGAGCCAGTCCGCCAGCCCCGTCATCATGGCGCTCGAGTAGTACTCGGGATGGGTGCCGGTGATCACCGCGCGGTAGGGCGCAAGAGCGTCGGCGCCGCGCGCATGCAGATCATGATCCGTGACGATATCGAAGGGCCGGTCGATGGCCGCGAGCCACGCCAGCAAGTTCGTATCGGCATTGAAGGACCACATGATCGAGCCGGGGCGGCAGTTCAGCATGGGGCGGCGCCCCGAGGCATAGCGCACGCCGTCACCGTCCGGGTGATGCTCATAGAGAGAGTTGCCCAGCTCCGGATGATCGAGCAGGTACAGATCGTTCGGGTTTCGCGGTGCCTTGCCGCCGACGACCGCCGCGGCCGCAAGGCGCTGGTTACCGTAGGCGAGATAGGTCGCGGTCGAGGCCAGGAACGCGAGCGGCGCCGTCGCCGCGCCCTCGCCCGGGCGTACGAACAACGGCACGTACTCGTCGACCAGGGTGACCTCATCGACCGGCGGATGATCTGGTAACGGCTGCAGACGCACGGCGTAGACGCCGGAGGGCAGCAACGACGGCAGCGAAAACTCGAAGTCCGCGTCCCAGCCCGCATCGGTAAGATCATCTTCGTGAAAGTGCACCGCCGCGTAGTGGCGCGGGTCGCTGCGCCAGTCGGTGACGGAACCATCCCAGACACTGCCCTGCACCGCCCGGGCCGGGTGCTGGTACAGGATCAGCTCGTGGTTCCCGGTCAGATCCGCAAGCGTTTGCGCGGCCATCTGCGCGCTGAAGTCCCAGCCAGCGACCAGCGCGTCCGCGTGCCAGCGTGGCGCCTCGAGACGGCCATTGAACGTCGGCTGCGCCTCCCCAGCGCCCCGCGCCAGACGCCAGGGACCGGCCGATACTGCGGCGGTGACCGGTATGTCAGCCTCCGCTGCCCCGCGCTCCTCCCAGCGCACCACCGGCTCGCCCAGGCCTACACCGGCGCAACGCACGTAGACGCCCAGCGCGCCATCGGCAGCCACGGTAATCTCGATCTCATGCCAGCGTCGCGCGGCGAGGTATTCGGAAAGCACCACGACGGCCCCAGCATCGGTCCGCACCTCGAGCCGGCCAAATCGCTGCGACACCTCAAACCCCGGGCCGCTCAGCAGGCAGGCGGCCCGCTCTGGAGTGGTCGGATAAGCCTTGAAAGTCAGCGTAAGTGTTTCAAATCCCGGCAGTTCCTTGACGAGACCCCAGGAACCATCCACCACCGGCTGCGAGCGGGCCGGATAAGTGCCGAGTTCTCCGGTCGGCGCCTGCGGCCCGAGATCCACGGGCCGTACATCGAACCCTGTGCCGCGCGGCCGATCATCGCCGCACAGGATCTGGACCAGATCCGCACGGTATTGGCCGGTGTAGTGCGCGCTGGCCCGAACAGCGATCGCATCGCCGGCGCGAACGGCCATGGCATCGGTGTAGGCGGCCAGGTCCTTACGGCCAAAGGGATAGCGCTGCACGCAAGCTGCTCCTTCTAATGCGGTCGTGCCAAGCGGTCAGGACAGTCGTCGGTGCGCCAGCAGCAGTATCGCAACGGACACGACCTCGACCATGAGCGCCAGCAGGGCATCGTCGCTCATCGGGCTCTGGGTAAACCCGATGATCCGGCCCACCGCGATCGTGCCCAGTAAGACCGCCACCGCCGGGAGCCAGGCCGCAGCCGGTCGCCACAGCCCAAGCAGCAACAGCACCGCCATGCCGATGAACAAGCCCCCGAAATCTCCCGGCAGCGCGTTCGCGCCGGTCGGATTCATGGCCTCGAGCCCGATGCGGGCACCGGCCACGGTGGGGTCCAGCCAGAAGCCGGCCCCCATGACCACGAACAGCAGCACCATCGCGACGATGAGCCCGCGGTACACCATGGTCATGCGATCGCCCTCTTCATTGGGTCACTGTCATTCCGTCAGGGCCGCCACCACCTGCTCGACCACCGCCTCGGCTTTGTCGTGCATCTCTTCGACCGTGGCGTCCTGAATCGGATGAGCCACGAACACCCGGCGCGCATCGGTCATGCCGAGTGCTTCCGCCTGCGTCCGGGCGGCATCCTCGAAGACGCTCGATGCGATAGAAACCGATGGCATTCCCTGAATCTCGAACCATACCGTGTCATGCAAACTGCACGTGGTACAGGAGCCTCAGTCGGCGAGCGCCTCGATCACGAAGTCGTTTTCCTCGCGGATCTGCTGCCGCAGGGCGTCCGGTGCCGGCTTCGTGAAGGTGGGCTTGCTGTAGCGCGTGACCGTCAGGTCTGGCAGGCGCTCCGTCAGCAAGGCCTGCAGCCGGTCGAGCAGGTGATTGCCCTTCGGCTTGGCAATATCGAGCAGCGCCAGGCGCCCGCTGATCGCACCGCTCCGAGTTGCGACTTGCCGGGTGACCGGCACGCGCTCGTCAGTGGGGTCGAGAATCGTTGTCATGCGTAGGTTCTCCCTGCATTTCTTCAGCGATGTTCTGACGAGATGACATGAGCATCAAGGGGCCCCTGGTCTTCATAGTCAGCTTCATAGTCAGTCTTCACAGTCAGTTTCGATTTCAGTCGTCAATCCGGCGGGTCACCATCTGCGAGCCGATCGTCCCGGTTGCCCAGCCGTGGAACGCGCCGGAAAATTTGCCGGCGTCGCCGCCGGCCACGGTCAGGTGAATATCTGCCGCGTCGCGGAACTTGGCAAGGCGCCGGGCCAGATCGGCCTCGCTCATCCCCCCCGTGACCGCTGGCTGGAAGCCCACGGCACAGTCGTCGTTCGACGCGAGTTCAGCGATGCTCCGCTCCGTGACTTCCTGGATACGGGCGCGAATGTCCGCCTTGTCGTAGCCGTCTTTGACAAAGGTATCCACGTGCTCCGGGCAAACCACCACCAGCGCCTCGGTGGCGTAGTGCGCCTTCGGGTGCCAGATGGCCTCGAGACACAGGCCGAAACTCGCCGCCAGCTGACGCCCGCTGCGCGAATCCTGATCCACCATCAGCACCGGTCCGCTGCTCATGGTAAAGACGGTCACCGTAGAGTCTTCTTTCGCAAAGCCCCGCTCCACATGCAGGGGCGCCCAGGGGTGGCGTTCCTCCCACTCGGCGAAACACTGGGTAAATTTGGCAGGGTTCCCGAGCGTTGAGCGCTCCGTGCCACCGGGACGGGCACCGCCGACGTTGCGCACGGTCAGTCGCACCGCCCGGCCAATGGTGGCGTTGGCACGATTGCCCTGCCCGAGCGCACCGACCTCCATGTTCATGTCGATCCGATGGCGAATCGGCCCGTTCACCACGATGACGGGGCTCGCGCCCATGGTGGTCGCCATGACCCCGTGAATGTTGTACTCGTCTGTGCAGATCGCCTCGATCGCAGCGATGACCACCGGCAGGTACTCCGGCTTGCAGCCAGCCATGACGGCATTGATGGCAATCTTCTCAACGGTCAGATCAGCCAGGTTGGGCGGCATGACGGCGACGATCGACTGTGGGTCGCGGCCGGTGCCTCCGAGCATGCGCAGCACGCGCTCCGGCGTCGGCGGCACCAGGGGCAAGCCATCGCTGAAGCCCTGATCGAACATGAACTCAAAGGGATCATCGAGCGCGCCGATGGCGAGCTTGCGGGCTCGGATCGGGCTGTTGTCCGCCTCCGCCTGCAGTCGATCCGCATGGGCAGGATCCACCGAAAGGGAGCCGCAGCCCGGGCGCCAGTCGGGCAACGCATCCCAGTCGATCTCCGCTGCTGGCAGTCCCTGCGCCGCCGCGATGTCTTGGAGGAATGCCTGCCAGTCTGCTTTCACGAATCCGATCTGGGGCGGCAGCGCCGGGTCGGCCTCGCCATCGGCACCGATCGCGAACAGCGTGGGCACCGTATCGATCTGCGTAGCAAAGCTAACCTTCAACGCGGAGTCATCAGCCAGCGGCAGGGTCAGCGCATGGGCCTGTGCCAGGGCGGCGTTGCCCGCCGCGGTCTGTCCCACGGCCACCACTGGCAGCTGCTCGCCCCACTGCTCGTAGAGCGCCTGCAGCAGTGGCGCCACGACCTGGCAAGTGGGGCAGTCTTCCTTGAGAAAGCACACCAGCCCCGGCGCCGGCCGCGATACCGTGCCGCCGCCCAGCCCATCGAGTTCGTACTGTGGTACCTGCACGCTGTGCTCCCCTGACCGCCGCTGGACTCTACCTTGAGGGGGTTCCCGGGCGCCAGTAAGCTGCCTGCACGGCTCCGAGACGGTAATAGGACAGGTCCATGGCAGAACTCGACGACTTTCGCGCGGAAACCGCCGCCTGGCTGAAGGAGAACTGCCCGCAGAGCGCCCGCGGGCCGGGCGAGATCGCGGTGGGCAGCACGAAAATCACCCTGCAGCGGGAGACGCAGCTGTGGCTTGAGCGCATGGCCGAGCGGGGCTGGACCGTACCGAGCTGGCCCAAGGCCTACGGCGGCGGCGGGCTCGACCGGGCCCAGGTGCGGGTTCTCAACGAAGAGATGGGTAAACTCAGTGCCCGCGCGCCGCTGGGCGGTATGGGGGTCACCATGATCGGCCCGACGCTGCTCGAATTCGGGACCGAGGAGCAAAAGCAGCGCCACATCCCGCTCATCGCTGCGGGCCAGCGCCAGTGGTGCCAGGGATACTCAGAGCCGAACGCGGGTGACAGTGGATCGAGCGGATTGAGATGCAAGGTCTTGCGGGCATAAATCGCAAAAGGATCGCGGATCAGTGTTTTGATCTGAGTGACGGATAGCTTTTGGGGCCGTGCTACAACGGGCGGGCATGGCGATGGGCGCGGCGCTGGCGGCACGCGCATGTCCGGCGACGATAGTGCCGCCGCCATGGCGCTCCAATGATCGCCTTTTGCTTTCATCGCGGCCAGTGCATCCGGGCCGTTCTGTTGTGGCAAACCCGTCAGCAGATTGGTCAGCCGGTTCACCCAGCGCGACGGCACGGTTTCCGCATCGGCAGAGCGCTTCGCGCGCGTGATCCAGACCTCGCGTCCGGCGACCGCCTGTTGATAGTCATGCGCAGACAGCCCAATCCGCCGTTCGGGTAGCAG
>JBCDIK010000192.1:0-6830 GCA_038749065.1 Pseudomonadota bacterium | reverse complement strand
GGTGGTGGCGACCTCAGTGATGGGACGCTGCGGTCGCGGTCAGGCGAGCTCCGCTACGGTGTCGCGCGGGGATTGCTGCGGCACCGGCGCCGGTGCGACCGCACTCGCCGCAGCGGCAGGTACCGCCGCCGTGGCAATGGCCAACATCTCCTGCCGCGAGGGGCCGCGCATGAGACGGGCCGCTGCGTTGCGGCGGCGACCGCGCAGCATGTAGGCCAGCACGATCCAGCGTGACTTGCGTTCCTTCAGGAATGCGCCAGGTGCCTCCAGCAGATTGATGGTGCGCGAGATGCCCCGGAACACGTGCAGGTTGTAGCGGGCGGCGGCCGCGAGGGCGTCACCGAAGGCCAGCGCAAAGCGCGCCTTGAAGCCCCGGGCCTGCTCGAGCTCCCGGCCTTCAGCCATCGCGACGGCACGCGCAATGCCGCTGCGATCTTCTTTCAGGCTGGCGCTGAAGATCGGTCGCAGCTCCGTTTCCGTGCGCTGGGCAAAGCGCAGCGCGCGCTCGCGTGGATCCCGATGCTCGGCAATCACGTCCGCCAGGATGTGCGCATGCAGGATGCCGGTACTGCAACCGCGGCCGTAGAGCGGATTGGTACGCAGGCTGGCGTCGCCCACAGCGAAGTAGTTGTCGAGCAGGGGCTCGTCATCCGGTGCGTAGTGACGCCACACGGCGCGGATGTCGCCAATCCCGAATGCCTCGGTGGTCGGCGTGATGGCTTCCGGTTTCAGCCAGGGAGCGAGGCCCGGAATGGCACGGCACACGGCGTCAAAGCCGGCGCTGGTTTTGATGGTGTCGCGCAGCTGCGTCTCGATCCGATGCAGGCACACGATGATCGCGAAGTTGCCGTTGTCACCGGGGAAGACCCCGAACTTGATGTAGCCCAGATCGCCCGCGGAGCGATCCTTGCCGCCGCGCGGTGGCTCGACGAAACCGGGGTTCAGCCGGTAGTGGCGGGTGTAGTAGACGATTTCTGCATCGTCGCTTTCCTCGCGCACCTCGAGGCCTTGAGCGTCAAGCCAGCGCGGGCCCTTGGTCATGCGGCCACTCGCGTCGATCAAGAGGTCACCGTCGATTCGCTCGCCAAAGCGCTCTGTGCAGTCCCGGCGCACCGCAAAGCCACGGGCGCGAGGGCGCGCCCCGCCCGGCTCGGTGACCAGCCCATCGATGTGAATCCCGGTGGTGATGGTGACGTTCGGCAGTGCACTGACATAGCGGCGCAGCACCGTTTCGATCGTTGCCCGCCGGCATAGCAGGACCCACAGGCGCTCGTCTCCGGGCGCTGGTCGGTAGCGGTCTTCGAGCTCCGCGGACAACATTTCCTGAAAATCCAGCCGGCGCGCGCCGGCCGCGTAGAAGGCGTCGAGCAGGTCCGGATAGTTGTCCTGAAGCAGATTGCACATCAGCCCCAGGAACGCGTGCGGATGGCGGAACTGGGCCGCGCCGCGGCGCGGCCAGGCGTGGAAGGCCTGTTCCGCATCGCCCTCTGGCGGTGGCGGGTCGCGCTCCAGCACCTGGACTTCAAGGCCGCGGCTGGCGAGCGCCAGCGCGGTGCACAGCCCGGCGATGCCACCGCCGAGCACGACGGCGCGCTCGGTGTTGGCGCTGGTGGTTGTCACCGTCGCTGCTGACTGTTGAGTCGCTTCAGACCGCACAGACGTCTCCCAGAAACTCGAGTAGCGCGTCGTTGACCGCATCCGGGGCCTCCTGCTGCGTCCAGTGGCCGATCTCCGGGATCAGCCGCTGCAGACGCAGGTCGGGCACGGTCTGCGGCAGGGCGGCCAACGCTTCGCCCGCCATGAGCAGCACGCCGTCCTTGGCCCCGGCGACGAACATCGCCGGTTGCTCGATGCGCTTTGGCGCGCCCTCGGTCAGGCGCCAGGTCAGGTCATGGTTACGGTAGTAATTCAGGGGCCCGCGAAAGCCTGAAGCAGTGAACTCCCCGGTGTAGAAATCGAGATCCGCTGCCGTCAGCCAGGGTGGCAGGGTCTCCGGATCCGGCAGGCCTGTGAGCAGGTCCGCATCCGGTCCCTTGGCCGGCAGGCTGGCGAGGTCGGTTTCTCCGGCGCCCATCACCAGAAACTTTTTCAGCGCCGTGCGGATGTCGCGCTCGAACTCCGCTTCGGCGACGCCCTCTTCCTGGAAGTAGAGCTGATAGAAGAACTGGCCTTTGAACACCTCGCGCATCACGGCCATCGGCTCGGTGTCGCCTCGGGGCATGAACGGCACCGACAGCGCACCGACGGCAGTCACCTGCTGCGGATGGTGCAGCGCCGTGCTCCAGGCCGTGGGCGCGCCCCAATCATGGCCGATCACCACGGCCTGCTCGAAGCCGAGGGCCGGGATCAGGCCGATGATGTCGCGGACGACCTCGACCTGGTTGTAGGCATCCACGTTGGCGGGCTTGTCACTCTTACCGTAGCCACGCATGTCCGGCGCGGCGACGGTGTAGCCTGCGGCGGCCAGCGGCGCGAACTGGTGTCGCCAGGAGTACCAGCTCTCCGGGAAGCCGTGCAGCAGCAGCACCAGCGGGCCGCTACCGGCGTGCGCGACATTCAGCTCGATGCCGTTCGTCGCGATGCTTTGTTCACTGACGCCAGGCCAGCTCACGCGGTCGCGCTCGTTGCCGGACGGTCGGTCGCTGCAGTGGCGGTCGGCCCGGGCAGAATCTCGCCCCGATGAGTGGCCGGATCGTCGCTGTAGCCATCCGCCCGGGTCCAGGCGACGGCGCCACCGACGATGACCGTATCGACGCCGATCGCTTCACGCACGTAGCGGCTGCCGTTGCCCGGCACGTCCTGCACATAGACTTCCGCGCCACGGTCGATGGTGTCCGGATCGAACACGGTGATGTCGGCGATGTAGCCGGGCTTTAAGAGCCCACGCTCGGGGATGCCCCAGATGTGCGCGGTATCGCTCGTGATCTTGCGCACTGCGCTCTCCAGGCTGAGCGTGCCCGTGTGCCGCACGAAGCGGCTGAACAGGTATCCGGTATCGCCGTAGGTCGAGAACGACAGGATGTGCGCGCCGCCGTCGCTGGCGCCAATATGCACGCGCGGATGATCGAGCAGCGGGCCGACCCGCGCATCGTCGTTGTGTCCCATGTCGGCGGCCAGGAAGTGGGCCTGCAGGGACTCTTCGAGCGACAGGTCGATCATCGCGTCGATGGGCTCGCAGCCGCGCAGGGCGGCGATCTCGCCGAGCGATTTACCGACCAATGGCTGGTTCGCCGCCGTTTGCACCTGCCGCAGGATGAGCCTCGGGAGCAGCGGCGTCAGGCCCTGCGCGTCCTTGATGAGCGCTGCGCGCCGTTCCGGATCGCTGAAGGCCGCCATGATCTCTTCCGGCGTGCCGAAGCGCATGACGCCGTACCAGCTCGGGTAGCGAATAAAGAGCAGGCTGGGCACGGCAAAGCAGAAGCTGATGTCGATCGGGCGGGTCTGCACCTGAGGCCAGACCCGGGCACCGCGCGCGAACTGCTCATCGACCCGCGCCATGACGCGATCGACGCTGGTTCGGTCGTCGTTGTTGACGAACAGCGGCGAGAAGGTGGTCGGGATGTTGTACTCCAGCGACAGCTCCGCAAGCTGGTCGACCCGGGCGATGGACAGATCCACGTCGTAGAACTCTGGGACGACCTGCAGCATGCGGCCGAAGTCGGCGAGCACGGCGCACAGCCCGCGTAGCTCCCGTTGATCGGCGTAGCGGCTGGGCACCGGCTGCAGGGTTTCATCCATGTCCACGAAGCTCGTGGAGAGGCCGAGCGCGCCGGCATCCAGGCAGGTGCGCAGCAGGTCCGCCATCGCCGCGATTTCCGCATCGGTCGCGGTGCGCTGCGTGGCGGCATCGCCCATCACCCACAGGCGCAGCAGGCTGTGTCCAACCAACGGTGCCACGTTGATGGTCAGGGCCTGGCTGATGCGTTCCAGGTAGTCCTCGAAGTTCTCCCAGTTCCATTCAACCCCGCTTGCGAACGCTTCGAGCGGCATCTCTTCGATCTGGTTGAACATGCCGACCAGGCGTTGCCGGTGCTCCGCCTTGAGCGGTGCCAGCGACAGCGAGCAGTTGCCGGGCACGATGGTGGTCACGCCGTGTTCCAGCGCCGGGCGGGCCTGGCCGTCCCAGAGCAGCTGCGCGTCGAAGTGCGTGTGCGGATCGATGAAGCCTGGCGCGACTGCGCGCCCCCCGGCGTCGATGATGCGCGCCGCGTCCTGGGTGAGCTGGCCGATGGCCTCAATGCGATTGCCGCGGATGCCGATGTCGGCCTGGTAGGCCGGCAGGCCACTGCCGTCGACGATGCGCCCGTTCCGAATGATCAGATCAAACATGTTCGCTTCCTTGTTGATACCGGTTCCAGCTGGCGGCCAGCGCGCGCTGCACGCTCTGCCAGCCCATGCCGCGGAGCGCGGCGAGATCCTCACTGCCGGCTTCAGCCAGCAGAGCGTTGGCAGCGTGGTGGTCGAGGGCAACCTCGGATCGTCCACCGTTGCCGTGAGTCAGAATCACCACCAGCTCGGCGATGCCCTCGTGGGCGGCCGCGAGCCGGACATCGGTGATGGTGGCTGCCACTGCCGTCCTCAGTGCTGCGCTCCAGCGGCTGGCTGCGGCGGTTCTAGAAACACCACATCGCTTGGCAGGATCGGGTTCCCCGCTCGCGGCGAGTCCGCGGGCGGTGCCGGGCGCATGAACACGTGCAGGTTCCAGCTCTGCAGCAATCCGGTCGCTTCTGCCAGCGGCAGGTCGGGCAGCTCGCGGGTTGCGATGCGCTCCCAGCTGTCATCCGCCTGGGGATAGATGGAACGGCGGACTGGGCTTAAGGTGCCTTGCGGGTCGGTGATGTTTGCCATGTTCAGCTCTCTGCACTCATTGGTGTGGTTTCCGATGACTCGATCGCGGGCAGGAGGTCAGCGGCCAGCGCCGCTTCGTCATCGCTCAAGGGGCCCTGCTGCAGCCGCTTACGCAGCAGTGCCTGCCAGATGTTCTGGAGCGTGTCCTGGGCCGCCTGCAGCTCCTGCTCGACGATCCTGCGTGCCGGCTCCGTGGCCGCACCGAGCAGCACCATTGCGAGTCCGTAGCGCGCTCGGGCCGCCAGCTCTGTGGCGCTGAGCCCGCCCTGGACCCACTCCATCACCGGTGCCGACAGCTGCTGGCAGACGGTGATCGCGAGGGCATCGGCGTTCAGGTCTTCGCGCAGCTCGCCCGCCGTGCGCGCGCGGTTCAGAAGCCCTTTCCACAGCAGGTAGCGCGGCCCCGCGAACAACAAGCGTAGATCCTGGTTGCCCGTGTGGTGCAGCGCGCTGAGCAGGGCCCGGAAGTAGTCGGGGTCCGCGGTCAGGTGCTCGATGGTAATCCGGCAGGCGGCGAACAGGTCGGTGAGGTCGCCTCGCGACGCGCGGGCGAAAGCGCTCTGGTGCGCCTGCAGATCGTTGTTCATGACCGCGAGCAGCACCGCTTCCTTGGAGCCGAACACGTTGTAGGGAGTAGCGATGCTGACCCCGGCCGCATCTGCGAGGGCGCGCATGTTCAGCGCCTGCGCGCCGCCGCTGCGCAGGAGCTCCTCCGCCGCGGCGAGGATCCGGACCTGGGTCCGGGAGGCGGCGGGGGAGCTGACGGCGGCGCTCGTAGAGGCGTTTAAGGTGGTCTGCATCAATCCTGGCCACGGCTGCGCGGACAAAGCCGCCGCTCAGTGAGGTTAGAACGTGTTTCAATGGGAGTAGAACACGTTTTAACCTGGGTGCGGTAGCCCTCGTCAAACAATTACAGAATTCAATGCTTGGACGCTTGCGCTCATTGGCGCCGCACCAGAGAATTCGCGCCGATGATTTGTCGTGCCACATTGACACTCGACCCGATACGCCGGCTGCGGGCGCTGGCGTTCGTCGCCGGCCTGCTGCTGTTCGCGCAATTCGCTGCGCTCGAGCACGTGCATGCGGATCATCATGACGAGCCGGAAGTCAGCTGCCAGCTTTGTCTCCAGGGTGATAGCGGTGCGGTCCTCGGGCTTTCTGCGACGCACTTCCCCTTCGCTGAGCGCTCGGTCGCGTGCACCATCGCGCTGCCCGCTCAGCCTCCCGTCTCCAGCGGCGTCGCGCTCCCCCTCTGCCGGGCTCCCCCTTCTGACCTGATCTGACGAAAACCCTTCGTAACCCGAGCGTCACCCTAGGTGCGTGGCGTTCTGATCAGGATAGAGAGAGATGAATAGCAACAGATTCCTGTGGCAGGCCAGTTCGCCTGCGTTTTCCCCTGCAGCGCCGTTCGCGCTGCGATCATTGGCAGCAGCCGTGCTGCTCAGCAGTGCCGCCGGCGCGAGCGCTGAAGCCACGTCCATCGCGGCTTCGGCCACCGGCGTTGAGGAGTTGATCGTCGTCGCCCACCCCCTGGGTGACGACGGCATTGCGCAGGCGGCGACCGTGCTGGAGGGCGACGCCCTGCAGCGCGTACTGGCGGCCAACATCGGCTCCACACTTGCCACTCAGGCGGGCGTTCACAACAGCAGCTTCGGCAACGCCGTTGGCCGCCCGGTCATCCAGGGGCTCGGCGGCCCCCGGGTTCGGGTGATGCAGGACCGCATCGATGCCCTCGATTTGTCGGTCACCAGCGCCGACCACGTCGTCACGGTCGAGCCGTTGATCGCGGAGCGCGTGGAGATCCTCAAAGGACCCTCGACGCTGCTCTACGGCACCGGCGCCATCGGCGGCGTGGTCGATGTGCAGACCAACCGCATTCCGAAAGCAGCCCCTGAAGGCGGCCTGGGTGGCGTCACCGGTGCGGTGGAAACCCGCTTTGATGACAACACGGACGGCAATAGCACCGCGGGCATGGTGCGCGG
>JBCDIK010000191.1:0-6916 GCA_038749065.1 Pseudomonadota bacterium | reverse complement strand
GTCCTGAGCACATCGAGGGACGACCGCGACGTGTTCTCGGCCTACAGCCACAACGTCGCTGGCTATATGGTCAAGTCGGCCCTTGGAGACTCCTTCGTCGAGGGGATCGAGTTGTTGGATCACTACTGGAAGGTCGTCGAGCTGCCGACGGGCAACCCATGATCGCGCCGGATGACGCGCGCGCCGACCTCTACCTCAACTATCTTCGAGCCATCGGGCACGACGTCGGGGCGCCACTGCGTCATATCCGTGGATTCGCCGATCTGCTTGACGACGAACTTGGCAGGGAACTGGCGGAAGAGCCGCGCAAACTGTTGTCTAAGGTTCAACAAAGCGCAGAGATCGCCGAGCAGATGCTGTACGGCGTGCACGAGTTGGCGCACCTGGCCCAGGGCGCGCGGCCTAGCATGATCAGCTCCCTTGCAGATCTGTTTCGAGCGGGCTGCCGCAGCTGCGAGCGGTCACTGACAAGCTTGGAAATTACCGGAGATGCAGAGCTCGTCAGCGATCAGAGCCTGCTGCGCAATGCAGCCGAGCAACTCGCTTCAAACGCAGTGCTGTACGCCGTTCGACCCGAACTGAAAATCGACATCGATATCAATGATGAACAGGTGATCTGCTGCTTTACCGATCCGGGCCCGGGGCTGACCAAGGCCGAAATGGAGCGTGCCATAAAGCCCTTCCAGCGCCTGAGACGACGACCGTCACCAGCGCATGTGGGACTGGGCCTGACCGTGGTGCACCAGGTCGCCATCGGCCTGGAAGGCGCACTGGCGAGCCGGCAGGAGAATGATGGCAGGTTCTCGGTGATCCTCAAGATTCCCCGTCGCTACCCCGGCTGAACTCGCAAACTGCGCTCGCTCGGCTATACCTAAAGAGGCTAAACGCAGAGCAACATCCTCTCATGTCAGCGCCCCTGAGCCTGCTGCTCATCGAAGACGACGACGCGGACCGCGAGTGGGTCGCCCGCAACCTAAAATCGGCACGCATCTATTGCGATGTCAGCTATGCGGCTGACGGTGAGGAAGCGACGGCGATCCTTGCTGAGCCTAAGCCGCCCTTTGACGTGATCCTCGTCGACTTCGGCCTGCCGGACATCGATGCGATGGATCTGCTGCGCAATATGCAGGATCAACCGCGAATGGCCGGTGCGCTGATTGTGGCAGTGAGCGGCTCCCGCGATGCCGGGCTCATTCACGGGGCCATGGATCTGGGCGTGCAGGCGTTCATGAGCAAGCCTTTCAGCCCGCAGGCCCTGATGGATACGTTGACCGACGGCGGTTTCTGGCTGACCTTCAAACGGCCAGCATGACCGGGGCGGCTACTCCCGATCCGGGTCGATGACCTCGTAGCGCTCGGCCATCTCGGCCACCGTATAGATCCCACCGCTGATCTCCATACGATCCGACGCCGTGGCAAGGGCCGCAATCACACGGCCGGACAGGCGCACGGACTGCGCCACCGCGGGATCTAGTGGCGGCAGTTCCCCACGCTCGATCTGCTCAAGGATGAACTCCGTCTTGACCTTGGACGGCGACAGGGAGAGCGCAGCAACGCCATAGTCCGCAAGTTCGTGCGCCATGTCCTGTGCCATGCGATCCACTCCCGCCTTGCCAACGCCGTACGCCGTGTTGAAGACGTAGCCGCGTCCCCCGCGGGAAGAGATGTTCACGATCAGACCGGAGCCCCGCTGGATCATCAGCGGCGCCGCAAACACCGATGCCGTGTAATACCCGCGCAGTCCGACGCCACACTGGTCGTCCCAGATCCGGATCGGATGCTCCCAGAACCCGCCGCTGAAGGCAGGCGGATCCGGAATCTGATAGACATTGTTGACGAGAATGTCGAGGCGACCGGCCTCCTTCGCAACGCGTTCGAACAGACCCGCCACCGCCGCATCGTCGTTGTGATCGAGCACCACAGGCACGCCGGTGCCGCCCAGCTCATCGACCGCACGGGCGGTGTTCTCAACGCTGAGCGCCCCCGGGGCATCGCTGCTGCTGCGACCGGTGAGGTAGACCGTGGCCCCGTACTCACCAAGGCCCAGGGCGATCCCTTTGCCGATCCCTTTGCTGGCGCCGGTGACGACGGCAACATAACCGGTCAAGTCAGGCATGAATCCTCCTTCTGGGTGCGCCGCGGATCAGTTCAGTGCCGCGGCCTGTTCGAGCAGGTCTGCCGGCAACGACCCGGGGAATGGATCGATACGAAGCTCTCGGCGCAGCGCGTTGATCGGCTGGTCCCAACAAGACTCCCAGTCAACCGCCATCAGCGACGGTGTCTGCCGACCATGGTGCCACGCCTCGCTGAGGTTCTGAAACAGAATCGGAAAGCCTTCTGGCGAGCGCAGATGACTGAGGGTGGCCACCGTGGCCAGGAACATCGCAGAGTAGTTGTGGCCGAACTGGGCCAGCTGAAAGGCGGAGATGGCCATCTCGTGCAGGGAGGTCGTCTGATAGCCGGCGACAAGATGCCAGACGTCGTGCATCTGCAGAATCCGGGTATTGAAATAGCGCAGGTGCGGTGGCAAGGCCGCGAGGCCCGCGGCGTCGCGGTCCAGAACTTCGGGATCAAAGCCGTTGCCGTCCCACAGCTCAAACAGCGCGCGCCCGAGGCCACCGGGCGCCGCTGTCGCCAGATCGTTCAGCCGCAACGGTGCCAGCGGTACATCGATGGCCACACGCTGGCTCGCTGCAGTCTGCGTTGCCGCGCGCTCCGCCAGGGTGTAAAACGCAGGCGCGACCGCCCCACC
The DNA here is from genome assembly GCA_038749065.1 of Pseudomonadota bacterium. Classification (GTDB taxonomy): domain Bacteria; phylum Pseudomonadota; class Gammaproteobacteria; order Pseudomonadales; family Azotimanducaceae; genus CALHVX01. The sequence goes on along the minus strand of JBCDIK010000191.1, from coordinate 4,164 downwards.
CAGGGCAGCGACCGCCGCTGTGATGGTGCCGGCGTCGTAGCCCTCAGCGGGGCCTTCCAGAGTCTCTCGAAACGCCTGCCAGAACCCATCGTCGAGGGGGGCCGCTGACACGGCGGAGACTTCCGACGGGGATGACGGCCGTCCCAGCCACGCCGCAGCAAGGCCATCGTAGAGCGGCAGCGTCGCTTCCGGCGCTGCGAACGCGACCCAACACAGCGCGCCACAGAGTGCCTCGCGCTCATTGGCATCGCCGGCACGCGCCGCGATCACCCGATCGTGCCAGCTGTTTGCAGCGGTCGGGGCGCAATGCCGAGCGATGCCCGCGAGGGCCGTTGCAATCGACGGCGTTGGCGCAGTCTGGGTCATGGTGCTGCCTCCCGGTCGTATGAGTGGACGGTGACGCGCCGCCCGATCCAGCCCATGGCCGCAAATAGCAGCACATACATGCCAGCGGCACAGGCGTAGGGCAGCACCGGCTCGATCTGATACAGCCAGCCTCCCAGCAACGGGCCAATAGAGAAGCCCAGGGGCGGACAGGCCCCGGCCACGCCAGCCACAGCCCCCTGCTCTTCCGGCGCCACGGCCAGCGACGCGCCGGCCATGAAACCGGGCGCCGCCAAACCCATGCCAAGCCCCTGCACCATCATCGCCGTGGTCAGACCCCACCGTCCGTCCAGGAGCGCCATCATGGTGAAGGCCACGATCAGCAGCGGGATCGCCAGCCGCAGCAGGGTGAAGGGCGCCAGGTGCATGCGCTGTACGATCACCGCTTGAGCGAACAGTGAGCAGACGGCGGACAGCATCATGGCGACCCCGAAGACGCTCGCGGTCTCGGTCGCCGTCAGGCCGATTGCATCCTGAAAGCGGAACCCCATGGTCTGCTGTACGAGTGCGGCGCCGGTGAACATCAACACCCCGACCACAACAAAAGGCAGGATCCGGCGGTCCGTATAGGGCATGCGCTTGGCAGGCCGCCGGGGCGCCGCCCCTTGCTGGGCGGTGAAGGCGGGGGATTCAGGCAGCAGGCGCCACACCAGCAACGCGTTGAGCAACGCCAAGCCGGCCATGAGCCATAGGGGAAACAGCAGTCCAACCACGGCCAGCGCTGCGAGACTTGGCCCAATGATCGAGCCCAGGTTATTCGCGGCCCCCGCGGCGCCCATGCCCCGGGTGCGCTCGGACAGGCTGGTGATGTCCGCCATATAGGCGGTGGTCGCCGGCATGGCGGCGGACATGACGCCCGCATGCATCCAGCGCGCCAGCAACAGGCTTCCGTACAGCATCAGTCCGGAGAGCGCGCCGCTCAAGCCCAGAGATAGAACCGTGTTGAACAGCGCGGTGCCGAAGGCGAATCCGAGAATGCCGGTCAGCAGCATCCGCTTGCGGCCGAAGCGATCGCTAAGCCGGCCCCACACTGGCGAAGCGAGGAAGACCACCAGCGACGAGGTGCCAATGATGCTGGTGATCTGGAACTCCGTCAGGCCCATCTCGCGGCCGATGGGCGCAATCAACGGGAACAGCACCGTGAATCCCATCCAGATGATCACGATGGAGGCGAGCAGCGTGCGGCGCGCCCGGGTCACCGGATAGCCGGTCGACGCGAGCCCGCCGGCATCGCGCCGGTCCGTCAAGCTAGAAACCCTTCAGTCGCGCGTAGCGCTCACGATGAAAGGCCTGATTACCGAATGCGCTCTCGAGCGTTCGCGCACGTTTCAGATAGAAACCGGCGTCGAACTCATCGGTCATCCCAATTCCGCCGTGAATCTGGATCATCTCGTTGGACATGCGAAACAGGAACTCCCCCGCCTTCGCTTTGGCCAGAGACACCAGCTCCCGAGTGCGCGGCGCCTGCGCAGCGTCCTCGTCCAGCGCCTGCAGCGCAGCTTCGGCGCAGGATCGAGCCAGCTGCATGGCCGCGAACAACTCAGCGGCGCGATGCCCAAGCGCCTGAAAGGAGCCGATCACCTTGCCAAACTGCTCGCGGGTCTTGAGGTACTCGAGCGTCATGTCGAAGGCGGCCGCGCCGGTCCCGATCATTTCCATCGCGGTGCCAGCCCGGGCCCGATCCAACGTCTGCTCCAGCAGGTCCGAACCGCCGGCCAGCAGAGCCTCCACGGGAACGGTGACGTCCCTGAAGGTCAGATGGCCGTAGCCACGGCTATCCACCATGGGCACAGCGTGGCGCTCGAGCCCGGCAACATCGGCGGGCACCACGAGCAACTGCACCTCGTCGTCACACAGGACGCTGACCAGGTAATGGGTTGCGGCCATCGCTTCGGGCACAAACTGCTTCTGACCGCTGAGGACGAACCCGTCGCCGCCGCGCTGTGCCGTGCACGCCGCAGGCAACGGCTGATGGCGGGGCCCCTCTTCGTGCGCCAGCGTCATGACCACGGAGCCGTCGACGATACCCGGCAACCATTGCCCCTGCTGCGCATCACTGCCACCGAGCCGCAGCGCCGCAACGCTGGTAAATCCGCTGGCAAACAGCGGCGCCGCGGTCAGCTGGCGCCCGAGTTCTTCCAGCACCAGACCGAAGGTTAGGTAGCCCAGATCAGCGCCGCCGTGGGCTTCGGGCACGAGGATGCCCGTCCAGCCCAGTTCCAGCATCTGCGTCCAGGTCTTCGGCTCGAACGCCTGCGCGAGGCGGGCATCGCGCATGTCCCGAAACGCGCCCACCGGCGCCTGTTCTGCGGTCCAGGCGCGCGCCTGGTCGCGCAGTATGGTTTGCTCTTCGGTCAGTGCGGCCATCCGCCCTCCTCTCCTGTGGGTTCTCGCTGGCCTCAGCCCTTTTGGGTGGTCTCAGGCAGCCCGAGAATGTTCTTGGCGATGATGTTGTTCTGAACTTCGTAGGACCCGCCGTAGATCGACATCGCCTTGCCCCAGAGCCACTCGGACGTCGCGGCCTGCTCCGCCTCGGTGAACAGTTCGCCGCTTCCGCCCAGGCCCTGGTTACCCATGATTTCCAGCGTCAGCTCGGCCTTGTCCTGCGCGACGCGGGTGTTGGAGTTTTTGAGGATGGAAGCGACGGCGCTGACCTCGACTTTGCCGCGAGCCTCAGCGGTGATGCGCGCGATGGTGAGCGCGTGCGCCTCGCCATCCATCATATTGCGCACGATTCGTCCGCGCAGATCACTGTCCGCAAGCCGGCCATCGTCGTCCAGACCCACGTAGCTGCGCGCCAGCTCCTGCAGTGAGGCCCGCTCGTCCGTCGGTGTACGGCCGCTGCGGGTCTGGCTCTGCCGCTCATGCTGCAGCAGGCGCTTGATCACGCTCCAGCCGTCATTCAACTCGCCCAGCAGGTCGCTCTTGGCGGCCCGGGCATCGTTGAAGTAGGTCTCACAGAACGGCGACGCCCCGGAGATGAGGCGGATCGGGCGAGTCTCGACGCCCTCCTGGTCCATGGGCAGCATCAGGAAGCTGATGCCATCGCGTTTGGCCGCCTTCGGGTCCGTGCGCACCAGCGCCCCGCACCACTGCGACTGATCCGCGCCGCTGGTCCAGATCTTCTGACCGTTGAGCACGTACTCGTCACCGTGCGCCTCCGCGCGCGTGTTCAGTGACGCCAGATCCGAGCCGGCGTTCGGCTCCGACAGTCCGAGGCACCAACGCACTTCGCCGCGCGCGATCGGCGGCAGGTGCTTTTCTTTCTGAGCGTCTGTGCCGTACTCGAGGATGGTCGGACCGACCATGGTGACGCCCATGCCCGCGAGCACGGGAATTGGGTTGAAGGCGCCATGCTGGTAGAGCGCCTGTCCCAGCACCTTGGCTTCCGGGTCGCTCAGTCCCGCGCCGCCATAGGCAACCGGCCAGGTCGGCGCGCCATAACCCTGCGCCGCCAGCGCCTCGCGCCAGCGTGCCAGATCCGCCGCGTGCTCTGGGCCACCGACCCCCTCAACGCCGATCTCCACGCCGCGCAGGCTATCGGGAAAGTTCGCCTTGACCCAGTCGCTGACCTGTTCCCGAAACGCTTCCAAAGTACCGCTGCTCTGCACGCCTGACTCCGGCCCCAGGGGCCCTGCTGAATTCGGGTTAAGGATAGCGCGCTATATCCATCAAATGAATCAACGCCGCTTTCACGCGCGGCTGCGGCGCGCTCCCGCGGAGCGCGATCCTGCTTGGCAGAACGGGTCAGCGCGGGGTGAGGCGCATCAGCCAGGTTTC